>DATLCA010000467.1:0-1230 GCA_035526605.1 Pyrinomonadaceae bacterium | reverse complement strand
TCCGTCGCAGATCCTTCCGCGCCGCCGCTCGAAAACTACGGCGACATAATGAACGCAAAAGAGAAAGCTAAGGGACGTTAGCCGCTAGCGGTCCGCAGGATTCCTGGCTGCATAAGGGCGAAGCTCGAACAAACCACGACCGCCTCGCGCGGTTAGTCGTTTCGGAAGCCGCGACTTTGCAGCCCAGCCGCTTTGCAATACAAAGTACTTGACATCAAATACTATTTAGCTTATTTTCCTATCAATGGGAAAACTCCACGCCATTCAAAAAAACAACTCGGAGCAGGAGCCGGTAACGCTTAGCGACCGCGCCGCCGACAATCTAAAGTTCATCCGCGAGACGATGGAGCGGTCGACGCACTTCACGGCGGTTCCGGGTTATGGCGGCGCCCTGATGGGAGTGACCGCGATTGCCGCCGCGTATATCGCGTCGCAGCAGATATACCTTCGCGACTGGCTCATCGTCTGGCTGACCGAGGCTTTCCTGGCGTTTGCGATCGGCGTGCTCGCGATGTGGCAGAAGTCCAAGATCGCTAAAGTCTCGCTCGTCTCCGCTCCCGCGAGAAAATTTGCGTTCGGATTTGCGCCGCCGCTCGTTTGCGGCGTCGTCATCACTCTCGGCCTCTGGCGGTTTGAGCATTACGAAATTATGGCCCCGGTCTGGATGCTTTTGTACGGGGCTGCTGTTGTTACAGGCGGGGCATTTTCGGTCCGCGTGGTTCCGGTGATGGGGTGGATCTTCATCGCGATCGGTGCGATCGCGTTCGCTTTACCCGCGAGCTACGGAAATATTTTGATGGGTACGAGCTTTGGACTGGTACATGTGATTTTTGGGCTGATCATTGCTCGGAGATACGGCGGGTAGAGAAATTTGCCTAAAAAAACGCGAAAACGAGGCGAAACTTTGGGAAGGAAATCGAGTATGGCGAGGAAAGCAGCAATAAGGAAAAGCGATGATAATCCGCAGCCGTTGCGGGTCGCAAAAGCCGCGGGTCAGGTATCCGAATCGCTCGACAAGATCATTCATGATCGAACCCGACTGGGGATGATCAGCGCCCTCGCCGCGAACGAGAAGCTTAGTTTTTCGGATCTGAAAAATCTTCTGAATACGACCGACGGCAACATCAGCGTTCACGCTCGAAAGCTCGAGGACGCCGGCTATCTTGTCTGCGAGAAATCGTTCAGGGGACGCACGCCGCTCACCGAGTACTCGATCACCGCCGACGGACG
>DATLCA010000466.1:0-2505 GCA_035526605.1 Pyrinomonadaceae bacterium | reverse complement strand
GTAAACGCAATTGCGGTTATTCGCCCAGCACTTGCCTTGATCGATCTTGTAAGCCCATGGCTTAGCGGATCGAAAAAATAAATGTTCCCGTCATTTCCGGCGAGCGTAAGTTGCGAGCCATCGGGGCTGTACGACATGCTTTGTACGTAACCTGGGTGGGCGTCCAGGTACCAGACCTTTCCGTCTCCGACTTGCGTAATTCTAATCGCGGTACTGTAACCGTCGCATATCTGGCCAAGAAGATCGCCGTCATAGGTCAAGTCGAATGAGTTCCCGCTTCCACATCTCTCGATCATCCGCTCATCCAGTGTTTTTGTATCAACGTAGCGAAGCCCGCCGTACTCGCTGATTACCGCTTTACCGCCGTCGCGACTAACGACCGAACGTACCTTATTGTCATTCGGCCGCACGGTTTTTAGGATTGTATTGGTGACCGTATTCCTGATCACTACATCGGTAGCTGTCCTCTTGACGACCAGGCCAAGGTTCCCACTGTACGAGGCGTCCCAGTCGTAAGATCTCATCTCTGCGCAAGTGTTTGACCGGCCGGCAAGTTCCTTTCCGGTGACCAGATTCCAGCCGGAAATATTCCCGTCGAGATTTCCTACTTTCAGTTCTTCGCCCATAAAGGCGATTGCAATTCCAGTACAGGCCGAGCCCGCAAAGGTTTTCTCGATCGTTCCGTCCGATACGCGAATCAAATTAACGGATCCGCTCTCGGTCGAAATCGCGGTCGCCGCTATTCTTTTCGTATCGGGGCTAAACTCTACAGAAGATATTTGCGCGTCGAACACGTCTGAGCGCCAAATGAACTTTCCGGTCCCTGCCTCCCACAATTGCACAGTGCCGTTCGCACTTCCGGTCGCGATTAACTGCTGATCCGAACTCCATGCCAAGGCATTGAGGGTGTAATATTCGTCGGCCTTCTGGATGAAAGAGATCGGTCGCTTCCACAGAAGTTGTCCAGTTCCAACCTCCCACAGACATAGGTCTTGGTTGCCGGAAGAGTACGACAAGAGCCTGGTGCCGTCGGGGCTGAACTTGATTTCCACTATGCTCCCGCGGTGACCGAATTGAAGTGGGGTGGACTGTGCGCTCACCATCAGCGGCGTTGCGAGCGCTAGAAGAAAGATGAGTCTGTACATCGAATGATTTATTGACCCGGCGAAGGATTAGATGCCCGAGTCGGGAAAAGGTTCACTCGGCGAGCTACGACGCCGGCGTATATGGCCGGCCGTAGATCTCCTGATACACCCAGCCGAGCACGCGGGCCTCTGCGGTGCACAATTGCTCAAGCCAGCAGCTCGTCAGATAAAGGCGCCGCTCCGCGTTCGTTGTCAGCTTCTCCGCCTTTTCGACGGCGAGCATGTTCGGATCTTGGTCGAGTTTGTTTGCTTCCGTAATCTCGATCTTCGTCTCGCGGGCCTCGTGCAACGCGGCCAGTACATCCGACAGCCATAACCCGAGCAGCGGTTCCGAATTGTTTTCCTGAAGCGCCTGAAACACGCCGATCGCGAATCGCGCCTCAGCGTTCTCGAACGGATAAACGCCGACACCGTTCTCGACATCGTCGTGCTGTTTCCATTGAAACAACTCTTCCGTGTAAGGGTGGCGCATCCGCGCGGTTCGCTCATCGAAATTGAGGAACCACTCAACCACATCGGCGAGCGAATTGTTTTCGATCGCGCCGTTGGCGTCGCGGCGGAGCTTGGGCGGTAGGTTGTCGGCCTGGGTCGCTTCAGTCATTCTGCTTTTACATTCATCTTATCGCGTGGATATAATTTCGCAATAAAGTGACGGACGAAACCCTCAACGAAAATGCACGGCCGATAGGTGCGCCTGAAACCGAGGTTGACCGCGATCTCGGATTCGGCTCCGTCGTCGCAGGACAAAGCAGGCAGCGGTTGCTCAACCCGGACGGTACCTTCAACGTGCAGCGGACGGGCGTTAGTGTTTTGACGTCGCTCAATGCGTATCACACGCTGCTTTCGATGTCGTGGAGCACCTTCCTCGGTCTTGTTCTGCTTCTTTATTTTTTCAGCAACATCTTTTTCGGACTTCTCTATGCGTCGTTCGGAGCTCAGTCGCTCGTCGACACATCCGCTACGCCGATGGATGATCTTTTCGTGCGCGGATTTTTCTTCAGCGTGCAGACATTCGCGACGATCGGTTACGGGACGATCCATCCGATCGGCATCGGCGCGAATTTGCTCGTGACGATCGAATCGTATTACAGCCTGCTCGCGAACGCTCTCATAACAGGTGTAGTGTTCGCGCGTTTTGCTCGGCCGACGGCAAGAATAGTGTTCAGCAAGGTCGCGGTTATCGCGCCGTATCGCGACAAGACGGGCTTTATGTTTCGCATCGTCACCGGCCGCAACCCTCAGCTCATCGAGGTGGGAGCCGTCGTCATGTTCGCCCGGTTCGTGAATGAGAATGGCCGAACGGTCCGGCGTTTCGACGTGATGGAGCTCGAACGGCGAAAGGTGACTTTCTTTCCGCTCT
>DATLCA010000465.1:0-3589 GCA_035526605.1 Pyrinomonadaceae bacterium | reverse complement strand
TCTCCTTTTGATAGTCTTCGAGAACACAGTCTCGGGCAGACAGAACAATCTACAAATTCGGGTGGTGCGTGGGCGAAAACAAGATAGCAATGTTTGCTGACTATCGCACAAGACTCCGCGGAAAACAAGGAGTTTCCTGCGAGAAAGGTAAGTTGGGCGGATGAAGGATGTTTGGGTAAAATTCCGCACCAAAGGTGCGGTGGGAATTTACCTGGACGCCCTCGCTAACAATCCGAGCACCAGCGGCGGCGTAGTAATTCTTTCAAATCCTAAATCTACTTCGCACCCTTGCGGCTTCCTATGGAGTGTCATGAATCCGACAAAAAAGCCGACAGGCGCGATGACGTCGCCGATAGCAATCACGCCGGTCAGAAATGTAATAGCGCTCAACCGTCCCGCTCAGCCCGAATATAGTTAGCATAAAAAAAAGGCCGAACATGTTTGCTCGGCCTTTTCCGTTCCAATTGAGTTGGCGATCGATTAAAAGTCTTCGTCCGCATCCACGATATCGACAAGTCCCGGTTGAACCGTGTCGTCGAAAACCTCTTCCTCTTCCAGACTGAGATCGTCGAGTGTTTCTTCCGCCTCGTCGTAACCTTCGTCCGTGTCCACACCCGGAACGCTGGCCAAAACGGGGATATCGATTCCTCCGCGAAGCTCGGCTAACTCATCAAACTCGTCCTCGACCTTTCGGTTTTCGGTCGCGTCCGCGGCCACCTTAACGTTACGGTAATACTTCATACCGGTTCCCGCCGGGATCAGGCGTCCCATGATGACGTTCTCCTTCAGGCCTCGAAGATAATCGATGCGGCCCGAGATCGCGGCTTCGGTAAGAACGCGTGTCGTTTCCTGGAACGACGCTGCCGAAATAAACGAGTCTGTCGAAAGTGACGCCTTCGTAATTCCGAGCAGCAGCGGCTCGCCAACAGATGTCTTCCCGCCTTCGTCCGCAACGCGACGATTTTCGTCTTCGTAACGGAAACGGTCGACCTGCTCTTCCATCAGGAACTCGGTATCGCCGACTTCCTTGATCTTCACCCATCGGAGCATCTGACGTACGATGACCTCGATGTGCTTGTCGTTGATGTTCACGCCCTGCAGACGATAGACTTCCTGGATCTCATTCACCAGATAGTTCTGCAACGCACTGGTTCCGAGAACACGCAGAATATCGTGCGGGTTGAGCGGTCCGTCCATCAAAGGCTCGCCGGCTCGGACGCGATCTTCTTCCTGCACGTTGATGTGTGTTCCGCGCGGGATGTCGTACTCGCGTTCCGCACCGTCGTCACCCGTAACGACGATCTTGCGTTTACCCTTCGAGATCGGACCGAATCTTACGATTCCGTTGATCTCCGACATCATCGCGGTTTCACCCGGACGGCGAGCTTCGAACAATTCAACCACACGCGGCAGACCCCCGACGATGTCTTTCGTCTTGGTCGTCTCACGCGGGATCTTCGCGATCACGTCACCAGGCATAACGTTCTGCTGGTCCTCGACCATCAGGTTTGCCCGGATCGGCATCTGGTAAGTCTTCAGCGTCTTGTTGCCTTCCCTGATCTCGAGACGCGGCTGATTCTTTTCATCCGAGTCCTTAACCACGAGACGCTTCTGACCGGTTACCTTATCGATGTCCTCTTCGACCGTCTTTCCTTCCTTCAGGTCCTGGAACTTAACGGTTCCCTTGACCTCGGTCAGGATGGCGAACGTGAACGGATCCCACGTAACCAGGATGTCGTCTTCCTTAACTTTCTGACCGTCCTTGACGTGAAGCTGTGCACCGTAAACGACCTGGTAGCGAGCAACCTCGCGGCCGCGTTCGTCTTCGAGTGCGATCTCGGACTGACGCTTGAGCGAGATCAGTTCCTTGTTACGGTTTCTGATCACCTTCAGGTCGTCGAGATACTTAACTGTTCCGTCCATCGCGGCGATGTGCTTCGTCTCCTGTTCGAGACGGGCAGTACCACCGACGTGGAACGTACGCATGGTCAACTGAGTTCCCGGTTCACCGATCGATTGTGCAGCGATGACGCCGACGGCTTCGCCGATCTCCACCGTGTTGCCGGTCGCGAGGTTGCGGCCGTAACATTTCACGCAGATCCCGCGGCGGCTTTCGCACGTGAGTGCGGAACGCAGCCGAACTTTCTGGATACCGGAAAGCTGAACCTCAGCAGCGAGGTCTTCGTTGATCTCGGTGTTCGCGGTAACGATGGTCGTACCTTCAACCGGATCGATGATGTCGTCGAGCGATGTACAACCGACGATTCGATCGCGGAGGGATTCCACTTCTTCACCGTTCCGGATGATCGCTTCCGCCCAAACACCACGGAGTGTTCCGCAATCCTGTTCGGATACGATCACGTCCTGTGCGACGTCGACGAGACGACGCGTCAGGTAACCCGAGTCGGCGGTTTTCAAAGCCGTATCGGCCAGACCCTTTCGAGCACCGTGCGTCGAGATGAAGTACTGCAGCACGTTCAGGCCTTCGCGGAAGTTCGCGACGATCGGCGTCTCGATGATCTCACCGGACGGTTTCGCCATCAGTCCGCGCATACCGGCGAGCTGACGAATCTGTGCGTCCGAACCACGAGCACCCGAGTCGGCCATGACGAGGATCGGATTGAGTTCCTTACGTTCGGCTTCACGAGTGTGCATCGCCTTGAACATTTCTTTCGCAACGCGATCGGTAACTTCCGACCAGATGGCCGTAACCTTGTTCTCGCGTTCCATGTTCGTCATCGTCGCTTCTTCGTACTGCTTCTGAAGCTTGTCGACTTCCTTACGAGCATCCTCGATGATTCCCTGTTTGCTCTTTGGCGTGACCATGTCGTCGATACCGATCGACATGCCCGACCTCGTCGCGTACAGGAAGCCCATGGCTTTTAGATCGTCGAGCAGAAGCACGGTCGCTTCGTGACCGAGTTTCAAATGAGAATAGCTGACCAGCGACTGCAATCCTTTCTTCTTCAAGGTTCCGTTGACGAACGGCAAACCGTCACGCGTCAAGCGTTCGTTCAGGATCACGCGGCCGGCTGTGGTATCGATCACGCGATCGACGTTGCGAGCCGTCGCACGTAGAACATCCTGATTATGATGTTCGGTCGCCAGGTCGAGCAGATCACCACGCCATCGGAGGCGGATCTTGGTCTGCGTTTCGATCACGGCGGCGTCGAGTGCCAGCAGAACTTCTTCGATCGAGCCGAAAGTTTTCCCGTCACCCTTCATCTCATCACGCCCGAGCGTGAGGTAATAACATCCGAGAACGATATCCTGCGAAGGAACCGTGATCGGCTGGCCGCTCGCCGGCGAAAGCAGGTTGTTCGACGCAAGCATTAACACGCTCGCTTCGATCTGCGCTTCGGCCGAAAGCGGTATATGCACCGCCATCTGATCGCCGTCGAAGTCGGCGTTGAACGCCGTACAGACGAGCGGGTGGATCTTGATCGCCTTACCTTCAACCAGAACCGGTTCGAAAGCCTGAATACCCAAACGGTGAAGCGTCGGAGCACGGTTCAGAAGTACCGGATGCTCACGAATAACTTCTTCGAGGATGTCCCAGACGATCGGCTCCTGGCGTTCGACCATCTCG
>DATLCA010000464.1:0-2607 GCA_035526605.1 Pyrinomonadaceae bacterium | reverse complement strand
CGTATCAATTTCTAATCTCATATTGGTGAAGGAGACGGCTGGTTCGTGACGCTGCGCGGTTGAGTGACAGGCGCTCCAACGAATCGAGCGCAACCACAACTGAACCGCACTAGCAAAACAAATGCCAGCGGCGGCGGATATTTTCCAAGACGAGTCAGCGGCCTGAAGCCCGATAAAATCTGAACCAAAAGTGATTTAGGTGAAGTCGCGTGACGATCTGTTCAGCTTCGGAAACGCGGGGTTCTGACAAAAAACGGCACTCGTTATTGACAAAAAAACGTAATCCAAACATCGTAATTGAGTGACGGATCAGGCGGACAGTACAGCTGACGTGGTCGTGATCGGGGGCGGGCCCGCCGGGCTTTCCGCGGCTCTTTGGTGCGACGAGCTCGGCTTGTCTTCGGTCCTGCTCGAACAGGAAAGCTCGTACGGCGGGCAGCTCCATTCCATATATAACCCGATCCAAAATTATCTCGGACTCGCGGCGGCAAACGGCACTGAGATGTTGTCGCGGTTCGAGGAATCTGTGCGCTCGCGCAACTTTGTGCGGAGGAGCGGAACCAAAGCAACGGCGGTGGATGTTCAAAGGTTGGAAGTCCATCTGGACGAGCCGCTTCGCGAAAGCCTGCGCTGCAGGGCGATCATTCTTGCAACCGGCGTGCGACGTCGCACTCTGGACATTCCCGGTGAGCTTCAGTTTCGAGGCAAAGGAATTGTCGAATCGGGTGCGCGAGACAAACATCTCATGTCCGGAAAGCGCGTGTTGATAATCGGCGGTGGGGACGCTGCATTTGAAAATGCTTTGCTCCTTTCCGAATTCGCGGCATCTGTTTCCGTCGCTTACCGCCGGGCTCATCCGTCCGCACGAACCACATTCGTCGACGCCGCAGTGCGACTGGGAAATGTAAAGCTCATGCCCGAAACCGTTGCCACGCGGATCGCCGGCGATTCATTTGTAGAAGCCGTGGCGCTGGCGGATTCGTCAGGACGAACGTGGGATGAGCCCGTCGATGCAGTTTTGATCCGCGTCGGTGTCGAGCCGAACTCCGAACTCGTTCGCCAATCACTGGAAGTCGACGAATTCGGATATGTCTGGGTGGACCACTTGGGCCGGACGAGTTGTCCGAACATATACGCGGTCGGTGACGTCGCAAACCGGTGCTCACCGACGCTCAGCACCGCTGTGGGAACGGCGGCCACCACCGCGAAAGCGATATTCGGTTTGATCAAAACCTGAACGAGTTATAATTACCAGGCACATCATCAGAGAGGACAATGAAATGAAAATCGACAGGTTGAAAGTATTTCTGTTTCGACGCGAAGTGTTTATTGCGAGTTTGTTCGCGACGTTGTTTCTCATTTCCTCAGCGGCCGCGTTCGGCCAGGGAAACAGTATCAGCGGACACGTCTTCGGCGTCGACCGGAGGCCCGTGCCCGACGTCCAGGTCGAGTTGCTCGACGACTTTTCGCGGACCATGCAGCGAATAAGAACTAATTCGTCGGGTCGGTTTTTCTTTTACAGGGTGCCGGCGGGCCGGTTCAAGGTTCGGGTTCTTCCGTTTGCGACGGATTATGAAGAACAGGAACAGGAGATCGAGATCGTCAATTTTTCCCGAGGCACGGGCAGCGGCGACGATCGGATTTCGGGAACGACTAATGAGCAGCGCGATTTCTACCTCCGTCTTCGCCGGGGCGCGACTGGGGGAGCGGCCGGCTCCGTATTCGTCCAGGAAGTTCCCCCCGAGGCGAAGAAACTTTATGACTCGGCGGTGGTCGATCTAAAAGAGAAGCGGTCGAAGGAAGCCTACGCCGCGCTTAAAGCATCGATCGAGATCTTCCCAAAATATTTTGCGGCCCTCGAGCTTCTGGGAACCGAGTATTTGAAGGCTGGTTATTTCGAAGCGGCGCAGGTGTTGCTTTCACTCGCAACCGGAGTTAACGAACGCAGTACTCAGTCGTGGCACGGGCTCGCCTACTCTCTTTATTCTCAAAAAAAATATCCGGAAGCCCTTGTCGCGATCGACAAGGCACTGGAAATCAACGGCGCGTTTCCGGAGGGGATGCTGCTAAGCGGGGTCTTGCTTCAGAGGACGGCAAAGTACGAGGCGGCGGAGAAGCAGCTGTCAAAGGCCAAGGAGCTGTATGGCGATTCCATGCCCGAGATTCGTCGCGAGCTCGGACTCCTCTACGCCGACCTCAAACGCTACAAGGAGGCGGTAAAGGAATTGAAGTCATACGTGAAAGCTCGTCCGGAGGCGAAGGATGCTGGCAATATCAAGACGTTGGTGACTGAACTCGAGGCCAAAGCCGGATAAGCAAGATCCCGACCGCGAGAATAAAAAAAAGGGCCTTCCGAAAATTTCGGAAGGCCCTAGCTTTATGCAAGAAGGTTCATTAGAAAATGAACCGAAGGCCGAAGCGAACTTCTCTCGGGCCCTGGTAGGCCGTCGGCAAGTTATAAAGCTGGTCACGATTGACCGGAGCGTTCGCGGCCGCAAGGATCTGCGGCGATCCATGTTGCTGGAACCGTGCATAACCTGCTAGGTAGCAAGGCTGATCGTTCTGCGCGGCGTCGCACGCCGCCAGTTCAGCCGGGGTTACCAGGTC
>DATLCA010000463.1:0-1999 GCA_035526605.1 Pyrinomonadaceae bacterium | reverse complement strand
CCGGTGTCGTCGTACGGGCGGGGATCGCTGACGTTGTAGTACTGCGTGTCGAGCAGCATATCCGCCATCCGCGAGTAGGGCTGATCCATCCGCACGACATAGCTGCCGGCACCGAACTTCCCTTCTTTGATTTCGACATCTTTATCCAGCCGCTGGATCTCCACGCCCTGCAGCTTTAATAGATTCAGCATCTCCGCCTGCTCCACGAGACGGGTGTCACTTGCCGGCAGAACATACGCCGCCGGGCCTTCGGTCCGGGCCTTGGCCACGGAGCGTTTGCTCTTGAGATAGAAATTGTTCAGATACTTTTCCTTGTTGTTCGCGACAAGATTCATCGCCAGCAGGATGGCGCTCTGCTGCATGTTTATGTTGTTGCGGAGCGACCAATTTACACGCGGCAGCGGCGGGTTAGGACGGAACCAGTCGCGGCCGGATTGTGCACCCACGTTGCGAACCTGCGTGTCCGCGCCGCCGTTGCCAAAGGTTTCGTAGAAACGTCCGATCGAGTTGTGACCGTTGGCGACATAGAACATATAGTTCGGCGCCCATCCGTCATAAAAGCCGTGCGTCCAAACGCCGGGTACGCCGCGCTTCGTCATCTCCTCGATCTCGTAGTAGGCCAGCGATTGCCACTCGTCGATCACGATCGGGTCGAGCCACGCGTTATAAGGTCCGGTGCCGGTGGAGGTGTAAAGGAATGGAACGGACTCGTGGAGGTCGTGCAGAACCGTCGGGTGAAAATCCAGAAAGTGCGCCATCTGATTTCGCGACAGTGCGAGTGCCATCCCGAGCGAATCCCGGTTGTTGTCGTGTGCGACGTACTTTCCCCAATAGATCAGACCCGGCGTCCGCTTTCCTTCATTCGCCTTTCGATAGTTGTAAAGATCGACCATCGTGTCGCGGCCGTCGACCTCGAGCGTCGGCGTGATCATGATGATCGCGTTCTTTCGGATCTCCTGTATGAATGGCGTTTCCTCGACGGCGAGACGGTACGCCAACTCCATCAACATTTCGGGTGAGCCGGTCTCAGTCGAATGGATCGACCCCGAAGCCCAGTAGATCGCCTTGCCTTCGGAGACGAGTTGCTTCGCAACTTCGTCGTCGATCGCGCGCGGATCGGCGAGCTTGGCCGTGATCGCTTTGTAACGATTTAATTTCGCGAGGTTCGCCTCATCGGAAACGACGATAAGCATCTGCTCCCGGCCTTGTTCGCTTTTCTCGGGGGAGATAAAGGTACGAACGCGCGGCGATGCCTTTTCGAGCGCACGATAGTAACGATATTGATCCGCGGTGTACGTCAGCTTGTTCGGGGTTCCTATCGGATAACCAAGAACCTTCGCCGGACTCGGCACCTTCGCGGACGACGGAAGATGATCGACCAGTTCCGTAAGGAACATTTTGTCGGTCGTATTTTTGACGATCGAATCGGTGTATTCCCGGTCGAGCGGCTGCGCGGATTTGGTGCCGGCCCGATCTGTTTTGGTGTTTTTGAGCGCCGGCGTTTGTGCGTGAGCGGCGACCGACAAAATGAGCAACGATGTTGCCAGAACGAAACGGTTCATGCGAATTCATCCTCCCGAGATCAAAGCACGTTTTGTTGCGACCAAAAATAAGAAAGCGATTAAGGAATTGTATATTGCGGTACCCGGTTGGGCGAATTCAAGCGGTAAGCAGGCGTCCCTCACTCTGCGGTATTTCGCATCTCGGCTTTCCTTAGATTCTTTGAAGCGGATCCTAACGTGCGGACGTGCCGCCTCTGGTTTTCAAATTTGAAATTTGAAATTGAAATGGCTCTGCGATTCCGTTGTGCGTTTTCAAATTCCGTTTATGCGTCTACATCGCGCAACGACAATTTCATTCCAACATGCGACGGCGCAAAACCTAGGTCCTGATAGAAGCGCTGCGCGTCGGTGCGTTCGGCGTTGGTTGTGAGCTGGAGCGAGATGCATCCCGCATCTTTGGCAAGCTCGACCGCCCAGAGCATCATCTCGCGCCCGAT
>DATLCA010000462.1:0-3253 GCA_035526605.1 Pyrinomonadaceae bacterium | reverse complement strand
GATCCGCTGGCCTCGACCACGACGTCGAAGCTCCTTGCGGGGACCGGTCCGTTCCCGAGGACGCGAGTTTCGACACCCAGCTTTTCAACGATGGCCATTTTTTCGGGGTGCTTTCCGACGAGGAAGATCGAATCTGCCCGAAGCCGCATCGTCATCGCGCACAACAAACCAAGCTTCCCGTCACCGACAATTGCCACCCGCGTGCCGGCACCGATCTCCACACGCTCGGCAATCCCGTACGCGGCTGCGAGCGGCTCGGCGAACACGGCCGCGGCATCCGAAACGCCGTCCGGCACCCGGATCAAATTGCCGGCCGGCAGTGTTAGAAACTCGGCGTGAGCCCCGTCGCGGCCGTGGATTCCCAAAACGGTTCGCTCCGGACAATGTCTCGGGTCGCCGGCGGCGCATAGATCACATCGACCGCAGCCCGCGTTGATCTCGCCGACGACCCGGGCCCCGATCCACTCCGGCGCCTCTTTCGCCTGCTCGACCACTCCGACAAACTCATGGCCGATGGTCCCGCTAAAGCCCGCGTAACCGCGTGCGATCTCGAGATCGGTGTTGCAGATTCCGGATTTGAGAACACGGACGAGCGCTTCACTCTCAGTTATGGGAATTTGGACCTCGGCGAGCTGGACCCCTCGATCTTTGACCTGCAACGCTTTCATACTCTTAAACGATGCAAAGGATAGCAGTGGCTAACTTTGCAGAATGGCTGATTCTTATTCAGCTTCACTCCGGGCTTTCCGTATCTCCGCCGGCTTATGCGCCGCAAGGTGAGCAGGCAATAAACCGAAGAAGGCACGGAACAAGAAGAAGATTCCATACCGCCTTAAAATTTCAAACGGAATCGTCACCCAAAATATTCCGTAATTTACTTACCAACGAGAGTCTTTTATACTTTTTCGGAACTTAAATTTACAACTTACAAATAGGAATTCCGAAACTGAAATTATGCGAAGTTTATTACTGACCGCGCTCCTGACCGCCCTGCTCGCGGCGTTGTTCGCCTGCCAGCCCGGGACCTCAAGCAATACGGGAAACGGCGGGACGGCCACGACGGGTTCCCCTACCGAGGCCTACAAGCAACTCTACGCGGCGGTGAAATCGAAAGACGTCGAAAAGATTAAGGCCGCGATGACGAAGAAGACGCAGGAATTCGCGCAGATGGTCGCGGCACGACAGAGCACCCCGATCGAAAAAGTTTTCGAAAACGGATTCACCGCCACGACTTTCGCTGAATCACTGCCCGAGATCCGTGACGAGCGCGTCAACGGCGAGTACGGCGCCGTCGAAGTGTGGAACGCGAAAGACAAACGCTACGAAGACCTCGGATTCATCTACGAAGACGGCAGCTGGAAACTTGCGGTCGGCGAAATGTTCGCCGGATCCTTTAAGTCCCCCGGGGCGAGCCGCTCGTTCAAAGAGCAGGAGGCCGCGAACTTGTTGAGTAATAACATGGTCCCCGTGAACGTCGGCAATACCAATTCAAACAGCAACGTGAAGGTCATCGTCCCGAAAGAACGTCCCGAGCCGGCGAACAAATGATCGACCCCGCCACTGTCGGCGAAATAATCGCACAATATAAAAAGCACGGCTGGACACCCCGCCGTGCTTTGCTTTCTGACGTGAACAGGACCTCCCTGCTGACAACTTTCGGCGACATCGAAATTGAATTCTCGGACATCGACGCACTATGGTTCTCTCGGCGATCAAACCTGGTGAGCGAAGCGTGGGAGCTGCGCCGGCTGACAAGCTCGCCGTTCGCGCTTATCGCGATAATTCCATCCACTATGCCACCCGACGAAATGGAATTGACACTCGAGCAAGTGGCGGATGAAATGCGCGCGAAGACAATCGCTTGACAAGATTTGCTCACGACTGCAAACTTGAATCGGTTGATACGATGATCAAAGACCTCGGAGCCGTAGTCGTTAGTGTTTGGGAAGGCTTGCGGCCGATAACAAAAAAAATGCTGGAAGGCGCGATGACCGCCAACAGCACAAGCCAACCAAGCAATTCCGCACAAAAGTTTTCTTACGACGCTCACGCAGACTGGGAGCTGAGTCGGCTATTGACCGCGCTCGACGAACAATCCAAAAAAGCGGTCTCCGCCAACAGGGAGATTCTCAACGAGATAGCTCAGCTCGCGGAGACGTGTGCGTCCGTATTGGAAGCCCAAAGCGGTTCCGCGGAAGTGTTCATCCAGCTCGCCGAACGCGCCATCAAGCAGCACGACTACAACAAGCTCGACAAGCTGGCTGATAGATTGAGCGAAAGATTTTCGTCCGGAGAGATCGCCGAAGTCGTGAGGCAAACGGACGTGCCGCAGATCCGTGCGATCGCGTACGAAACGCTTGCCCTCCTGCCGGTGCCGGTGATCCTGCCGCTGCTCGAAGATCCGCTTTATTCAGACATCGCCGCCAATGCTCTGGAGCAGAAGGCCTACGAATACGACTCCGAAGAGGCGAGGGATCTTTTGGACCAATACGACTCAGAGTCGCACGTAAGAAGCGAGTAAGCACCAAAGGTGCGGGCCGTAATTTAGCCAGGGCCACCGGCCCTGGGCCAGCAACGACAATCGGAAAGCCGCAACGCGGCGGAGTAAATCAATTGTTACTCCGCCGCGTTGCGGCTTCATCTATCTTCCCGACCTATCCAGGGCCGCTGGCCCTGGCTAAATTACGGCCGCACCCTTGGTGCCATCGAAGTAATTTTACGCCGAGACGGCCCCATCCTTCGCCTTCAACCTTCCCGGGTACATCGGAAACCGTGACGTGATCTCGGCTACTTGATCCCGCACCTTTTGCCTTACCGTTTCCGATTCGGGTTCATAAATGATCGCGGCGATCATTTCGCCGATCTGCTTCATTTCCGCTTCCTTCATTCCGCGGCTCGTTAATGCCGGTGTGCCGAGACGAATACCGGATGCGACGAACGGCTTGTTCGTGTCGAACGGGATCGTGTTCTTATTGACCGTTATGTGAACTTCGTCGAGAGCCTTCTCGGCAACTTTGCCGGTGATTCCCTTCCCGTCCATGAAAACGTCGACGAGCAAAAGGTGATTGTCAGTCCCGCCCGAAACTAATCGCAGCCCGGCACCCGAAAGGGTTTCAGCCAGAGCGCGTGCGTTGTCGAGGATCTGCTGCTGATAGGCCTTGAAGTCCGGCTGCAGCGCCTCGCCAAACGAAACCGCCTTCGCCGCGATAATGTGGACGAGCGGCCCGCCCTGAATCCCCGGGAACACGCTGCG
>DATLCA010000461.1:0-3960 GCA_035526605.1 Pyrinomonadaceae bacterium | reverse complement strand
GCAGTCATCGGCGTCCCGGATGAAGCAAAGGGAACGGCGATGGTTGCGTTCTGTGTTTTGAGGGATGAAGGCGGAGGGATGAAGGATGAAACTAAGACATCTAGTACCGCGCCTGCTCAAATCGATTCATCCTTCATCCCTCCGCCTTCATCCTTAGAAGCGGAGCTTCGTGCTCTCGTCGCCCACGATATGGGCAAGCCGCTCGCACCATCGAGAATCCACTTCGTCTCTGCACTGCCAAAAACCCGCAACGCGAAAGTGATGCGCCGGGTAATTCGGGCAGCTTATCTAGGCGCAGACGCCGGTGATCTTTCGGCGCTTGAGAATCCGTCGGCGGTCGGTGAGATACAAGCAGCTCGCCAGGAATGACGCCGCGCGAGTAAGACCTTAACTTCGTAGATCGAGTATTTTCCATTCCGCCGCCTTCTCAGAATCATGAGCAAAGTGTGGGGCCACAGACGGGCGCGCACGCGCCGCCAGACCACGCGTGATTCTCGGTTGACCACGCCCATCCAAATTCCTCGATACGTCTTCGCATTGCTATCCCCTATCGCTCGATCGCCCATTCTTGCGGTCACCTGATGCATGTCAAAAGAATGTCAGAACTTTGTCCGAAGGAATACAAGACGTTTCGTAGACATTTCGACGATTATGGCAGCACAACGTGAACGAGATGGATGTAGGTGGATTAGTGAAGGCCATAGTTCTGTTCGCGAAATTTCAATATAGGAACAAATCAAATGAAAAAGCTGTGGATAATCTGGTCGATCTTTTTTTTGACGAGCGTGGCGGCACTGGGGCAAGTCGTTGTCGTTCCCGTCAATGGGCCGCCTCCCTCACTTGCTTCGGTCACCATCAACAACGGGCCGGGGGACCAGTTCGATCCGCACGTGAGCGGTAATTGGATGGCGTATACATCCGACAACTCGCTTCGATACTACAACTTTGCGACTAACACCGATTCCCAGGTTCCGATGGGCGCGTCCGCCGGTGATCTGCTTTCGGATATAAGCGGCAGTAAGATCGTTTTTGCACGAATCTTTTCAGGTTACAGAACAGCCATCATGATGTTCGACGCTGCCACGCCGGCCGTGCCGCCGGTCGAAATCTCTCCCGCGGGACCGGGCACGACTAGACTTCAAGGCGTGATCGGCGGTGACACGGTGGCCTATATAGATTATAGCCAGGATGCGAACGGCGAACTCTTTGTGTACGATCTGCTCAGCTCGACGGCGGTCCGGATCACGAACGATACAAACGCAGACCTGAATCCTCAGGTGTCCCCGGATGGCAACGTGGTCGTGTGGGAGCATTGCGCCCCGTCGCTTTCAAACTGCGATATCTGGCAGGCGGTAAAAGGCGGCGCGGTTTGGAACGTCAGCATCTCTTCCGCGCTGGCCGGCCCCGAGTACGAGCCCGATACGAACGGGACTTTTGTCGTCAACAGTGCAAGCATCCCCACGTCCCGCGGCGTTTTTCGCTCCACCGACAATGGTACCGCGTGGACCGCTGCCAGCGGCGGCATGACCTTTACCGACGTATCGAGCCTTGCGGTGAGCGGCACAAATCTGTTTGCCGGAACATATAGCGGCGGGGTATTTCGCTCGACTGATAATGGAGCCGGATGGTCACCGGTGAGTAGCGGAATAACAGATCTGAATATTCGCTCGCTTGCCGTGAGTGGCTCAACACTCTTCGCCGGAACATATAGCGCCGGCGTTTTTCGCTCCGCTGACAACGGTGCGACTTGGCTCGCAGCCAGCAGTGGCTTAGCGGGTGGTGGCGTTTCATCCATCAGCGTTAGCGGGTCGAATATCTTTGCCGGAACGTTCGGCGGGGGCGTCTATCTTTCGAGCGACAACGGTGCGAGTTGGACTCAGGTCAATAACGGCCTGACGAATGTTTTTGTGCAATCACTGGCGGTCAGCGGATCGAATATTTTCGCGGCGACCGGGGGCGGCGGCGTCTTTCGTTCCACCGACAACGGCACGACCTGGACGGCGGTGAACGCGGGTTTGCCAGATCTTAGCCCCACGTCCCTTACGGCGAACGGCACGAATCTATTCGTAGGCTCTTATAACGGCGGCGTTTTTCGCTCTATCGACGGCGGTGCTAGTTGGACCGCGGCCGGTACGGGCTTACCGGGCAGCTACATATCCACGCTCATGGCAAGCGGGTCGAACCTCTTTGCCGGAACAACCAACAGCGGTCCATTTCTCTCAACCAACAACGGTACAACCTGGGCACCGATCACTGACGGTTTGATAGATGCCAGCGTTCGCGCCTTTGCGATAAGCGGCCCGAACCTTTTTGTGGGCGCTTCCGGCGGGGAGACTACCGACGTTTTTTGGCGGCCGGTGGCTGGTGGAACCGAGATGCACCTCCAGATCCCCGGCCCCCACGGAAACCCGAGCGCTGCCGGCAACTACATAGCATTCGAGGGCAGCGGAACAATTCTCGCCACCAACGACGTGTTCGTATACAACGTCGTCAGCAATCGGATATACCGAATCACCAACACCCCGCTCCTCAACGAACAGCTCAACGACATCACCATGCTCCCAAACTGCGACCTCCGCGTCGTGTGGACGAGCGACGAGGACGGTGTTGTCGCACGGAACGTCAAGGCAGCGACGTTCTCGCTGGGCGGATGCGGCGGGACCGACACCACTCCGCCAGTTCTTAACGAACCGATCCCGAACGTGGTCGTCTCGCTCCCGCTGAACTCCGCCGCCACCTCGATGGCCGTGACATTCCCGACACCGGCCGCCACCGACAACAGCGGTACAGTGACGGTGGTCACAAATCCTGTTTCTGGCTCGGTCTTTCCTGTCGGCACGACGACCGTCAACGTCACCGCCACCGATGGTTCCGGTAATACGGACACGGGAAGTTTCACGGTCACCGTGCTTCATAATTTTTCAGGATTTCTGCAACCGGTAGATGAATTGCCGACCGTTAATCTCGTATCTGGCGGACAAGCGGTTCCTGTCAAGTTCTCTCTCAGTGGAAACAAGGGACTGAGTATCTTTGCTACTGGTTATCCGGCTTCAAGCGAGGTGCCGTGCGCCGCGACCGAGCCGGGTTCCGTGATCGAGGACACCATTTCGGCCGGCGGCAGCAGTTTGGGCTACAATGCGACGGCCGATGTTTACTCGTACATTTGGAAAACCAACAAAATCTGGAAAGGCACGTGCCGGATCCTGGTTCTCAAGCTCAACGACGGGAGCAGCCACATTGCCAAGTTCCGTTTTCGGTAAATTCCAAGAGGAATAGTCATGAAAGTTTTTAGAATGAAAGCATCGACGGTTTTTACCGGCTGCATATTGTTTTTGCTGACGTCGCAAACCGCTTTTGGCCAGACCGAAAACCTGGGAGCGATCCGATACTCGCCGCTCGCCGGCTGGACCAAGACCGCGAAGGACCATGCTGTCGTGTTTAGTCAGATCGATCAGGCGAAGGGCAGTTTTTGCTTCATTACTCTCTACGCCGTTGGGCCGACCACCGGAAATCCTCGGCAGGACTTCGCAAACGAATGGAAGCTGCGGGTTGTCGATCCCTGGAAAGGAGAAGCGAACCCGAAAACCGAGAGTGAGCCCGATAACGGGTGGACCGTGATCGCCGGGGGATCTTCGATCGATTTTCAGGGCAACAAGGCGTTCGCGTTCCTGACGGTCATCAGCGGGTTTGGAAAGAGCGTCAGCACCCTCGCGGTGCTGAACGACGAGTCATACCTGCCAAAGTTTCAGGCATTCGTCGAGCGGATGGACATCGACAAGGCTGTTCCCGCTAATCCTGCCGCCGCCGCCGTGCCTGCCGTCGCCGCACCCGCGTTGCAATACGACTCGTACGGGCATCTTCTAATTCCTCCGCCGACGCATCAACTGACTGTTGCCGAGATCGCCGGCCAGTGGGGCGAAAGCGATGGGATCAATGTGCGATACGTCTACCGCGATTCGG
>DATLCA010000460.1:0-2386 GCA_035526605.1 Pyrinomonadaceae bacterium | reverse complement strand
ATAAGGTCATAGAACTGGAGCCGGGCTATCAGTCGGCTAGTGCGTATGACGCTCTGGCTCAGGTCGAGCTCGCCACCCGCCTGAAAGGCGGTGACGCACGAAAGGCTGTCGAGCTGCTCGAAAAGGGGCAGCAGATCGCTCCCGAGAATTCCAACATTCGCCTGCATCTCGGCGAAGCCTATCTCGCGGTAAAGCGCGACGCCGATGCCCGCAAGGAGCTTGATTACGTTTTGCAGATGAAGCCGAATCCCGAGTTCATGCCCGAATATCGCGAATGCGTGGAAAAGGCGAAGAAGCTTATCCAGACTAATTTTTGATGGTCTTTGGTTTTTGGTTTTTGGCTTCGATCTGCGGCTTGAAGTTTCAAGTCTAACCTAAAGCCTAATTTCAAATTTGAAATTTCAAATTTGAAATAAACCCCAAACCAAAAACCAAAGATCAAAATCCAAAAGCCAAAGCCCGAAAGCCAAAGACCAAAGACCAAAAACCAAAGACTAAAGACCAAAAACAAAAGACCAAAACCAAAAACCCAGATCAAGTCTCACTTCAAACTATGCGTCGTGCAATTTTTCCCGGTTCGTTCGATCCGCCGACAAACGGCCACCTCGATGTCATCAGGCGGAGCTGCCCGCTGTTCGACGAGATCATCATCGCGGTCCTGAACAACCCGGATAAGCAACCGCTTTTCTCCGTCGCGGAACGATGCGAGATGATCCGTGAAATTTTGCCGTCCGTCCAGAAAGGAGGCTGTGAAGTCAGCGTCGACAGTTTCTCCGGCCTGACGGCGGATTTTGCGCGAAAGAGTGATGCCACCGCGATCGTTCGCGGGATCCGCGCGGTTAGCGATTACGAATACGAGCTTCGAATGGCCCTCATGAATCGAAAGCTCGAGCCGACGATCGAAACGGTCTTCCTGATGGCCGACGAAGAATACTCGTACGTTTCGTCGACGCTCATGAAACAGGTCTTCATGCTCGGCGGACGTGTGGCCGGGCTGATCCCGGAACTTGTGGAATCGCGAATGCGCGACAAACTTCGTACGAAGACATGATCCTCGGCATCCATCACGCACAAATAACGATCCCGAAAGGGGCTGAGAACGAAGCCCGTGAGTTTTACTGCGCGCTGTTGGGCCTCGTCGAAGTACCTAAACCCGACGAGCTCGCCGGCCGCGGCGGATTCTGGCTTTCGGTCGGCGATCGCCAGGTGCACGTCGGCACCGAAGCCACCGCCGGACGCGAACAGACTAAGGCACACGTCGCTTATTTGGTTGATGATATCGAAAAGTGGCGCGGTATCCTGGCGGCCGCCGAGGTGGCGATAATCGAAGGGATTCCCATCCCCGGATATAGCCGTTTCGAGTTTCGCGACCCGTTCGGCAATCGGGTTGAATTCCTCCAAACCGTCGATCAAAAAACTAACTCTTCATCCTGAACCCGCCTCGTCTGATAGAATGTCGCTATGAGCAAACCCTTCGTCGTTTCCGAGCACGTTGCGCGGATGCACACTTCATCGACTCTGAAGGCGGGACAGACCGCCGCGGAGTTGCGGGACGAGGGTCACGACGTGATCGATCTGACCGTCGGTGAGCCGGATTTTGATACGCCGGAATTCATAAAACACTACGCGTGCGAAGGCCTCGAAAACGGGCTCACGAAATACACCGCTTCGGCCGGCATGAAGCCGCTTACCCAGGCGATATCGAATTTCTACGCCGAGCAATTCGGCGCGGATTTCTCGCCATCGGAAGTGGCGGCCGCGTGCGGCGGGAAGCAGGCACTGTTCAATGCGGCATGTACGTTCCTGAATCCGGGCGACGACGTTCTTATCCCGAAACCATATTGGGTGACCTTTCCCGAGATAGTGACGTTTTGTCGGGCGAACAGCGTCTTCATCGAAACCGAGGAAACGGATTTCAATCTGACAGCGGATCAGGTCCGCGACGCGATCACGGATAAAACCCGGCTGCTCATCATCAATTCTCCGAACAATCCGACAGGGCGCGTTATTACCGGCGAAGAGGTTCGGAGGATCGTCGAGGTCTGCGCGGAGCGGGGCGTATATGTGCTGACGGACGAGTGTTATCTCTTCTTCGCCTATCCGCCCGGCAAGGTGTTCACATCGGCCGTGCTCCCGACCGAGCTTAGAAATTTCGTCTGTGTCGGCGGCAGTTTTTCCAAGACGTATGCGATGACGGGCTGGCGGAGCGGCTACACGATCGCGAACGAGGAGTGGACGCGGGCGATGGTCAAACTGCAGAGCCACTCGGCGACGCACCCGACGTCATTTGTTCAATACGCATGCGCGAGAGCGATGCAAAACCGCGAGGAGACATTGGCCGCGTTCGACCGCATGTTTAAGGAATACGAACGTCGGCGCGATTGGC
>DATLCA010000459.1:0-12069 GCA_035526605.1 Pyrinomonadaceae bacterium | reverse complement strand
CCAGGATGTCCGTGAGAATCTCCCGATGGTTTATGCGAACGATAAAATCCCCGAAGCCGAGTCGCGTCAGGATCTCGCTAGCGGCCGAAATCAGTTCCGCTTCGACAACCATCGAAGGCGATCCGATCGCATCAACGTCACACTGGTAGAACTCGCGGAATCTTCCTTTCGCCGGCCGATCCGCTCGCCAGACGGGTTGGATCTGGTAACGCTTGAAGAATTTTGGGATGTCGTTCTTACGGTTCGCAACAACGCGTGCGAGAGGTACTGTGAGGTCGTAACGCAAAGCAAGGTCACAGAAGTCTCGACTTATTACCGAAGAATATGACGGATCATTCTCTTCGTACGGTCCATAGGTGCCGGACCTTACCACTCCTGCGAAACCTCGAAGGTTAGCCGCGAAAGCATCCCCGCGATTGAGGATCTTAAACACGAGCTGACTGCCTTCCTCTCCGTACTTGCCCATCAACGTTTCGATGTTCTCTACGGCGGGGGTTTCGAGAGGCTCGAAGCCGTACCTTTCGTAAACCTCTTTGATGACGCCGATGACATACTCACGCTTGCGGACGTCCGCCGGGAGAAAATCGCGCGTGCCTCGGGCTGGATTTGTTTTTGACATAACCGAACTTGAAACTGATCGACAGTGCAGAAGCAATTACCAAATTAATAATTACTCAATTACAAAATTACCTTCTTTCGAAGTAATTGCGTAACTGCGGAATCGTTAATTTGGTAATGATATTCCGAAGCCCCGGGAAATTGAAAAAGGCGATCTTCTCAGACCGCCTTCAGACCGTTTCGCGTTTCTACACGAAAAGAATTTATTTACTTAAGAACGTGTAGCCCAAGAAGAAGAGCTGCGCGTCGTAGCCGGGGTTTTCTATCCCGCGGCTCGCGTTTGAGATGTGGTAAAAGTTGTAGCCGAAGGTAATTGCTTTCTTGTTCGCGAGTCGGTATTCGATGCCGCCGCCGCCCGCCGTGCTGAAGTTGAGTTTCTTCCCGGTCACATTCGGTGTCGTCTCCGTGAATGGTAAGAATCCCAAATGCAGTCCGATGAACGGCTGGAGTTTTTTCCGCGGCCGAAAATTACCTTGCAGGCCGATCGGCGCGAGACCGATCGCGTATTTCGTTTCGCGAACCGGCGTGATGGTGGTGCCGGTGACAATCTTGTCCGGGTAGTTCAGAACAACGACGGACGCGTCGAGGGTGTATTTGAGATTTATCCAACGGCTGTTATTGAAGCGGCGCGAATACCGGAGGGCACCGATGCCGAGCTTGCCGTCCCAGGTTCTGCCGCCGACCCCGAACGTCCGGACAGCCGGGGCAAAGCCGCCCCAGACCATAAGCTCGTTCTTTCCGGGCTCCTCATTCTGCGCCGAGGCCGCAAAAACCGCAAGCATGATCCACAGAGCGGACACGAAAATTCTCTTCATATTTTTCTTGAATAGATGGCGAATCGAAACGACGAGATTCTACGACAGCGCGCGCCTATTTGTAAAAGGAAGAGTATCCGATGTAGAAGACGTTGGCGTTGTAGCCCGGATTGATCTCCCCGATGTTCATGTTCGAAATATGAAAGTAGCGATAGCCGAAGTTGACCGTGCGATATTTGTCGAGGCTGTACATCAGCCCAGCCCCGAAATCCCCGGAGAAGTTATAACTCGGACTCTGCGGAATGGGGATCGGCTTTCTCGTAAAGATGAATCCCGCACTCATCTGAACGAACGGCTTTAGCCGGTGTGTTGGAAGAAACACGAATCGAAACCCCGCCGGATTGATCGCCGCGCCGTACGTGTTTTGACGGAGGGTATATGACGATTTTTTGGGTTTGTCGTAATCGGGCTCGTACGACGGGTTGAGGACCTCATTCTTGATCGCGATGGCGATCGGCATTGCCTCGAACAGGTACTCGTACGTTACCCCTTTGGCTGTCCCGATCACCCGTCCCCAACGGAAGCTGCCGAGAGCGAGTTTTCTGCCGCCTGTGTCATATTCTTTTCGTCCGCTAAAAAACGTCGGCTGCATCGGAGCGTATCCGAGCTCGAGAGCCCATTCCTTGGAGCCGCGCTCCAACTTCCAATTCTCTTCGGGCTCAACTTCCTGCGCCGGTGCCGAGACGAATACGAGAACAGCCAGCAGAAAAGAACAACTGAACCTGAGCAATGCTAAACCCTCCCTTGTAAATGTTCGGGCACGCGTTAATTCAAATCACGATCATCGGATCGCGGCTGAGAATGCTCCGTGCCGAAATTATTTTGTCGGGATGTTTGGGAAGTTACTGTTCGGAAAGATACAGACGGCTCAGCTCGACGTAGTTGCGCCACGAGCGCCCGAGATCTTCGAGCTCTCCTGATGTGAGTTCGCGTTTTACTTTGGCAGGGGCGCCCATGACGAGCGACTGGGGCGGGATGACGGTGCCGGGGGTCAGGAGACTTCCGGCGGCGACCAGGGAATTTGTGCCGATGCGGGCGCCGTCGAGCAGGATCGATCCAATCCCGATCAGGCATCCGGCCTCCACATAACAGCCGTGGAGCGTGACGCGATGTCCGACGGTGATCTCCGGCTCGAGGATCGTCGGATGATCCTTCGAGCTGACGTGAATCACGCACCCGTCCTGAATGTTCGTCCTGGCGCCGATCCGGATGTGATTCACATCGCCGCGGATCACCGAGCCGAACCAGACACTGGCTTCTTCACCGATCTCCACGTCGCCGATGACGATGGCGTCGTCCGTGACGAAGGCGGTTTCGTGGATTGTCGGATCCTTGCCGGCGAAACTTTTTATCATTTGAATTTTCGCGCAAGCGCGTTATAGAGCTGCTCGAGCTCGGTGACGCGGAGAAGCTTTGCCATCACCACAAAGCAAACTCCGCCGAGTGCGATCGGCACGAAGGCCTCAATGAGTTTCACCGGGAGAGTGCGGACCGGGAAGCTGGACTCCAAAAATCGAAGGCCGAAGTAGCACACGGCAGACATCACGGCCGAAGCGATGGCGATCTTCACGAATCCGGTCACGATGCTTCTTCCGTTTATGCGCTTGATGCGCGAGCGCATGATCAAAGCCAGGGCGGCAAAGTTCACGATAGCGACGACGGATGTCGCGAGCGCGACCCCGACGTGCCCGAGCCCGGTCGGCCGAGCGTCGGTGACCCAAACGGTCGAGAGCCAGCTCATGAAAAAATAGGAGGCGATCGCGTTGACTACGATCGACGCAACTCCGACTAGCATCGGCGTCTTCGCGTCGTCCATGGCATAGAAGGCCGGCGACAAAACTTTGATAGCGGCGTAACCGGTCAGGCCTATCGCGTAGCCGCTCAGAGCCCAAGCCGTCATCGGAACATCGGCTTCTTTGAACGCCCCTCCGGCGTGAAGATAAAGAAGGCGGATTATCGGCTCACCCAGAACGATCAGGCCACATGCCGACGGGAGCGTTAGTAGGAACACCAGATTCATCGAAGACGACAGCGTGTCTCGAAAATCTTTTGTCTTGCCTTCCGCTGCGAGCCTCGACAGGACCGGAATCGACGCGGTGCCGACGGCGACGCCGAAAATGCCGATAGGGAACTGCATCAAACGGAACGCGTATCCGAGCCAGGAGATTCCGCCGTTTATCTGGGAAACAAAAATTGTGTTGACCAGCACGTTTATCTGCACAGCCGACGTTCCCAGAATCGCCGGACCCATCAATCTCATGACGCGCTTGACGCCCGGATCGCTAAAGCTTAGCAGCGGTAGAAAACGAAATCCTACTTTGTGAAGTGACGGGATCTGCATGACGAACTGTGCCGCGCCTCCGATCAACGTCCCAAATGCCATGCCGATTATCGCCCACTGCGCCGCTCCGTCCGGAACGACGTTCGGGTCGATCGAAGTGGTCCACGCGCCGCCGCTCAGCCAGTAAGCGAAGACGAGTCCGAAAGTGATCGAGGCAATATTGAAAACGGTTGACGCGGAAGCCGGTATCCCGAAAATACCTTTTGTATTGAGCACGCCCATCGCCACGGCCGCGAGAGCGACCAGCAGAATGAACGGGAACATTATCTGCGTTAAGGTCGTGGCGAGCTCCGCCTTTTCAGGCGAGAATCCTTTGCCAATCAGGTTCACGAACTGACGCGAAAATAGAATACCGATGATCGTGATGATGCTGAGGACCACCGCGAGCGCATTCAAGACGAGGCTCGCGAGACGCCAGGCTTCCTGCTCACTTTTGTTGATCTGGTAGTCGGTGAAGACTTTTACGAAGGCGGCGGAGAGAGCTCCTTCGGCGAAAAGGTCGCGCAGAACATTCGGGATCCGAAACGCGAGCTGGAAAGCGTCGTTGAGAAATCCGGTCCCAAAGAAATGTGCAAACACCATTTCCCGCCCAAGCCCGAGAACGCGCGAAAACATAACGGCGATGGACACGATGCCCGCCGAGCGCGCGACGCTCCGCTGTTTTGAAGCTTTAAGCTTGTCGGATTGGATCGCTTCTTCGTGAGATGTCGGGCCGGCCGCTTCTTCCGGCTGTTCGGATTCGGGCGGCTCTTTTTCGGTATCGTTCATTCTTCAGCGGCGCTGCTCTTGAAAGGAAGTTTGCAACATCTTGTGAAATTGAACAAACGTAGGAATTAACGCAGAGCCCGCGAGTAACGCGGAGTGAAGAAGTGCTCTTCACTCCGCGTTATTCGCGGGCTCTGCGTTAAAAGGTTTTTGTTTATTCGTTATTAGCTGCCATGCGTCCCGGATATGAAAACCGCGTCTTCGCCATTCGATAATCAAGTGAGATCGGTGTGTAAGCTACCGGTGCCGGGCCGCCGAACTGGGCCTGAATAAGAGAGACGTAACTGTTCTGAAAACTCCGAAACCGCGAAACGTTGCCCCGTTGATTGAAGATCACGAACAGCAGCTTGCCGTTGCGGGTGTTGATCTCGCCGGTCAAAGCGCTCGCGCCGCCGTCGGTCTGGCCGAGCGTTCCGGTTTTTCCGATCACGCTGCCGGACGCGAAGTCGGTGTCGAATCTGTTCTCGAGCGTTCCGCGATCAAGTCCCGCAACCGGCATGATATCTGCGAACGTCATTTTGTATCGGCCGAGGTCGGACCTAAGGACACGGAGCAGTTTCATCATCGCCGCCGGGGTGACCCGGTTGATCCCAAGGCCGCTCGCGGTGGCGAGGGAAAATTCGTAAGGCTGAACGCCCGCGTTCTGCTGCACCAGCCTCGCCACGGCGTAGGGCCCGCCAACCATGTCGCCCAGCCGCTCGGCGACGAAATTGTTCGAGTAGCACATCATCACCTTGACGATCTCGCGCATCGGGGTCGATTCGTGCGTGAACAAAAGTTTTGCATTGCTCGGCATCGGCTGAACGTACACGCTGCCGGTGAACACGACGCTCGGCAAACCGGTACTCGGATTCGTCTTGCCCGAGTTGATCAGGAAATTTGTCCACCCTCGCGACGCAGCCGCGGGACGTTTTGCGGCATCGAGTGTCGTGAACAAAGCCTGACTCGAACGTTGCGGCGACGTCGAGTAGTTCATCGCGAAATTGTCGGTAACCACCAGATCACCCGCGACTGTACGGATGCCCATTCGGTTCAGCTCGGCGGCGAGTCCTACAGCGTGCTCGAATCCGAAGATCGGATCGCGGCCCGAGACATAAAGGTTCCCGTGTATCGTCTGCGTCGCCTGATCGTAACTGCCGTCGGTCCAGACACTCGTCGGAAAACGGTAATCCGGGCCGAACGTTTTCAATACCGCGTACGAAGTCGCGACCTTCACATTCGAGGCCGGATTGAAAGTGAAATTCGACATGCTCTCGACAACGACGTTGCCTTCGAGTGTTTCCACGAGCACTCCCGAATGTCCGGGGATCGCGGTGTCGGCAAGGATCGGAAAAGACGAGCGGACGAGGCTCGCGCCTATCACGGCATCACTGCTGGCCGTTTTCTTTACAAGCGGGGTCGGAGAGGCGGTAGGCTCCTTAGCAACCTGAATGTCCTGTAAGAAAGGCTTAACCGGCGCCGGGGTTTGGCCAAATGCCGAGACGCAATAAAGCATAGCGGCAACGAACAAAGACAAAGGATTTTTGATTCTAAAGCTGCTCATCGATTATTTCGTTCGGCCGGCCGTTGAGGTGGGACAGGCTGTTAAGCCCGTGCGATAGGCTGGGGCCAGTATACCACGATCAACTACCTCATTTTCAAATTATGTCCCGGCGCTCAGCGTGCCAGAACGCGTGGCATTCGGATGAATTTCGCGGACGTCAGGATGCAATCAGTTTTGCTCAGTCGGTTTTCGTTGACACCCGCGAGCCGCGGGAAATAGAATTTACTGGCCCTGTGGAAAAAACACTTGAGACATTGACGATCGAACGCGTTATCGCGGCCCACGAAGCGCGGCGCGACGAGATCAAACGCCGCTTGTCGGAGTTCGAGCTGATCTGGAAAAAAGGTTCAGACGCGAAGCTCTGGGAAGAGATGGTGTTCTGTTTTTTCACCGGCGGGTGCTCGGCGAAGATGGGGTTGAGGTCCGTCGACGCGATTCGCCCTCTGCTCGCGGACGGCTCGCAACCGGAGATTGCGAGCGCCCTTACCGGAGTCCATCGCTACCCGAACGCCCGCGCCCGTTACGTGTTTGCGTCGCGAAATTTTCTAAAGGACCACTGCAATCTCGAGCTGCGAAAGAAACTCGACAGCTTCGATTGCATGCTCGAACGGCGGGACTGGCTGGTAAAGGAAAAAGGCATCAAGGGGCTCGGTTATAAAGAGGCGAGCCACTTCCTGCGCAATATCGGGCTGAAAGGGTATGCGATCCTCGACAAACATGTGCTCAAATGCCTCGCAGAGTTAAAAATAATTGATTCCCCAAAGCCACCAAATACGCGTTCGAAGTATCTTAGGGTTGAAGACAAGCTAAGGGACCTTACGGAAAGAACGAAAATAGATTTTGATGAGATGGATCTGGTGCTCTGGTCTATGAAGACCGGCCAGATCCTGAAGTGACTTTAAAAACCGCCGGCAGGATAGGAGCTACGTATGCGACCCGCATTTGTTCGTAAAGGCTTTTTTCGCAGTCCCACCTTAATAAAGCATTTTCTCGCCTTTGGATTGATCACGATAACTCTTACTGCTTCGGCGTTCGGCGGAGGCGATATTCAGAAAGTCAGCAGCGACGACTTTCGCGGGTTGCTGAAGATGGGCGACAGGCTCGTGCGTCGCGGCGAATATCTCGAGGCCGAAAAAGTGTTCAAGCGTGCGATCGGAATGAACCCGAGCCATTCCGGCGTAAAGCTCAAGCTCGCGTTGGTGCATCTCAAGCAGCGTCGCCTGACTGATGCGTACGATCTTGCGTTTCCGATCGCAAAGGCCGAGCCGAAGAACTCGAACGCGTACGCCGTCCTGGGTGCAGCGATGCTCAGCGCTGGAAAATTCCGCGAAGCGCGCAGTCTGTTTGTGAACGCCCTGCGAATCAACAAGAAAGAAGCCCTCGCCTGGGCCGGTTACGGGATGCTTGATTTTTATGAGAACCGAATTCTTGATAGTCTGAGCAACCTTCACGAGGCGGTTTATCACGATCCCAACGAGCCGGACTACTTTTTCGCCCTCGCCCAGGTTTCGGCTCGGGCCGAACGTTACAAAGAGGCGGCCGACGCTTATCACCAATTTTTGTATATCTCGCGAAACACGGACGACGACCGGCGGGCGCGCATCAAAGGTCTTATCAATTTTCTCAGATACCTTGGGCAAAAACAGACGCTTTACACGACGGCGGGCGGAAGCGAGACGTCGGTACCGATCCAGGTTGTGGGCAACCGCCCGGTCATTCAGCTTCGCGTGAACGACCGTGCCGAACCGCTGAGGTTTGTCCTCGATACCGGTTCGGGAATCTCGGTGATCTCGCAGACGACCGCGAAACAACTGGGGATCGAACCGATCACGCGCGGCGGATATGCGAAAGGAATTGGTGGTGACGGCCGTTTCGAGATCGTCTACGGATTTCTCAAACAAGTCGAAATCGGAGACATCGACATAAAAAACGTGCCGGTTTACATCCGCAAGTTTCACAATACCGGCGACGACGTGGACGGCTATATCGGCCTTTCACTTATTTCAAAATTTCTGACGACAATCGATTACGGCGCCCTCACGTTCTCACTGACCCAAAAAGACAGCGACGCTTCCGCGGACTCTGGGATTTCGCTGCCGCTTCGACTGACGTCCAGTGGTTTTCTTAGCGGTGAAGTGCAACTTGAAGGCATCGAGGAACCGCTGAATTTTATCGTCGATACGGGGGCGAGCGTGTCGGTGATTTCCGATGACGTCGCCAGCGCCGACGGCATCAGCTCATTCGTCAAAAGCGAGAAGATGCGCGTCGTCGGTTCCGCGGGGATCGCGGACGACGTTCCGTCGTTCCTGCTTCCCCGCGTCAGCTTCGGAGCGCATTCGCGAAAAAGCATAACCGCGATCGCCCTCGATCTGGACACGATAAACGAGTCATCGGGATTTGAGCAGGCCGGGATCCTGGGCGGAAATTTCCTGCGCAACTACCGCATGACCTTCGACTTCAAAAATTCAAAAGTCACCTTTGTACCGATCAATCAGGAAAAGTAACATCGAGGAATGAAGCTTAGTCTTTATCTCGAGACTTCGGTCATCGGTGCGTACCTCGACGCCGGGGATCGATTCCGGCGCGATCTGACCATTCGCTGGTTCGAGCATGAGCTTTCCGAGTACGACGCGTTCATCTCCCTGCTTGTCGAAAGGGAACTTGAGCGCGTCGAGGAGCCGCACCGGGCGGGGTACATGGAGATCATCAAACCTCTCAAGCGTCTCGAATTTGTCGACGAGGCGGCGATCCTTGCCGAAGGCTACATTTCCCGCGGGATCTTTCATCGTAAATTTATGGCCGACGCGTTCCATGTCGCGCTCGCCTCGATCCACAAGGTCGATTACCTCGTCACATGGAATTTCGGACACCTCGCGAACGTCCGCAAGCAGGCCCGGATCAAACTCTTCAACACCGCCGCGGGTTTTTTCTCGCCCGCGATAGTCACCCCGGAGTTTCTCGTACACGGCTAACGTTGCTTCGACCGCCGATTCACGATTTACTATTTAACAGATGTATCGGCGACCAAAATTTCTGGAGGTCCTTCTCGATATCCGCCGTGAGATGGCCCACGAGGTGGACTACGATACCGATCTGTTCGCGGAGATGATCCGGAACGGACGGCATACTTCGCCGACTCGGCCGCACAGTATTGCTCCGGAACCGGAAAAGGGCGTCGGCCGACGCGAAAAACCGGGAGTTAAAAAACGATAAAAGCTTGGAAAATACGCCCCCAGAAAATCCACGAATGCCCTTAACCGGGCGTGGCGTTAGCTACCTGTTCCTATTGGTCGGATTGGCCATCGCGACCGCCTATGTAGTCATCCGCGGGCTGGGTATACTTGACGACGATGCACAGTACGCCGTGACAATTGGTCTGATCGTTCTATTCATCGGCCTATTTTTTTGTAGAGATAGTATCTGGATCGGGCTGAAAGAACGGATGATCGGCTCGCTCATACTCGCCACTACCGCGTTTCTTTTTTTGCTCGGGATCGGACTTTTCTTCGATTATTTTTTCGGCATTTGAGTCTAAGGCGGCGTGTTACGATTAAAGTATTCTCGGAAGCAAAATTAACGACTCTCATTCGCCTCAACGATGCGTAGATATTTGATCTCGTGCCTGTTCATTCTTGCCATTATCGCGGCAAGCGGCGCGTACTTTTTTCGCAACTACTGGGAACACCGGTACGACGAGCTGATCACCCGGCAGGCGCGGATCTACCGGCTCGACGAGCGCCTCGTCTGGAGCCTCATCTACGAAGAAACATGGTTTCGCGATCAGGCGACGGGCGATGCCGGCGAAGTCGGACTGATGCAGGTCACGCCGCTGGTCGCACGCGAATGGGCGAAGGAGACCGGGCTTCGCGAGTTCGAACGCGAAACCGCGGAGAACGTCGTTGGAGTTTTGAGTGATCCCGAGCGCAACATCCAGATCGGCTGCTGGTATCTGGAAAAGTTGCGCGAAAGCTATCGTGGCGACCCCGCAGAGACCGCGATGACCCTTGGTGCGTTCAATGCCGGCGCGAGCCGCGTCGAAGAATGGACGCGCGGGACGGATCCGACAAAACTTTCAGAAGCCGACTTTGTGGCGCGTATCGGAATCGCATCTACGCGCAGTTACGTCTCATCCATCCTCGAGCGATATCGCTCCGACAAAAGCATTCTTTCGAAATGAAGATCCTCACCGCCGAATATGTTCTGCCGATCTCGTCCGCCCCGATCCGCAGTGGGGCGGTCGCGATCGAGGGGAAAAATATCGTAACGGTTGGTGACCGCGAAGCGGTCGTCGCGCAGTTTCCCGAGGCACCCGTCGAAGATTTCGGCGTCGCTGCGATACTTCCGGGATTCGTCAATTGCCATTCCCATCTGGAGATCACATCGATGCGCGGTGCGCTCGATGAGGTCGAGCATGATTTTCGTTCCTGGCTGCTGAAGTTGAATGAGATCCGGTCCGGGCTTTCGCGGGAAGACATCGAAGCGGCCGCGACGCTTGGGGCAACCGAAGGAGCTCGAGCCGGCGTGACGTGCTTCGGTGACATTGGTCGTTACGGCGAGGCGGGCTTGAATGCATTGAAAAATGTAGGGCTCCGCGGTGTGCTGTTTCAGGAAACCGAATTCTCGCCCGACAATGCTACCGCCCAAGGGGACTTCGAAAAATTGAAGACGAAATTTCTTTCGCTTCGCAAAGAGCAAACCGAGCTTGTCGAAGTAGGGTTGTCGCCGCACTCGCCCTACACCGTGAGCCGCGGCTTGTTCCGCCTGATCTCAGAATTCGCGATCGCGGAAAATATCAAGATCACGATCCATGCGGCTGAATCCGCGGAAGAAGACGCTCTGCTTTTTCGCGGGGAAGGGTTCTTCACGAATTTCTATCGCCGGATGGAACTGAACTGGGAAGTTCCGGGCTGCTCGCCCGTGGAATTCCTGGCCGGTGCCGGAGTGCTCGCATCCAGGCCGCTGCTCGCGCATTGCGTCCGAGTTTCGGAATCGGACATCGATCTCATAGCGTCGAGCGGCGCCTCGGTAGCGCATTGCCCGAAGTCCAATGCAAAGTTCGGTCACGGATACGCCCCGTTTGAAAAATTTCTAAATGCGGGGATTCCGGTCGGGCTCGGGAGCGATTCGGTGGCGAGCAACAACGTCTGCGATCTTTTGGAAGAATCGCGTTTCGCGGTGTTTTCTTCCCGGAACCGCGGCGACCGCGAAAGATTTATATCAGCTCGGGAAGTTCTCGAAGCCGCCACGCAGGGAGGGGCAAAAGCCCTGGGTCTCGACAAGAAGATCGGAACGCTTGAGCCCGGGAAAGAGGCCGACATCGCTGTTGTCTCTTTGAACAGCCCGGCTCAGTCACCGGTCAACGATGTGGAATCAGCATTGGTATTTTCATCCAACGCACGAGACGTTGTCATGACGATGGTGGCGGGGAATCTGGTTGACTCGCCGTGAGACATTTTCAATCAATTACATTCAGCTTCAGCTGGAGGTACAGTCGTCACATCAACGGCCTTCGCTGAAAAAATAAAAATGGTCTTGTCAAAAGAGCTTTAGCTGAAGCGCTGCGGAATTATGCATTTTCCCTTTTTCCGCTGAAGCCTTCCTTATCACGCCCAACCTCGAGCTGAAGCCGGAGGCAATTGATAAGAAGAAAGTCGGGGCATTAATAGAAATGATTCTGGAAGCAATGACGAGAGATCTCGCGATCAATTTTCAGTCGTCATCGCCGCCTTCATTTCACGCAACAGATCATTCACGGTCCATTCATTTCCCGCAAAGATCTTCGTCACCTTGCCGCCGGGAGCGATGACAGCGGTGCGCAGCGAGTGATTGATCTGCGTTTTGTTGTTTTCATCCGTCTCGTAGCTGAGGCCGAAGAAATCGGCGATGGCGCGGACTTCTTTATCACTGCCCACAGCCAGCTGCCACACACTGAAGTCGGGCTCTGCGCCTTTGCCGAGATAACCTAATCCATATGATCTCAGCTTCTC
>DATLCA010000458.1:0-2893 GCA_035526605.1 Pyrinomonadaceae bacterium | reverse complement strand
TCGTATTTCACGCCCATCTTCGCCATCCCGTAAGCCCCGTACTGGCACATGCCGACGCCGTGCCCCCAGCCTCGGCCGGTGAACGTGTAGCTTGTAACCTGATTTCCCGCGTAACGTTTGTTGATGACGAATAGCTGCTCTTTGAGCCGGAGCGCGGATCTTATCGCGCCTCCCTTTAGGATTTTTCTTCCGTTCGATCCGACTATCTCGAGCTCTGCCGCGCGACGCGAGTATCCCTGACGTTTTATGTTCACGTCAAAGAGTGTTCCGATGCCGCGGACGTAGCGCGACAACCTGGACTGAACCGCCGAAGCTCCGAGAGATACCGTCCAGTTCGTAAACGGCGACATGCGTTCCGCGACCGTCGGCTGATCCGTAGGGCTCACCTCGAGATACGAAACGGCTCCGGTCGAATCGGTTTGGAAACGAACTTCTTCGCCTCCGACAAGTGCCGCTTCTTTTACCGGGTACGAGCTCGCCCCGAACGTTCGGAACAAAAAAACATCCGGGCGGACGGTGACGGTCCGTTCCGACTTGCCACTCTTGAGAATAAGTTTTCCGTCTGCGGTGGATTTTGCTTCGGCGGTTTGCAGAGCGGGCATCCATTTTTTCTTTTCGTAGATCTGCCGAATCAGGCGAAGCAGATCCGCCCGTCGAAAACTCTTCTGCGGTTTCAAAGTCAGATCGGCATGGAGCGTAAACAGTCCGTCGCGCATCAGCATCGCCACGTCTGCCCGCCTCTCCTTCGGTATCTCACCCGCGTCGTCGAACGAGAGATGGTAATTGACGTCCGAGTCGCTGAGCAGCGTGTCCGGAGCGCCGGGGGTGTAGGCGAGCGATGCGAGAAGGCGGGCCAGCTCGACCGGCTTCAAAGTTTCTTTCGTAACGTTTGGAAACGGCTTTCCGAATTTGGACGCCAGCTGATTGATCCAATTCGAGATTTCTCCCACGGTGGGGTCCTCGTCAAACCAGTCGTCCGTAAATTGATTAGTCGTAAGTGAAAAATTGTTTACCGCAAGCAGCGACATCAGACGAACCAGCTCAAGATATTCTTCGTTGCGAAGCTTCGCCGGCGTGCGGACGGTCTTGATAAGGAAGGGTTGGAAATGTTTGTGGCCCTCGAGCGAACATTCGACGCCGCGAAGATAAGGCTCGTGCGAGTCAAAAACGTTTTCGACATTTTCCGTGCGTCCGCCGCACGTCGAAGTGAAGTAGGCCATGATGGGTTTGCCGTCGTACGTCGCGATCATGCCGCGCGTTTCACGAACCGCCTGCGTTCCCATCTTTGTTTCGATCGCGACGCCTTTATAAACCTGCGACCAGACAGTGGGGACCATGTCGAAGCCTTTCGTTCCGTACGTATTCGTGTTCGCTACCGCGTAAGTTCGGGCCGCGATCGCCTGTGCTTTTTGCGCCTCGATGTGCGGCAGGCCGAGCTCCGCGGGCACGACGCCGAGGAGATAATCTTCGAGCGGGACAACATTCACGACCGTGAGCGACCCGCGCGAGTTCACAAAAACTTCCAGCCTCCCGCGATATGCTTTGCCGTTCAGTTTCACGGGTGTGACGCGTTCGTTGAATGAACCGAATGCGACGGATTTCAGCGAAGCGTATTTCGCTGTTTCGCTGGGTCCGTTGACGATCACCTCACGCAGCCCGGGATTAACGACATCGGGACCAACGACACTGGAGGTTCCCGTCGTCTTGATAAGGCTGCGGACTTCCGACTTGCCGGCCGTTCTCAATTGGCGCGAAAGCTCGACGGCGTCGCCGGACGGAACGATCTTTTTTTCGGTTACAACGGTGACGTCCGGAAAACCTTTTTCCGCGAGCATCGCCTTGAACGCTTCAGACTCTTCAGGAGTTTCTTTGATCGAGCCGATCCAGACTTTCCAAGTGTTTGTGGCGACGTCCACGCTTACGAGAGCCGTCTCGCCCGTATCTTCGCGGATGTCTTTCGCTATGTCATCCGCCTCGGAGGCTGTCGGAAGGTTCTGGATCTCGAATCGATAATTTTCTACCTCGGGTGGACGATAAGCTCGGGCGGAGACGGAGACACGATTCGTCGCAAGATACTTGCCCGGCTCGTCCGGGCTGAACGCAACTAGCTGCGAGTCGGAAGTCGTGATCGACACGGAGCTGGAGTTTGTCGTGAGTCCGATGCGTACGAGCGGTTCCTGACCGAGATAATAAAATTCCGTCGCGGCCGAGGACTTGCCCGTCAAAAAAATCGATGTCAGCAAAGCAAAGAGCGCAAGGTGAGTTTTCATCACGAGCATCATACCAAAACGAAGAGTCCGGGTACCGCGTCCGGTTCCTCTCGGCGTCGAGTCAAGGTGAAGCGGCTGTGCCGCCCGGATGAGCGGAAGGGCGCAGCCTTTCCGATGAGGCCAAAAAATAGTCTGGAGGCTCCGCCTCCCTGTAACGAGGCAGAAGCCTCCGGATTGCTTTTCAGTGGCTCCGGAAAGGCAAAGACTTTCCCCCCATCGGGCGACATAGCCGCAGGCGGATCCCCGACGCGCTAAGGTTTTGCATTCTTAACGATCCTGGGTCTAGTCGATTCCTTTATCTGGCTCGCCGCAGGAGGAGTTTTGGCGACGGGTGATTTCGGAGACGAAGACTTCGCCGCCCTTTGAGACCCAAGCTTCGACGCCTTTGCCGCCGTTGCGGAATTCGGTTTTAGCGCCTTGGACGGTTCTGGCTTCAGTTTCGAATCCTTCTTTACAAGCGGGTCCGGTTTTTCGGGGATAGATTTCTTTCCGGTCGAGACGGCTTCCGCAGCAGGTTTTGTTTCTGTCTCGGGCTTTACGGAATTCCTCGCGGCCGCGTTCTTGGCCGGCACGGCTGCCGGCGCTGGAGCGGCACCGAATTCCTGCGTGACCTGCGGTGGCGC
>DATLCA010000457.1:0-21365 GCA_035526605.1 Pyrinomonadaceae bacterium | reverse complement strand
ATCGCGACACATGTTAAGACCGTCCTTCAAGGCTATTACGCAAACAGCGTTAGCGTTTCCGGCGATGGGCGAACGATAGTTTTCGCGGCGAGCTCTATCGCTTCACCCCCCGAATTGATGAGGGTCAACTCTGATGGAAGCGGGGTGGCGCCGCTGACCACTTTTAACGAGGCGGTCTACCGAGGCTATCGACTCCAGAAGGCCGAGGACATGGAATGGAAAGGGGCAGTGAATGCAAACATCCATGGCTTTGTTATTAAACCCGCGAATTTTGATCCGTCGAGAAAATATCCGCTCGTGGTGCTTATCCACGGCGGGCCTCAAAGCGCCTTCAACGACAGTTGGGGTTACCGTTGGAACCCGCAGGTGTTCGCTAACGCGGGCTATGTCGTGTTTATGCCGAACCCCCGCGGCTCTACCGGCTACGGGCAGCAGTTCGTCAATGACATTAGCGGCGACTGGGGCGGTAAGGCTTTTATCGATCTGAAGAATGGTATCGCCGAGGTCGTCAAACGCCCGTACATCGACAAGTCCCGTATCGCCGGTGCGGGGGCGAGTTATGGCGGATACATGGTTGACTGGCTGCTCGGACACAACAACGATCCGCGGTTCAGGTTCAAGACCTTTGTGTCGCACGCGGGAGTGTACAACCTCGAGTCGATGGCGACCGCGACCGAAGAGGTGTGGTTTCCGAAATGGGAATTCAAGGGAATGCCGTGGGAGAATCCCACGCTTTATCAGCGCTGGTCGCCGAACAAATTCGTCAACAACTTCGACACTCCTACACTCGTGACCGCCGGTGAACTCGACTTCCGCGTTCCTGTGGATCAGAGCCTGCAGCTGTTCACCACTTTGCAGCTCAAGAACATTCCGTCGAAGCTGATCATTTTCCCGGACGAAGGGCACTGGATCTTAAAGCCTCAGAATTCAGAATTCTGGTACCGGAACGTGCTCGACTGGTTTTCGACGCATCTAAAGTAGTCTATGAGATCTTACGGCTTCCTCACCGGCCTTATCCTATCGGTTCTGCTGTTCGTTTTTAATTCCGTCGCGGCCCAAACGCCGCGGCGGAATTTTGATCGGGCGCAGACTTACGATGTGGAGCATTACATCCTTCGAGTCCGCTTTGATCGACCTGCGAAAAAGGTCGTCGGCGAAACGACTATTCGTTTTAAGCCGCTGAAAGGCGATTTCAGAATCGCCGAGTTCGATGCGGTGGATATCTCCTTTCAATCCGTCGAGCTTTTGCCGGGCGGAACACCGCTCAAGTTTCGAAGTACTGGGACCAAGATACTCGTCACAATGGACCAGGCTTACGGAGCGAACGACACAATAGCCATACGCTTCAAGCACTCGGCCGTCCCGCGAAAGGGCGTCTATTTTGTGGATGAGGAAGTCGAGGGCGGCAAGGTAATTCACTCGGAACAGATCTGGACGCAGGGCGAAGCGGACGAGGCCCGGCACTGGTTTCCGTCGTTCGACTTCCCGAGCGACAAAGCTACCTTCGAGCAATTCATAACGGCGAACGATGGCGAAACCGTTATCGGAAACGGCGAGGCTCTGGAGGAAGTTCAGAATAGCGACGGCACCGTCACTCACCACTTTCGGATGAATGTCCCGACGCCTACTTATCTTGTTTCCTTTGTCGTCGGCAAGTACGCGAAGGTCTCCGACACGTACCGCGACGTCCCGCTCGGTTTTTATATCTATCCGGGTGCCGAGGCGATAGCGCGCAAGGCGTACGGCAATACGAAAGAGATGATTCGCGTATATGAATCTCTCACGGGCGTGAACTTCGCGTTCAACAAGTACGACCAAACCGTTGTCGCCGGCTTCACCTTCGGAGGCATGGAGAATGTGACCGCCACGACGATGGCGGATACCGAGATCTTCGCGGTCACAAATTCCCTGCTCGAGGCCGGTGTCGGGGACCTTGTTTCGCACGAGCTCGCCCACTCGTGGTTCGGCGATCTGGTCACGTGCAGGAACTGGGCGGAATTGTGGCTCAACGAAGGTTTCGCAACTTTCATGGAGGCCGCCTATCGGGAGAAAATGTTCGGGCGGCGCAACTATCTCATCAAGATCAAGCGCGACGCCGAGATCTTTCTGATCGACGATTCGATCAACAAGAAGCGGAACGCCCTGTTCAACCAGAATGCCGACGATGTTGCGTCGTTGTTCGATCGTCCGGCGACGATTTACAACAAGGGCGGCGCGGTCTTGCATACCTTAAGGGAGGAGATCGGTGACGACGCCTTCTGGAAGGGCGTCAACTCGTATTTGACCAAACATAGATTCGGCAGTGTCGAAAGCAGCGACCTCAAAGCAGCGATGGAAGAATCGTCGGGGCGTGATCTCGATTGGTTCTTCGATCAATGGGTGTATATGGCGGGACATCCGAGGCTGGAAGTGAAAAAGTCCTGGGACGCGGGGACAAAAACTCTTCGCGTTACAGTGACCCAAACTCAAAGGCCGGACAAAATAACGCCGGCGTTTTTCCGGCTCCCGATGGACGTCGAGTTTGCGATCGGTGAGACGAAGCAAACCGAAAAACTCAACGTGACGAAGCGCGTCGAGACATTTTCGTTCAAGCTTCCGGCACAGCCGAGTGCCATGATCATCGATCCACTGGACAAGATCCCGGTCAAGACCGTGAAGATCCAACAGTAGCCGCGTCAGGCAAATGTATAGACAAAAAAACTCCGCATCTTTCGATACGGAGTTTTTCTCTTTGAGAAGACCGGATGTCTGCTTGAGATGTTGAGAAAGCAGAGCGCGAAGCACACACAAAATCGCGACTTTAGAGGTCAAAACTTCTGCAGTAACTTCTTTGCCACACCTACGAGGTTAGCTGACGGGCTAGGAACGAAAGATTATCCCTGAGCTTCTATAAGCTCTTCGCCCCGGCTTCATATTGCACGATGAAGCTTTTGGGTCCCCCGCGACGCTCCTTCAACGAAGCGCCTTCGGTGATCAACTTTTCAACGGTCTGAGTTTAGCACGACGGGAACGAAGATTACAAGGAATTCTGGAAACTTTTCAGCGGGGCGTGTAATAAATCTGGTAGAGCATAAGGTAGACGATGACGCCGGTGACCGACACGTAAAGCCACACCGGGTAGACCAGGCGGGCGAGGCGTCGATGCTCGTCGAATCGGCCCTTTAGTCCGCGATATAGGGTGGCAATTACGAACGGTCCGATGAGCGTCGCGAGGATCGTATGCGACGTCAGAATCGTGAAATAAATCGGTCTGGCGAGGCCTTGCCCCATGAATTTTGTAGGCCCCAACCCGAAGTAGTACGTTCTAAGGGCGTGATGGCAAACATACGAAATTAGAAACGCTGCCGAAATAATACTCGCCGACAGCATGCAGAATCGATGTTGCGGCACGCGCTTGGTTAAGATGAAAATAATTCCGCAGATCAGGAAGGCGCCTGAGGCAGCGTTGAGAACCGCGTTTAGATGGGGAAAGATCTGGAGGAGGTCCATCGGACTACTTCCAAAAGCCCAGGAGTGTTAACAGAACGATCCAAAGCACGCCCATAAAGTGCCAGTACCATCCGACCGAACGCGCCAGGTTCCGACGGTAGACTATTTCGTCGGCATTCATCGTCTCCGTCCATGTTCGCAGCAGAATCGTCCCGAGTGCGGCGATGCCGCCAGCCACGTGGACCGCATGAACTGCCGTGAGTATGTAGAAGAATCCCGCATACGGATTTCCTCGAAGGTAGAAACCACGGCTCACTAGAGCGAGCCAGACGAGCAGCTGTGATGAAATGAACGCGGCGCCGAGGGCGGCGGTCGCTATCAGGAACTTCCGGCTACGATCGTACTGTTCGGCGAAAAGCGCGTTACGTGCGAGCTCGTAAGTTGCGCTGCTGAGAAGTATCAAACCGGTACTGATCCAAACCTGAACTGGAAGCTCGAACGGACGCCACTCGGCAGCACCGTTCGTCGCTAGCACGACATAGGCTCCGATCAACCCCCCGAAGGTCATGAGGACGACCAGGAGCAGAAAGGATGTCACGATCCTGGCCTTGTCGGCGCCGGAAGATTCCGGTTCTGAAAACTCGGGGCGTTTCCGGTCCGGTCCGTCGCCGCTTTCCCCGCCGCCCGTGAATCCCGACTTCGCGGACCAGCGTTTAGGATCCACATTTTTGATGGATGGTTCTACGGTTCCGGCTTTCATTTCTAGTGATCGAGGACGAGCAGTCCGTATATGAGCGGCAGGTAGAGTACCGAGACCATCAGCAGCCTTCGCGCCTTTTCCGTAGTTCTGGCCCGCGCCATCGATATGCTCTCGATCAAGAACCAAAGTCCCAGAAGCGTCGCCCCGACGAGATAGACCACTCCCGCCACTCCAAGAAAGAACGGCGCGAGACTCGCCGGAAGGAGCATGATCGCGAACAGAACTATCTGTCGCGCCGTGATCCGGCCGGAGGGTTCGACGACGGGCAGCATCAGGATCCCCGCCTTAGCGTACTGTTCCTTGTACATCCACGCTATCGCCAAGAAGTGCGGGAACTGCCACAGGAAGAGCATCACGAAAAGCACCCAGGCCCCCAGAGTGACTTCATTTGCGGAAGCCGTCCAACCCATCAAGGGGGGCATCGCTCCCGGAATGGCGCCGATCGCCGTCGACGCCGATGTTCGCGTTTTCAACGGGGTGTACAGGAGAACGTAACCCGCGATCACGACCAGTCCGAGGCCGGCAGTCAGCGGGTTGACCAGAAAATAAAGATATATCTCCGCCACAGCACACTGCGCCAAGCCGAAGATTAAGGCTTCGTTCGGCTTCAGTCGCATCGATGGAAGAGGTCGATTCTTCGTCCGGTCCATCCGTGCGTCCGTCGAGCGCTCCATCCACTGATTAAGCGTCGCGACGCCGAAGGCGAGGATGAGGATCCCGATCATCGCGTTCGTGAACAGAGCAAAGTCGAAACTTCCCTTCGTGCCAAGGTAAAACCCGGCCGCAGAAGTCAGCACCAGCATGAACGCGATGCGCGGTTTCGTGAGCTCGATGAACGCCCCTATCCGAAGGCGCCATCCAAGCATTTTGTTATTCGAAATTTCGACCGCAGCTGTGTCCATTATTGGTTCGAACAAGGAACGTTTTGAAATAAAAGGATAACCCGCTGACCCGCATTTTCAAAGCTCCTGAGCCGCCGCCGTTCTTCTTTTGGCAGAAAGCTTTTCTAATTTTTCGGGCAATGACAAATAAATGTTGCTACGATATCCTTTTCTTACTCCGCAATGGCAGCCGCAGAAGAAACAATAGGCGGTCGCGAGGCCGTAAAGCCGCGAACAAAACCGATCGGGGATCGAGTTCTCGATTTCCTGAGCTCGGTCCGGTTCGGCGTGTCTCTGCTATGCATCCTGGTCGTGTTGTCGATGATCGGGATGCTCATCATTCAGCAGAACGTGCAGGGGTTCGACGCGTACTATGCCTCGCTGACTCCTGCGGAAAAACTCGTTTACGGCTCGCTTGGTTTCTTTGATATTTATTACAGCTGGTACTTTAAGCTCCTGCTTCTGATTCTTTCACTGAATATCATTCTGGCTTCGATCGACCGGTTCCCTTCCGTTTGGAAAAACATTTTCACGCATCCGAAGCTAACCGCGACCCGCGCGTGGCTGCTGCAGCAGCCGGTGCACGAAAGCATCGACCTCGAAACCGGTGACGAAGCGGCTTTAGCCGAGAAAATCGGGGCGGCCTTTCGCAACAACGGGTTGAATGCGCGGATCAGCGGATTCGAAGATTCGGAATATGCCACCGACGAATCGGGAAAGAAGGATTTTACCAATCGGGTCACGACGAGCAAACTTGTCGTCTTTGGCGAAAGCGGAAGACTGAATCGCGTCGGCGCGTACATCGTCCACGTCGCGCTCCTGACACTTTTCCTCGGACATTTTGTCGCACTGCAAACGGGCTTCGACGCGGACGTGCGGATGATCCCCGGCGACGCGACGGATCAGATTCAGATGATCCAGTTTGATCTGGATAAAAAGGAAAAGTTCAACGTACAGCTTCCCTTTTCGATGACGTGCACGGACATCGAGCAGAGGCTCATCGATCCGCGCGGATCCATCGATGTCACGAACACTCTCGATTGGCGGACGCAGATAAAAGTCGATGACCCCGAATACGGTCAGACAACTGCCGACATCAGCATGAATCGACCGTTCAGTTACAGGGGCTATAGATTCTTTCAGGCGCAGACGATCCCGGTCGGAAACGCCCGCACGATCGATCTAAACCTTATTCCGCAGAATGGCGGCGAACCCGTCGCCGTATCTATTCAACGAACAGGCGAGACCACGATCGCCGACGGGACGAAGATCGAGTACGAAGAATTTCTTCCGGATTTCACATTCAACGCGGAGGGAAAACCGGATACCCGCTCGGGCGAATATAACAACCCGGTCGCGATACTCGGCGTCACACCCCCGCAGGGTGAGAGGATGCGAGTCTTTGCGTTTGGCGGCGCCATGCCGGACAACGCCCCGGTTAGCGCCCCGAAGGCAGGCTACAGATGGAAGCTGGCGAATTACGAAAAGGCGCCCTTCGCGCACGTTCTGTCGATCAAATACGACCCGTTCAACGGCGCGTTCATTGCGTGGTACTTCGGCGGGTTCGGACTGATCGCCGCACTCGGGTTTGTTTTCTTTTTTTCCCATAAGCGAGTTTGGGCGTTGATCGAAAATGACCGAGTAGTGCTGGGCGGAAATACTAACCGTAATCATCTCGGGTTCGAAGAGAAGTTCAGGAAGATCGTTCATGATGTAAGTTCGGAGTCGCGTTTGGAATCCCGCCTTTAGTCACGTCTTGGTGCAAACGAAGGACCGACTAAAGGCGAACTCCAAACCCGAACTCGGGACGAAGAGCTAAGAGGTTTTATGGCGAAAGAGATTTACGATTCCGAGATCGGCCGTGGCTGGAAAACTTACATCCCTGCGGCGCTCGCGATCGTCGGAGCTTTTCTGATGCTCGGGCTGCGACTCCAGATCGGAGAGCGTTTTATATCCGACGGAGCCCTGATGATGCTCGCGCTGGCGTGTTACATATTCGCCGCGCTGTTTCACTTGACGAACCTATACGCCCCGTCCGAAATGGCCAGAAAGATCGGGTTGTGGAGCGCGACCCTCGGGGTCTTCTTCAATCTCTCGAGCTGGCTTGTGCGCTGGGACGCCGCGTTCGAACACGAGATCGCGATCATGCGTGCGAGCGGGAACATGGCCACGCCGTGGATCTTTCGATACGTCCCCTTTGCAAACTTGTACGACCTCAGCTTGGCGTTCGCGTTCGGCGCCGGGATCGCTACGCTACTGCTCGCGCGTCGCAGAAACTTCCAGGTTCTAAGTGCGTTCACGCTTCCGCTCGCGGCGATCATTCTGACGCTCGCACGTTTTATCGGAAACGAATTCATAGACCTTCCGCCCGTGCTCGACTCATACTGGCGCCCGATCCACGTCGGCGTCGCGTCACTCAGTTACGGTGTCGCACTCGTTTGCTTCGCGATCGCGGTCATCTATTTGTTGAAGGATCGAGTAAAGGTCGAGGCGATGGCGATCTGGTCGAGCATCTTTGCGATCCTCGTCATCGGATCCATCAGCAAGTTCTCCGTGCTGACCGAGTTTGTATATCGGGCGGGACTATTCGTTCCTAATGCCGCCGGCGGCAAACCGTCTTCCGCGCCGTTTCGGTTGGATGTTCCATATGTCGGTGCGGCTCTGGCGGTCTGCGCGCTTCTCCTCCTCGGAGTGATCGCCGCCTTCGCGCTTTATCTTTATCGGGAAAACGAGACGGCGAAGAAGCTCGGCCATGCTCTGCTGAAAATTGCCCTCATTGCGCAAATCCTTACGGTTGGACTTCTTGTTTCCGAGCTTCGCCAGACCGGTGACGTTCCGGCAAGGCTGCAAGCGCAGCTTGCGGCCGATCCGTCCCAAATTGTAAAAGCCGGACGCGGGATCGCGGAAAAGCAACAGCTTTCGGCGAAAGAGTTTGCCGCGCTCACGTCAAACCAGCTCGAGCAGACAGGTCGTCAATATCTCCAAAGCAACGGCGACAAAATGTATCTCAGCGTCGGGACCAATCCGGTCGAGATCGCGGGCCTGATCACGGCGCTCGCGGGCACATTTTTTGTCGTGCTTTTCGGATTTAAGACAGAGAAACTTCGCGAACGCTTGCCGAGCCTCGAGTCGCTCGACAGCCTGATGTACAAAACGGCGTGCCTCGCTTTCGCGGGGCTTGCAATGCTACTTATCACCGGGGCAATTTGGGCGAACGAGTCCTGGGGCCGGCCGTGGGGATTTGATTCAAAGGAAACCGGGGCACTGATAGCGTGGCTGACCTACGCGGCTTTTCTTCACACGCGAATCTCGCGTGGCTGGACCGGAAGAAGCTCGGCGTACTTCGCGGTGATCGGTTTTCTTCTAGTGATCTTCACTTACCTCGGCGTGAGCTATCTTCTGCCGGGTCTGCATAGTTACGCGTAAAGGCGTGAACCCAGTCCAAAAAAACGGCCCCGGCGAGTGTTGCTCGTCGGGGCGGATTAACTTTCAAAAACCATTTATTCGATCGTTACCTTTGCAACATCGAGCATCGGATATCGCCCGATGCTTCCGTCTTTTGAGATAACGGTCAGCACGCCTCTGTCGACCGAGAAGCGAAGCACCTCACTCATTGGGCGCTCGATCGCTCTTCCGTCCTTGAACAGGATCACGAGATTTACATTCTCAAGCGGATCCGGTGTCTTTTCGGTTGGGGCCTTTGCGCGGGAAACTCGTCCACGGCGCGAGGTTTTCGGGACTGTCGCGCCCTCGGCCGGCACCTCAGCCGATTCGGTCTTTACTGGCGGAGCAGTCTTTGCGGGTGGCCGGCCTCTGGTTCGCCTCCGCGACTTTGGCGTCGCGGCGGATTTCGTTTCAGAGTTTCCGCCGGCATTCTCGGTGACCACCACCTCGAGCTTCTTCTCGGTCGTATCGCCGGACAAGTCTCCAGTCTTTTCTCCGCTGTTCCTTTCCGAGGCCGCGTCCGTCGGCTCTTTTGCGGTCTCGTTCTGATCGTTTCGGATCTCGGCCGCGGTGGAAGTGTCGGCCGGTGTCGGGGTCGCTTTCGGAATAACCTCCACGATCGTCCCCACCGAATTTACCCGGATCCCGCTCTCGTTCCGGGCAGTGAGACTCGGTAGGGTCGGCTCGGCCGTCTCCGTCATCGTCGACGCGACGAAGCTTCCCGCAAACTTGATCCGAAATGTCGCCGCCTCGTCGCCCGGGGTCCGCCCCTGAACCCGGAGGATCATCTTCTCCGACTTCCGCAAATATATGACACGCCCGGTTTCGCTTTCTCCCAAATCGCCGTACACGACGATTTTTGTGAGCGGCCGCAAACCGTTAAGCGTAAAGATGTCGATGTCTCCGGCGAAATTTCGCGCGACAACATTTACGAAGACGTCACCCTGGGCTCCGTCAAACTGATAGAAATACGATGTGAGGCGGGCGTCGCCGACGTCCCGCGCCTTTATCGTTCCGCTGATCTCGTTAGAGGTGACGGGTGTCGGGAAATTCTGGTTGGTGGATTGGCCGCGTGCGATGCCCGCACCAAGGGCGCACGCGAGAAACGCGAATAGAAAAGTACTTCGGGTGAAAACTCTTGTCACGATAATCAAAGTTCTTTGCGGAGGTGAACAAGCCTCGAGGTTTCCTTGTATCCGAGATTCAGATGTGCCTGAAGGCTCAAATCGTTGCCGATCTCCGCGTCCGATGCCATCTCGCTGCAACCTCTTTCCAGGGCCCAGACCTCAGCCTGCCGTACCAGCTCGCGGCCTATCCCCCGTTTACGATACTCGGGTTCGAGGTACCAGCCCTCGAGATAGCCGACATGATCGGTCTCGCAATCTTCAACGTAAGGCCTGATGCTCGCCTCAAGGAGGCCGACGAGACGACCCGGGCCCGCCTCTGCAAACAATACAAGCTGGGTATCCGAATGGTCGAGTATGTCCAGCATCTCAGACTTGTGATCGTCCTCCGCTGTCGCGTCCCACAACAGCTTACGGAGACGAAACCATTCGTCGAGATCGGTTTCCCGTAACGGGCGGACCGTGACTTCCAGCTTGGGCTTGGGGTTCATTCAGGGAGATTCTAACAGCCTTTTGGTAACACGAACAATAAAAAAAGCCGGGCACTTCAGGCCCGGCTTTCCCACTCATATTCAAATTCTTTACTCGCCGGATCTCGCCGCCTGCGATTTGTCTGCCAGTATTTCGAGAGCCTTCTTAAGCTGGAGATCTTCCACCGCCGGCTTCACCGGTTCTTTCACGGGCGTCGGCGACGCCGAAGGCTGCGGATTCTGGTTCTGCTGATCCCGCTGGTCGATCAGCTCTTCGACTTCGATCGGCTCCGGAGTATCCGGCCGTTTAACTTCGACTGACGGCTTCACGCCCATCGTTGCCCGATCGTCGCCGAGAAATGGATTCCCCGAAACCGAGGCCCACTTGGCTGTGGTCAAAAGCAGGCCATCTCCGCCTCGAAGGGTAAAGAGCTGCTGCTCAGTCCCCGATCCAAAACTTCGCTCGCCCACTACATCGCCCCGCTTGCGATCGAGAATCGCTGACGCAACGACCTCCGCCGCACCGGCGGTACCAAGGTCTATCAGCACCGCCACCTTTCCGTCAAAAATAGCCTTCGATGAATCCGCCGTCATCGTCCGCAGCACTTTGTTCTCCTTGCCGACGACCTTTGCCAGTTCGCCGTCCTTGATGAAAAGATTTGCAACCGCGACTCCTTCATTCAAAGTCCCGGCCGCAACGCCGCGCAAATCGAGGATGATCTTCTGCACGCCCTGCTTCGCAAGACTCTGGACGTGTGCCCGAATGTCGCCGGCCTCACCGTCCTCGAGACTATAGACTTTGATCACGCCGATCTTGCCTGCTTCGACGCGGGCTTCGGCCTTTGGCGTATTGTAGGTTCCACGGGTGATCTTCAAACTTTGCGGCTTCTCGCCCGAGCGAAGGATTCGGAGATTAACAACCGATCCGGCATCGCCCATGATCATCTGACGGGCATCATAGAGCGAAATGTCCCGAGTCGCCTTATTTTCGATGTACTCGACGACGTCTCCGGCCTTCAAGCCTCCCTTCTCGGCGTTAGATCCCTTTGTGACCGAAACTACGTAAAGGTAAAGCGAGACCTGCGAGAATTCCGCGCCGATACCGACCTTATTCGAATTCTTGTTCGCGTTGAATTCGGTTACCTGTTGCGGAGTCAGGTACGAGGAATACGGATCCAACCCGCCAACGAGGCCTCGCAGAGCGCCGTAGCGTACTTTCTCGAGATTCGGCTCGTCCACGTAATCGTTCTGAATGTGCTGCAGCACGGATTCAAAGATTCGTATCTGGGCACCGGCGTCGTTGATCGGCTGTTGCGCTCGCGCCCACGGGCTGAGCATTCCGCCGACAACCGCATACAGCGCGATTGCGACCGATACGACCAGAATCGATAACTTCCCGCGAAATGACATAATTTACCTCTTATGATAACTACTAGAACGTTTACGTAAGGATCGCGGAAATGTTTAGAATGCCGCGACGTGCAATTATCCGATAACGAAAACCCCAGTGCAACAAAAAGAAACTCTTAATCCGCGGGAGCTTACAGATATTTCGGGACTCCCCGAAGCAGGCCGAGTCGTCGCCATCGATCCCGGAACAAAGCGCGTCGGCGTCGCCGTCTGCGACGAACACCGCATTGTTTCGCGCCCGCTTCCCGTAATACAAAGAACTTCCTGGAAAAAACTGCTGGTACAGATACAGAACACTCTAGCCGAATTTGATGCGGTCGCTCTCGTCGTTGGTTTGCCGTATAACTTTGACGGGACCGAAAGCGAAATGAGCGCCGAGGCCCGTGGTATGGCCGGAAAATTCGCGCTGTCGCTGAATGTACCGGTATTCCTCCAGGACGAGCGTGCAACAACATACGAAGCTCGGGGGAGGCTTTGGAGCGCGGGGATCGAGGGGAAGGAACTGCACCAAGCCGTCGACAGCGAAGCCGCGACGATAATTCTTTCGGACTTTCTATCTAGAGTTGGGAATACCGGAGTTTGAATTGCCCGTAGTCAGTAGCGTTCGAGAGTGGGCGGTCCAGCGACGCTATGCGGCTGCGATTCTCTTCTTCACGGTGTATTCCGTGTGCTGAGTGGTTCCCGTTTTAGGCAGAACTATGTAGTTCACGAAGACACGGGAAGAACAGGAGAAGAAATTAGATGATCCGCCCGTGGAGAACCGCTCGGGAGCAACATAGCTTGACCAGACCGGCCAACCCCCGCTCAGTAAACTGTGCGCTACCTGGAAACGCACATATCCTTTACCATCGCTCACACGAAACGATAGAATTACTTTCAAGATGAAAACCTGTCCCCAATGCGGAAAGACCTATCCCGACGAGTACGCTTTCTGCTTATCAGATGGAGCGCCGCTCAATACTCCGCGAGCGGCCCAGCCGGTATGGGCCGATGAACAGCCCACCGTGGTCAGGCAACCGGTGGTACGTAAGAGAAGAGCTACCGGCGCGATTCTGCTGTTTGTCCTGGCTGGATTGTTGATGCTTGCACTCGGTGCAGCAGCGGGCGTGGCTTACGTGTTCTGGCCCCGACAGGCCTCGAATGAAGAAGCGAAGACGAACACTCCGTCCGCAACGCCGAGTTCAAATCGGAACATGCCGGATCCGCGGCCATCCCCTGAGACTAATTCCCGTCCCCAGCGTTCCGCAACGCCTACACCGTCTCCCGCGAATAATCGCGCGACGCCGCCGGAAGAGTCGCCCCCGCCGCCCGACGCAGATGCCCCCGATCCCGGGCGCACGAGGATTTCATTTCAACGCGGCCGGGCCGACGAGACGGTTTCCGGCAGGATCAACAACATCCGCTCGTTCGTTCTTTACGCAAAGAACGGCCAGAGCCTTACGGCGCGTATTCGGTCCGACAAACAGTGCGTCACCTTCGATGGCGGATCGCCCCGGATAAGTTATCCGACCGACGAAGGCGATAACGTGATCTCGATCGTCAACAACTGCGATAGTCCCGCCCATTTCAGCATGAGCGTGAACATTCGTTGATCTCGACCTACGGGCGAGTGGCCGGCGTGAACGTCACCTCAACCGTCGTCGCTTTTTGAACAGCCGTTAAAGTAAATGGAAATACCGCGGCCGCGCCCGTATGCCACAACTCGAACTGATCCTTGTAATGCGGCGACTTCGGATCACCGCTCTGCCCTAGCGGGATCACGTGCCGCGTCGCGTCCCAGTTCCCCGGACTCGCGACGTGACGCATCGAAACTGCGGATCCGACATTCGGTGTTTGCCCGCTGCCCGCGATCGGGACGTTCGGAGTCGCAAACTGTCCCCCGATAAGCGGAGCGACGGCGAGCGGGTGCGGAAATCGGGAGACAAATGCAGATCCCCAGTTCAACTTCGCCGGATCGGACCCATATCGCTTCACCACCGCCGCATTGGCTTCCGCATCGCACGCTTTCAAAAACGTCGGATAATCCGCGAACTGTTTTGGCAGCCACCGTGCAGATTTCTCGCGGATCGCCCAGTCCAGCACGCGTTCCCTTATCACAAACGCAGGAGCCGGCTTGTTTTCGTCCGCCATCTTTAGCGCCAGACAGCCCCGCACCTCGTTAATGATCAGCGCCGCTTTCGAGTCGGGCGTCATGCGTCCGTCCCATGTTTTCAGTTCAGCGATCGTTTCCGCGGACGCCCCGTTTTGCGCAACTATCTCCTTCGCGAGGCTCAAGAGGGGAATGTTGAGGACGTCGCGTTGGATCGCGGTCACGTCGTCCATCGTCACTTTCGAGTTCGCCTTTAGCAGATCGTAAATACGCCTCGCCCGCCACGGCGGGGCCGCGTCGCGGGACACCTGAGTGTATTTGTACGAAGTACCGACTATCCTTTGGTTCGCGGTAACGATAAAGCCCTCGGCTGGATTGTAAAGATGCGGGAGCTCATCGAATGGAATGCTGCCGATCCATTCGCCATCGCTGCTCGCTCCGTCGTACGGCATCGCTCCGTCGCCGACCTTGCGGATTGGAATGCGGCCGGCAGCGTACCAGCCGATGTTTCCCTTCACATCCGCGTAGACGAAGTTCTGCGTCGCTCCGCCATAAGTTCCCAACGCCTTCTTGAAACCGTTCCAGTCACTCGCGCGATTCAGAAAATAGAAGGCTTCGAATTCGTTATTTTTGGGATCGCGTGCGGTCCATTTCAGCGCGTATTTCTTCCCGCCCTCATCGAGGATTATCGGGCCGTTGCGGGTCTCGACCACGTCCAGCGCCACGACCTCGGTGTCCGGCTTTAAGGGATTGCTTCTGACCTTGATCTCTTCGCGGCGGGTCACGGGAGCCGCCCAACCCGTGGGAGTTTTGTATTTCCCATCGGCCTCGAACGTTTCGACGTAGAGGTCCTGCACATCCGGTCCGACATTGGTCGCGCCCCACGCTATGTTTTCGTTATGTCCCAGCACGATGCCGGGAACTCCCGGGAAAGTGACACCCGAAGCGCGCATCGACGGGGTCGATAGATGTGTCAGATACCAGATGCCGGGAGCACTCGGCTGCAGGTGAGGATCGTTCGCGAGCAACGGTTTTCCGTCGGCAGTTCTCTTACCCGAGATCACCCAGTTGTTACTTGCGGCGAGTTCTTCGGCGTAGAGGCCGACTCTTTCCAACGATATCTTGCGGAGGTCTTCCAACCTTTGTGCTTCCGCCAAGACGCTACCGACGCGCGGCGTCGCCCGTTCCGCATTCCCAATTCCGCGATCCGCATTCCGCTCGTCTTTCCCAAACAAGACAACATCGTACGGCGTCACCTGATTCGTAAGATCCGCGATTTTCTCTTTCGGTAAAGTTTGAAGAGAGGCCCGCAGCAAATCGTTCCTCCACGTAGAGCTGAGCGCGTCCGCCAGGATCTTCCCGACTACGATCGAGTCCGATGCCGTCCACGGCCGGGGCTTATACTGCAAAACACGAAATTCTATCGGCAGCGACTTATCATCGAGCGTCGCGATATAAGCGTTCACACCTCGGGCGTATGCGTCCAACGCGACCCGAAGCTCCGGCGAAAGAAACGCAATGCTCTCGTCAGAGATTTTCGCAAATCCAAATCGGCGCCAGCGCTTGTCTTCTTCAAGGGTCGCTTTGCCGAAGATCTCGGCCGTCTCGCCGCGGGCGACGCGGCGCAAAAGATCCATTTGCCACAGCCGGTCACCCGCCGTCACATAGCCTTGCGCGTAATACAAATCGGCGTCACTGTTCGCGGCAATATACGGAATCGCGCGAGCGTCGCGGCGGACAATTACCTCGCCTTTGAGGTCAGGCGTGGAAATCGAAGGCGGTTGAGAATTAGCTACGCCGAATAACAAACACAGCGTACTGATAGCGAACAGGATTCTTTTCATGGCGATCGGACTAACTTGTAAGCTTTTCGGATTAATTTAGATGACGCTTCCGTGGAACGCGTCTTGCAAAACATTTTCTCGTACGAAGTTTATACGAACCCGTACAAATTTTCGATATCAGGAGAATGCAATGACACGAAAACTCTTACTACTCGCAATTCTCTCCATAACTACACTTTTTGCTTTGCCGTCGGACTCGTTCGCCCAGCGCGAATGGCGAAGCCGAGATCGTGATCGAACGTCCAGCCGCTCTACTTACGGCCAGGACCGCTGGCAGGAACGAAGCTGGCGGATGCGCAGATTGCGTGAGCGAAATCGGAATCGTAATTCAAGTTATGGCTACCGCAATTACGGACAATACCGCCGAACGCAGGTTGGCAATCGGCGGCTCAGGTCGGTAAGGACTTACTACTGGAACGGTGGTCGCCGGGTTTCGCGTGTGACGCGCGTTTATTAAAAAAACATCGAAGCTAAATTTTCGTTAAGGCGCCGTCGACTAAGGTCGCGGCGCCTCTTCCGTTGTTGCCAACCGTCTCGCAGATGCGTTAACCTTTGGACGATTTTCGCGAACCGATACCGAGGACAACTACGAATGATCAGATTCACTTTTCTCTTATTGCTTTCACTTGTTTCCGTTGCGGTTCTTTCATGCGGGGAAGCAATCAAACCCGCGAACGCACCCGTCAACCCGATCAACTCCGCACCCGCTCAAACTCCTTTGCCGAAGGCCACGATCGACGAGCTGGCGTCCGGACGGACACTCTATGCAAGCAATTGTGCGAACTGCCACAAGGAAAATGGAACGGGCGGGGAGGTCGAGATCGAAGGGCGTAAGATGAAACCGGATGACCTGACCACTGCGCGGATGAAGGGCTTTTCTGATGACAAAATGATTGGTGTGATCGTCAACGGGATCAAGGACGAAGGGATGCCGGCGTACAAAGGTAAACTATCCGAGGGCGAGATGCGGGACATCGTTAAGTTCATACGCGTCGAGCTGCAAAAGATGCCGGTTCCCGGGCCGCCAAAAATCTGATTCGTTTGCAAAAGCAATTTCGAGAAACTAGAATCACAAACAGTGTGCACCCGTAGCTCAGCTGGATAGAGTATCTGACTTCGAATCAGAGGGTCGCAAGTTCGAATCTTGCCGGGTGTACCATAATAATTTCACATTTGAAATTTGAAAGGCCGGACCTCTTAACTTTCCGTTGTCGCCTTCCTTCAAATATCCGGAACCCAAAATTCCCTGTCCGCGTTCAGAACTCGCTTTAGACCAAGTGCCGGCAGATCACCCTTTTCAACTCCGAGAAAAGTGAAATGAGGCAAATCGGACGTGACGGTCTGATACCAGAAGTGCTGCGCGAGGATCGCACGCACCTCCGCTTTATCGAACTCCGCGATATCGAACGCGAGCATCGATAGATGCTGCGACGCGCCCGGCGGAGCGACGGAATAGATGATCGATTTTGAGAGATCCTTCGCGAAGAATATCCCTTCTTCTTCAAGAGCGAAGATCTCCGGCACCTGCTCGTACGGCGACAGCGATCGAATCCTGTCGGCTTGCTCCAAAGTGATCCGGCCGTTTCCTGTCCAGTACGTTAGTGCCGGTTCGACACGGCTCTCCCAAAGCATGATCGTGTCGTTGTAGTTTCGGCGGGCAGAGTCGACGCCGCGGGCCGTAATCGAGAGGCCAGCCCTAGTCGCTTCCGAGGCAGCGCGGAGCAGCGCATCCGCCGCGGCTGTCTGGAGCTGCAGCGAAATGCCGGCGATCTCGAATTCGGAGATATCGAGTTGAGATTGGAATGCGGCTACGTCGTCCTCATCTTTGAAAACGACTTTGTTCGGTGCCCTGGCGCCGCCTGTCGCCACGAACACCGCGCCGTATTCTAGAAATAAGCGCCGCTGCGCCGCATCTTCACCGAGTAAGAAATTGGCCGGGAGACTTTGGAAAAAAAGGCTGTCGCGATCGAGATCGGGGCTGGACATAATAGTCGTCGATGAAGATAGCACAATGATAATTCCTTGTCGCCGCTATCGACTTCCCGCTACAATTTTCACATGCGGACAACGCTGCAAAAAGCGAAACGGATCGCGTTTGTGATTTACCTCCTCGCGCTGCATGGCGTCGTAATTTACTTCGTTGGCGAACGCGTTCTGCAGAGATTCACAAAGGTCGCGCCCTTGGAAATTGCGGCCGTCGCGGATCCGAGTGAAGTCAAGACGATTCCGACGCCCTTACCCGTTCCCGAAAGTTTCGCCCCGCCGCCCGACAGCAATTCCAACGCGGACGCGAATGCGAATGTTAATGCGAATGCGGCGGTGGCGCCGGTCGCGAACGATGCAGCTGGTTTGATCATCCCGGTTGTCGGGATTAAGCCCGACCAGCTCACGGACACGTTTACGGATTCCCGCTCCGAGGGCCGCGGGCATGACGCAATAGATATCATGGCTCCCGGCGGTACGCCCGTGGTCGCCGCCACTGATGGAGAGATCGTCAAGTTCTTCGACAGTGAGCGTGGAGGGATAACCATTTACGAGCTCACGACGGATCGGCGCTTCATGCTCTACTACGCCCATCTGCAGAGACGTGCGGACGGCATCAGTGTCGGGATGCAGGTTCGGAAGGGTACGACAATCGGGTTTGTAGGCGACACCGGCAATGCCGGCCCTGGAAATAATCACCTCCATTTTTCGATCGCCATCGTCACGGATCCGAAGCGTTTTTGGTCGGGAACGTACATTAACCCTTATCCGCTGCTGAAAACCGGACAGTATCCGCAGTAGTTTCCTGGCTTCGGGAACACGACTTGCTGACTGCCGGGTTATGTACCGAACAAAGACAGGATATCAATGCGCGAATTTTTTGCGGCGGTCCCCGAAACAAGCTTTCTTTCTGGCTGCAGTCGTTCTTTCACTGGCGTTTACCGGATGTGTTCAAAATCAGGCGAATTCGAACGCGCCGGTCGCGAGCGCTCCGGTAAATTCGCAGAATACGTCTAATACGAACACGAACCAGGCGCCGGCTCAGACCGAAACGGCAGAATCGTCGAACATGCCGATCACGATGCCCGTCGTCGACGCACTGCTGTCTGACGAGACATTTCTCGCCGACGTGCGCAAAAGCGTCCAGCCTAGTGACGAACAACTCGATAAGCTGAAAAACGCGGCTCGCGACTCGGTGCTGAAACTCGGCGAGGACGACGAGCAGGAGGGCCGCTCGACCCGCACATCCATTTCGGATGCCGAGAAGCAGGTCCGGCAGATCTTGGGCAACGAGAACGGCGACAAGTTTCTGGCGCTGGCACGCAAACATTGGTCGGGAGGCGAGGCGGCTTCGGCGGCAAATCCTAATTCGATTCCAACCGATACCCGCATCGTGGTAAACGCACCGGGCTATCGAATGGATTTGTTTCGCGAGGGCAAGTTGGTAAAAAGCTATAAGGTCGGGATCGGGTATCCCGAGTTTCCGCTACCAACCGGAGTGCGAACCGCGAAAAGCATAATATTTAATCCGCCATGGACGCCGCCCGACGAGCCTTGGGTGAAGGGCGAATTTCAGCCTGGTAAAAAGGTAGAGGCGGGTAGCAAAAAGAATCCACTTGGGTTCATCAAAATCCCGATCGGCCTTCCGTCGTTGATACACGGAGGGAAAGATCCCAGTCGTTTGGGAACATTTGCGTCGCACGGATGCGTCGGCCTAACGAACCCGCTGGTTCAGGATTTCGCGGTAGAGCTCGCGAAACTTTCGGGCTCGGACCTGAATCCGCAGCAAGTAAAAGAGTACGAGCAGAAACGGTCTGAAACGAAGGAGATCAATCTCTCACAGTCGATTCCCGTCGAGTTGAGATACGAAACGATCGTCGCCGAAGATGGAAAGCTACACATTTACCGCGACGTGTACGAGCACGGGACCAACACCGAAGAGAATCTCGCTCGGGTGCTCCAGACTTACGGTCTTTCAATGAACGACCTTTCGCCTGACGAACAGACGAAGGTACGCGATGCACTCAAAAAAATGGCGACCGATCCGCAGGGCAAGCCGGTCGACGAGGATGAGAGCAATACGAACACGAATACCAATAAGAAAGCATCGAAGAGCGACAAGGTTACACGAACTATTAAGGGGCAGAAAGAGGTCGTTGTTGACATTGCGGCGCTCCGCGGAAAGGGTTATCCGGCGCCCGTGAACATTAATTCGTAGGAACCGGCCGCGGTTGCAAATTGGGGACCCAGTACCGGTGGCCGCCTTTTGCAACCGCGACCAGACCGCGAGACGGCAACTCGGTTTCCGGGAAGCCGAGATAGGTGAAGTGCGGCGGGTCATCGATAACCGTTTGAAACCAGCCGTTACGGTTTAGGATTGAGCGGACTTGCGCGTTCCAGAATTCGGTGACGTCGAATGCGGCCAGGTAAAGATGCTGCGACGTTCCCGGCGGCGCCGTAGATGTAAGGATTGAGCGGGCCCGGTCACTGCCAAAGTAAATCCCCTCCGCTTCCCACTCGATTATTTTTTCTATTTTCTTTTTGAGATCGAGACGCCCGATCTCGTCCCGTGCGTCCGGAGAAAGTCTGCCGCGTCGGACCCAGAATTCTAGCGCCGGAAAAACCCTCGAGTTCCAAAGCATCAGTGTATCCCCATAGGACCTGGCACCGGCGATCTCACCGTCCAGCGGCGTAATCGAATAGCCTTCGGCCACCGCCTCGCCCACCGAAATTTCAAGGGCTGCAGCCGCGGCCGCCTGCAGCTCAATTTGGAATCCATTTATTTCCAGAACTTTTTTGTCGAGGTTCTTTTGAAATTTGCGTACCTCGCTTTCCCCTTTTGCGACGCAAGAGCCCGGGAGCTTCACAGCATCGCTTGCCACGAAGATGGAGCCGTAGCTCTGAAGAACGCGCGTCGCAATTATGTCCGTCGAGACCGGGCAGAACTTTTCCAGCGCAAGGTCATTCGCTGACAAACGCTTTTCCAAGACGTCTTCGAAATATAAAGCCGGACTCGGAGCCGGAGATTGCGCCGCCGTGTAAATAAAACCAGAGAGGACGAACAAAAGCAGGATGCCGAATCGAAAAGAGACGCACCTGCGAAGTATTTGAGAAAGGTTCATAATCCTCGCCGCGGTTTTCTCGCTTTTGTTCGCGCCTCGATATGCTGTCGGGCGTGCTCGGCCAGGGCCAGGTATTCCTTGCGCATTATTTCGAGCTCGGTCTCGTCCAATTCTTCCAGATCAATAACCTCATTTCGCGCCCCCTTGGCCGCCCGTATCAGTTCGTCCAGTTTGATCTGGAGCGCCTCCGTGTCGCGATTTTGCGTGTTCTGGATCAGGAAGACCATAAGGAAGGTAATGATCGTCGTGCCGGTATTTATCACCAACTGCCACGTGTCGCTGAATCCGAACATGGGGCCGGTCAGAGCCCACACCAAAATCACCGAGCAGGCAATGATAAATGTCCTCGGACGTCCGGCGGCGCTCGACGTTCGCCGCGCGAAGTGAATAAAAATGTTCGCTTTATGACCGGGTCCCATCTATGAATCACCTTTCGGCGTGAAGTTCCGAACAATTTTGTTGACGGCGTCGATGTAGTCTTTCAAATATTCGTCGCGGCTTACAAAAGGTACGGTTCGTCGAATCTCTTTATATATTTCCCGTGTCCCCTCACCGAGTCTTTCTTCCCTGCCCGTCGCCCTCCGCCTTAGATCGATCCCCTGCGCCGCGCATAATAGTTCCAGCGAGATGATGTGCTCCAGGTTCTCGGCAACCTGTCTGAGTTTTAAGGCGGCGGTCGCACCCATTGAGACGTGATCTTCGACATTCGCCGAACTTGGAATCGTATCCACGCTCGCCGGGTGGGCGAGCACTTTGTTCTCGGTACAGAGCGATGCCGCCGTGTACTGGACGATCATGAAGCCCGAATT
>DATLCA010000456.1:0-2185 GCA_035526605.1 Pyrinomonadaceae bacterium | reverse complement strand
CCCGACCGCGGAAGCGAGTGAAGGAGCCTCGGTGCGAGCGCGAGAACGAAGAACGGCAGTGCGAAGACGATCGAGAAAGCGAGCATTCCAAGCAGCGGCATCTTCCAATCGCCTTGCGCCGTGGAAACGAGCAGGCTGCCGATGAATGGTGACGTGCACGTGAAGGACGTCAACGTAAATGTCAGTCCCATTAAAAGCGCGCCGAGATATGCACTTCCCTTTCCTTCTTCGCTGCGGGTGATGGAATCAAGCCTTGTAAGAATACCCGACGGTATCGAGATCTCGTAGAACCCGAAAAGGTTGAACGCGAAGAACAGAAAAAGTGCCCCGATAAAAAGATTAACCCACGGATTTGCGGCGAACAGATTGATGCCTGCTGCGCCGAACACCACCGCCAATAGCATCCCGAGGAGCGAGAAGGTCGCGATGATGCCGACCGAATAAACAGTGGCGAGCTTGATCGTCCGTGCACGATCCCCGTCCGAATGTTTCATGAAATATGAAACCGTGATCGGGATCATCGGAAACACGCAAGGCGTAAGCAGCGAGATTGCGCCGAACGAAATCGCGAGCCAAATGAATGACCAGAGATCCGTCTGCCGCTGGGTCGTGCGTAATTGGTTATCCACCTGACCGGGGACTGACGACCGCGAACCGGTAACTGGTTTCTTGACGTCCGCTTCGCCGGCCAGGCTGACTCGCTTCGTTCGCGGGGGCAGGCAGAACGTATCGTTGCAAAGCTGGAAACGAACGTCGAGAGCAACATCCCCCGTGCCGGTTTCTGCTAGAGATTCCAGATCGATTAGAAAACTAGCCGCATTCTCGTAATACCTCGTCTCCAACGGCTTCCCATCAACCACGAAAAGAGGATCCGGCCTGCCCAACGTCCAGGATGGAATTATCCCGCGGAACTTGAATAGTTTCTCGTCTGCGACTTTTATCGAAAGGGGGATCGGCCCGCCCTCCTGTTGATCCAGGGCGTAGAGATGCCAGCCCGGTTCAATCTCGGCCCTCAGCACCAGGAGAATCCGCTCGCCGGACTTAAGGGCCCCTGCCTTACTGTCGGGAGTGTTAAGTTCCAAGCTCCACTTCGTCGGGTTCTGCGCGAAGAGCGCGACCGGCGCGAACAGTAATACAAGGAAGATTCGTAAAAATTGGGTGCGCATCGTCTTCAACAATTTATCATACGGCCGGCCGGGGTTTACAGTTTCTGGGACAGCTACGACGTTTGATGCTCGCGGGAGGTGGCCCGGCGGTAGTTTGATAGTCCGCACCTGGGTAGTCCCGGGTTCCGCCTGGAGTAGGCAGCGGTCTATGCAGATCACTATATCTTCAGTCAACAAGTCTGCGGAGGGGACGCGAACTACCACACCGGAACCGCTTTTTGCGCAATTAATCATCGCTCTCGTATAATTACGCTTTAGAATAAAGATGTATTTCTGGCCCGTAGCGGACGGAGGATTGATTTGGCAAAAACTGCAACAAGCCCCAACACTGAAATAAAAACTAAGCCCGCTCCTGCCAACGGTGCAAAGGCCGAGACAAAGAACGGGAACGTCGACTTCACCGTCGTGGAGTTGGCGAAAGCGGAATATGTAAAGCGCCGCAAGTCGCAACTGGACGCGATAAAGAAGACCGACAAAAAGCTGCTCCGGGCCATGCTCTATCAAATGGTGCTCGGCCGGCGTTTCGAAGAGAAATGCGCTGAGGTTTACCGGATGGGCAAGATTGGTGGATTCTGCCATCTTTACATCGGACAGGAGGCGATCGCTGTCGGGTCGATGATGGCGCTCGACACCAAGGATTTGGTGATCACATCGTATCGAGATCACGTCCAGGCGATGGTCAAAGGTTTGTCGCCCGAGTCCGTCATGGCCGAGCTGTACGGAAAGGAAGGCGGTTGCGTAAAAGGCAAGGGCGGCTCGATGCACATGTTCTCGAAGGAGCTTGGCTTCTACGGCGGACATGGGATCGTCGGTGGACAGATCGGTGTCGGAACCGGGATGGCGTACGCGGCGAAATACAAAAATACCGGCCAGGTCACTTTGTGCTTCTTCGGCGAGGCGGCGGTCAATCAAGGGATCTTTCACGAATCCCTAAACATGGCTCAGCTTTGGAAGCTGCCGATCGTTTACATCTGCGAGAACAATCAGTACGGGATGGGAACTTCGCAGGAACGTGCGAT
>DATLCA010000455.1:0-1756 GCA_035526605.1 Pyrinomonadaceae bacterium | reverse complement strand
GGCGAGCGTCGAACCGCAGGTGCAGACTGACACGCGTCACATCGTGGTGTATGAAGACTACGAGAAGGGCGATGACGAACTAAACATCCGTCGCCCGCCTGCAGCGTCCGACCAGCCGCCGCCACCCGCGACACGTCGGCCCCGTGCCGTAGAAGAATCTGACCTCGACGCATACGAGCGCGGCCTCGGAAAATTGAAGAAACCGGAATAGGTGAATCGGTGTTAGCGCATTTCTTGAATGCGGATGAGGCCGATTCAGCAACCGAAGAAATGCGGTGACAAAAAAAGGCTCCCCTCCTTATTTAGGAGGGGTGCCGGAGACTTTGCGGAGGCGGGATGGCAATTCAGAAGAATCAGATTCTTTTCCGAACTACCACCCCGTCAGCCGAAGCGGCTGCCACCCCTCCTAAACCAGGAGGGGAGCTTTGCCGTATTCACCACTTACCACTTACCACTTACCACTTACTTGATCTTCTTCGCATTCGCGGTCCGCGCGCCTTGCGACAAAATTAAGCCCGTCACCGCGCCCGCCGCGTCCTTCTCGAATTTAATATTCGCCTTCACCTCTGGCAGCGTGAACTCGCTTGCTGAAACCGGTTCGAGCGCGTGCTTGTCCTGGCCCGGGAACTGGCCGAATAACTTGTCGCCCTGTTTCGTGATCGTCAGGACCATTCTGGGATTGACCTGGTACTCGCCGACGTAAGCATCAAACCCGGCGGGATCGACCTTCACTTCTTTTCCTTCAAGCCGTCGCACGATCGAGGCGGCATTCGAATTTTCCGGATTCAACTCGACGGCCTTTCTGTAATTCACCAGCGCCAGATCTTTCTGCCCGTCCTCGAGATAAGCTTCACCCAACGAGTCGTACGGATTCGCCGACGGCGGGTACATCTCGACGTTCAGCTTGAAGATCTCTATCGCATCCTTCACACGTTTCGAACCCATCAGCTGATAACCGAGCAGGTTCAACTCGCCCTCGGAAAAATCGTAAGTCTGCGCACCCGACGCTTTCAGCTTTCGATATTCCGCGATCGCCGTCGCGACATCTTTATCAACTGCGATTTTGTATAAGACTTCCGCGATCGAGCGCTTGGGCGGGTCATAAGGCTGGCCGTTCAAAAGAGCGAAGATCGAGTCTGTGATCTTCCCGTGGTAATTTCCAAAACCGACGTTATCCAAAATGATCACCGTCTGCCGATTGTCGACGGCACGCGTCATCAGAGAGTTGAAACCGTTGATCCCGCCGCTGTGCGAGATGAACTTGATCTTCTGGCCCGACTTTCCCAATACCCGTTCCTCGATACCAACTCCATAACCATAATTCGAAAGGCCCGGCGTGAACATTAGTCGCCTGGTTTCCGCCGTCATGATGTTTCCGTCGTGCAGCGCTAATTCCCACTTATAAAGATCGCCGACTGTCGAATAAATCGACCCGGCGGAGTATGGCAGGGACATGTCCAGGTACGGCGCGTTGATAAAACCCGTACGCGTTTTTTGATAACCGCTGGCGCGTTTTTCGAGCACGGTCGCGTAATGATCGTATCCCGTGTTCGTCATCCCGAGCGGTTTCAGGATCCGCTCCGCCAAAACCACTTCATAAGGCTTGCCGGTAACTTTTTCGATGATCGCCCCGAGCAGCGTATAGCCCGAATTGTTGTAGCTGAATTTCGAGCCCGGCTCGAATTCGAGATCGCCGCTCGCAAATGTTTTTACGAAATCCGGAACGCTGTACGCGTCGCGGCTGTGCTTCGGGAAG
>DATLCA010000454.1:0-2891 GCA_035526605.1 Pyrinomonadaceae bacterium | reverse complement strand
GACACCCAACGAGAGGAAGGAGAAAAGTCCGACCACGACGAGTGATAGCACCAACATCGTCGCGAACACCGGACGCTTTACACAAATTTCTGCTAGCCACTGCATAACTTCTTATTGGTCCTTGGTCCTTAGGAGCAAAAGGCGAAGGACAAAGGACGAAGACAAATTCCTACTGCCTGACAAAAGCTCCGTCCGTAAGCTGGTTTAGATCACTGACGACGACCGGGTCGCCTTCGACGACGCCGGATTTGATCTGGATCATGTCGTTCTCCAGCAACCCGAGCTGGACGAACTGCTCACGGGCGATTCCGTCCTTCACCACGAAGACCGAATTCGAATCGCCGACCGTTCTCACCGCTTTCACAGGAACCATGACCGCCGGCTCCGGCTTTGACTGAGTGATGCGTACTGTGGCGAACTGCCCGGGCTTCAGAAGCCCGTCAACATTTTGGATTTCAGCTTCGACGGTCAAAGTTCTCGCCGTCGCATTGAGACTGGGCGATATTCGAACTACGGTACCGGCAAAATTTCGGTCGGGCCATGCGCTTGTTTGAACCGAAACGCCTTGCCCGGTCGCAACCTTTGCGATGTCCTGCTCGGGGACGTCGATGCGGGCTCGAAGCGTTGATGTGCGAACGATGGTCGCGATCTTCGAGTTCGGTGTGTTGGGCGAGATGTACTCGCCCACGTCCGCCGTGCGCTCCGCGATGTAGCCGCTTATCGGTGCAAGGACGTTAGTGTCGCTGATCGCTTTTTGCGCGGCTTCGACCTGGGTTTGTGCGTTTGTCACCACCGCGCGGGCAACCCCGACCGCGCTGCGTGTGGATTCGTATGCCGCTCGGGCAGTGTCTATCGCTTTTATCGCCACCGCCGCATTCGACCGGGCCTCGTCCAACTGGCCGAGCAAAGCGTCGCGCTGCGACTTGCGTTGATCATAGATGGATCGGGAGACGTCTCCGGTCTCCAGTAGCCGCTCAGCACGGCGCAGTTCCTTCTCGGCCAATTCAAGTTGAGCGTTGATCGATTTCACCTGCGAGAAATCGCGGATCTGAAATGTCTCACCGTCCCGAACGCCAAGCCTCGCCTGCGTCTGGCGCAAAGTGGCCAGCGCCTGTTGCGAGTTCGACTCGGCCTGCTGTACCGCTTGCCGCTGCTGTTCAACCTGAGCACGCGCCTGTTCGAGGCGGATCTGCGCGTCGCGGGCATCGAGCCGCAGCAGTACGGCCCCCTGCGAAACATAGCTGCCGATATCGAAATTCACCTCGACGATCTTTCCACTGACCGCCGGCGCGACGTCGGTCTGCGCATCGCTCGTCAGATTGCCGGTCGCCTCGATATAGGTCGGGATCGGGACAATGGTCGCCTGCGCCGTAGATACATCGACGATCGCGGGCTGGGAATTCGAATTGTTCGCGGCCGCCGAGTTCGCCGTAGAACCGCACGAGGTCGTGAAAACCGAGCCGACCGCCAGTATCAGTATCAAAATTAATAGAGAGCTTTTATTTCTCATTTCGTTATAAAACCCAGGCCGATGCCGGCCAGGGTGCGATTATTTTAGGACGCCCCGGAGAATGATCTCCGCAAAATTCTTGGCAGCTTCCTCGTTTGAAATATCGAGCAGCCGTCGCTGTTTGTCCCACAGGATATTGTTTAGCGAATGATGGATCAGCATTCCGAGAAACGCCCGAACGACGACGGGAGGGCTGACGTCCCGCATCGCTCCATCGGCCTGCCTCTCTCGCACGTACTCGCCGATGAAGCCGTAGATCTGTGAAATGAATTCTCCAAAGAATCGGTCGGCAAGCTCGTGCTCCTCCAAGGCCGAATAGAACAGCAGCCGCATAAAGCCCTCGTCATTCTGGTGATTATTCATTGCCTGGAGTGCGAGATTGTAAAAGACACCAAAATCGTCCTTTTGCCTGAGCGCCTCCTGAAGGAGTTCGTTGCTTTCCCACGGGTACCGATGTAAACCGTCGTTGCACGATTTGCTGTGGAGGATGGCTCCGTAGAGCTCGTCCTTGGTCGCAAAATGTCGGAAGATTATGGCCTCGGAGACCCCCGCGGCTTTCGCGATTTCCTTCGTGGTGGTTCCTTTGAATCCTCGCTGCGAGAAAAGATTCACAGCCGTCTGCAGGATTTGCTCCCGGCGGCGGTCTGCGGGCATTCGTCCGCCAGGGTCACAATTAAATAGCTCGTTGATCAAAAATGTTCTCCCAAATTCGCTAAGTAAGCACTTACTTACTTAGGCCAGGAAGAAGATTCGCACTTGCGAAAGAAGTTGTCAAGCCCGATCCTAGGGCGGTGTAAGGAGCAACTCGAAATATCCCACCGTAGAGATTCTCGAACTTTTCATTTGAAGTTTCGTTACAATATCTGCAACGGCGAAAGCCGAATGACAAGGAGGACTAGAGATATGTCGGAATTTGAATCTGAAGTTAAGAAAGCGGAAAGGGAACTGGAACAGGGTCTGGTGCCGGTCGTCCCGGATCAGGCTGATCGAAGTCTTTTGGACGACGAATTTTTGGGAGATCTAAAGATGCAGGCACAGGAATACGGGCAGCGGCTGCAGGATGCCGCTTCGAAAGCGAAGGATTTTGCGGGCGAAAGATTTGCCCAGGCGGGTGACAAGCTAAAGGAGCTTCAAAACAAGGATCCGAAAGAGCTCGTCGAGGACGCCAAAGAATATGCCCGTCAGAAGCCGGGTCAGACCATTCTCATCTCAGCGGCGATCGGTTTGGTTCTGGGTTTTCTATTGAAAGGCCGGCGCTGAAGTAAAAAGTAAAAAGTTAGGAGTAAAAGAGGCCGTCCAAAGAGGCGGCCTCTTACTTTTAAAACGCCTCCAGCTTTATCCCCTCTTATCAACTGTTTCCAGCTTTATCCCCTCTTATCAA
>DATLCA010000453.1:0-12377 GCA_035526605.1 Pyrinomonadaceae bacterium | reverse complement strand
GTTCCCGACAACCCATCGCGAAGCACGACGTTGGCGACGAACTTATACCCGCGGCCCGGGATTGTCGCTATGAATCGGTTTTCCCGGTGCTTTTCGCCAAGAGCCCGGCGCAAGGCGGAGATGTTTTGGGTGAGATTGTTCTCTTCTACGATTGTGTCCGGCCAGATCGCGGACATCAACTCGTCCTTTTCGACGACCGATCCGGCATGCCGCACGAGATAGAACAGAATATCGAGCGCCTTCGGCATAAGGGGCACGACCCCGGAGTTGGCATCGAAGAGCAGGCGCTTATCAGCGTCCAGGACGAATTCTTCAAACTCGTAAAGTTGTTGTCCGCCTGCAGTCACCCCGGCCCTCACAAATTCTCACAAAATCTCATGCCGATTCTAACGATTTTCACAATGGAATTGGGGAATTATGTCACACATCGGCTGACCTATCCCGGTCCGGTTGAAAACTGAAAAGACATAAGGAGACAAACCATGAGAAGAAATCTAACAAATAAAGTTCGCGGAACATTGATGATCGCCACTCTGACCTTGATGGCGGCAACCGCCTCCCTCGCCCAAGACAACAAAGGCGGCAGACTCGTCGGGACCTGGGACACCGTGGTACGCATCAAGGATTGCGCTACGGGAAACGTCCTAAACACCTTCGCGTCGATCGGGTCCTTCAACCAGGGCGGGACTTCGATCGGCTCGACCTCGGGCCAGCCCCAGGCCGGCCGCACGCCCGAGCACGGCATTTGGCGCCACCTTTCCGGCAACAGTTACTTGTTCAAGTTCAAAAGCTTTAACTTTAACGCGGCGGGCCAACCGGTCAGCTACGCCGTGGTGCAGCACACGGTCGATCTCGACAACTCCGGGGACACATACTACTCAAGCGGGACGGCCGCCTTTTATCTTATGAACGGGACGCCGGTCGGCAGCGCATGCTCGGACGCGGACGGAACACGGATGACCTTTTAATCTTCAGCCGGAGGCCTCGAAGCATTTCGAGGCCTCCGCACTCCTGATGAGCCTCTACCCGGACCCATCGCGCATTTCTATCTACCCTTGGGCAAACTCGAACCGCAGTTTTCCGGACTTATCGACGCGAATGGGCTTCGCACGGCCGGCCGGCTAACTGTTAGTTCTTGATAGCTGGTCGATGATGTCCGTAAATTCGTAGAACCCGTTTTTCCCTACGACCCATTCCGCCGCCATCAGAGCGCCGGCGGCGAACCCTTCGCGAGATCTCGCGGCGTGCTCCAGCAAGATCTGGTCCGCCGGCCCGTCAAAACCCACACGATGCGTGCCGGGAATGTTCCCGGCGCGGGTCGCCGACACGGAGAATTCCTTGTCGATGTGCCGAGCGACGATCTCTTTCAACTTCAGGGCGGTTCCGCTCGGCGCATCTTTCTTGCGGGAGTGGTGCTGCTCTTCGATGAAAGTTTCGTATTCGGGAAAGTTCGCGAATAGCTCGGCGGCGAAATCGGCCACGCGGTAAAACAAGTTCACGCCGATTGAGAAATTTGCACCGAAGACGAAGGCGCCGTTCGCGTCGCGAACCATCTTTTCAATCTCCATTCGCGCGGCGGTCCACCCGGTCGTCCCTTCGACCAGCGGCACTCCTGCGGCGACGCACGCCTCAACATTCCGGCGAACCGCCTCGGCTGCCGAGAAATCCACGGCAACATCGGCCCCGCGCAACTTTTCCGCTAATGCCGACGGCGGTGCTCCGGCGTCGGCGTCATCGATAATTGCGGCGATCTCATGTCCTCTGTCTTCGGCCAACTGCCGGATGAGTTTCCCCATCGCGCCGTACCCGATCAAGGTCAGCTTCATAACTTTTCCCGATTCGAAATCACAGAATTATACGAGCGCGGCCGCCAATAAAGCGAATCAACTCTTTGTGTGCAAGAAATTTCGCCGGTCCACAAAGATCGGCGATTAATTTGTGAAGGATGCCAACTCGGATCAACTCTCCCGGTTCAGCAAAACCTTTCTGCATCCCAAAGCCCGCCAGGTACCCGGGCCGCTCCACGCTGGCGCAAAAAAGCCCGCTCCAAGGCGGGCCCTTGATTCACAGCTCGCGCTCGCTAACGGTAGTTGCGAATAAGCACTGCGTCCTGCATCGGATATCCGCGCGCGACATAAATCTTTGAGTAATCCGGTGCGAAAGCGTAGCGATAGATGGCGCCGCTGGAGAAGTTCGTCAAGCGTTTCGGCTTCGACCCGTCGCGAGGCTGGATCCACAGATTGAAGACCTCCTTCTCGCTGGCGATGTAGATCAGCCCCGTTCCGTCGCGGGTCCACCCAACTCCGAAGTTGGTTGTCGCGAATATCGGCAGCGGATGAGTCTCGACAAGAGTTCCATCCGTCGCCGAGATTATGCAAATCTCGGGCTTATCCACCCTTACGCAAGATATAAGTGATCCATCCGGAGAATATGTCGGAGTCACGCATCCCTTGAAAAGAGCCTGCGCCGCACCGCCCGCAGACGGCTGTCTGAAAATCGTGTACGTCCCGACGCCCTCCGTGAACGCAGCCGAATCGTAGATCACGAACTGACCGTCGGGGGAAATGCTGGAATCGATCTCGTAGGTGTCGCCCGACGTCAACTGCTTGACTCCCGTACCGTCCGAATTGACGCGAAAGAGATGATTGTTGTTATCGATTCGAGTGGAGAACAGGAAGAATTTACCGGCAGGGTCCGCCCTTAACTCCTCGACGAAAGGAAAGCCCGTGGCCAATTGCTTGGCTTCGGTGCCGTCCGCATTCGAAACCAGCAGATTGATCTCGTCGGTCGTCCGGGCCAGAAATCCTATTCGGCCGTCGGGCATCGGGCCGAGCCCGGCCCTTCCGTCCGCCGCCCCGCGCGTTAGTTGGGTTGACTTGGAAGCATCCCCGTCCGCAGCGACCGTCCAAATCTGCGACGACCGATTTCCGGGAATCGCGAATATCGCTCCGTCTCGGGTAACTCCGAGACTGTCAGGCTCATACCGATTCCCGTCCGCCGTGATCCGGCGCGACACGCCATCGGGATAAGAGATGAGATAAACCTGATCGCGGCGGGTGGAGTATGCTTCCTTGTCGCGCGTGGCGATGACAACGAACCCCTTGCCGTCGGGGAGCCAGGCCGCCCGCAGCAGAGTCTCCCACAACTCCGGGGACAGTTCTCGAGCTTCGCCGGTCGTGACCTTTAAGACGTGCAGGCGCTGTCGCCCAAGGCTTCCCTCGGTATAGAGATCCTGCATACCGAAGACGATGGCGGTACCGTCCGGCGACCAGATCGGGAACGTCGAAAGTATTTTCGGGGCCTTTCTTTCCAGCACCACCCGCTCCGTCCGGCCGTCACGGTCGGCGATCACGAGTGATGTTGTACCTGCCGGCTGATTCGCCCGCGTGAACACCATCTCTTTGCCATCCGGCGAGAAAGAAATCGGGCCCGACACGTTTTCGAGAATCTTCGCCACCGCACCGCCCATCGCGGGGATGCGGTAGAGGTGAGCTGCCTTTTCGCCCTTTGTCGCCGCGGTGAAGTAAATGAATTGCCCATCCGGTGAAAACACCTTGGGGAACATCACCTTATCGGCGGTCGAATAGATTTCGTGCCTCGCGGTCTGCCCGGTTTGCTGAACGTACATCCGAACAACATCGCCATCGAGCTCGTGGTAGACGAAATAGTTTCCGTCCGGCGAGATCGTTCCGCCGCCGGGAACCGCCCCGTTCGTCAGACGGGTTATCGAGATCTCCCGTTTTGCGTCCGCGGTCGTCGCCGCCACCATGAGGTTCGGCCAGAAGTAAATTACGCCGGCGCCCGCTGCTGCGAGCAGAACGACGGCAACGATAGCGGCCTTCAACGGGTGGCCTGTCGAAGGGGACGGTCCGGGCGGATGCTCAACGTGGGGCGCAGGAGCAGGCTGCCAGTCAACAACCCGAAGCACATTCCCGTCCCTTTCAACGCCGCTATGCTGCGGCGTCACATGCGGGGGGTCCTGCTGCACCGCTTTGGCTTTCAGGATGGGCGCGGCCTCACTCCGGACGTCCCCGTTGAAGCGATATCCGCGCCGCCGGAGCGTCTCGATATAAGGCCGTCCGTCCGGCATCGTTCCGAGCGTCTTTCTTAAAAGATAGAGATATTGGGTGAGGTTCGATTCTTCGACGATCGAGTCTTCCCAGACCCGGTCGATCAGTTCATCCTTGGCGAGTATGTTTCCGGCACTCTCGACAAGCACGACAAGAGTCTTCGCAACTTTCGCGGGGATCAAAACCTCTTCGCCATCGCGATAAAGCATCAGCTTTTCCGCATCCAGGCTGAAATTATTGAAAACAAAAATCCCGTTTTTATTGCTTCCCGCCACCGAAATTCTAAATTGATGTAAACTTGAACTTAAATCCAAGGACATATCCGTTTCTGCGCTCCTACTATGAATGGCTAAGGGAGCAGATACGTCCAGGGATTGGATAAACAGTTAATCGGCTGTCGATTCAATTTATCGCACTTCGACTTTTTTTGGAAGGTTCGGGTTGCGGGCCGGCTGCTCCCCGAGTAGGCACTCGCCGGCCTCACTTTTACTTCGACCGCACTCTCGCAAACCAGGGTGGCTCCCCGTGGTCTTCTGATGTTGGTAATCGATCCGTGCTCACGGATATGGAGGATTTTTATGCGGCTTTCAATAATTCGGTTAGCTCCGATTCTGATACTAGTTTTCGTTGCGGCATCCGCGGCGTTCGGCGCAACCTTGACCGTCGTCAACACGAACGACGGAGGTGCGGGTTCCTTCCGCCAGGCTCTCCTCGACGCGTCAAACGGTGACACGATCACCTTCGACCTCACCGGTTGTCCGTGTGTGATTGTCATGACATCCGGCACCTTCCAGACGAACAAGAATCTGACGATCATCGGTCCCGGACCCGATCAGTTGCGGATCGACGGCAACGGCGGCAGCCAGACGGATCCCCTCCGGCAGCGGATCTTGTCCACCACCGGCATTGTTACCCTGGAAGGTCTGACCTTCGCGAACTCGGCCGGGAACACCGGTGGCGGCATAGGGAACGGAGGACAGTTGACGGTCCGGAACGTGGTCGTGCGAAACAATTCAAACTTACTGACGGGCGGCGTTGGTGGGATCGACAACGTCGGCGTTCTGGTGGTGATCGATTCCGCGATCTATTCGAATTTCGGAGCCGGCGGCGGAGGTATCGTCAATAACGGTACAGCCACTGTGATCAACTCGACGATTTCCTCGAACGGCGCCGGGCAAGGCGGCGGGATCAGCGTTTATGCAGGAAACCTCACGGTAATTAATTCAACCATCACAAACAACCGTTCGGGTGGCGGACCGATTGAGGTCAGCGATGGTGGCGGCTTGAAGATCTTCTCTCTAGGGCAGGTGCACCTTAGAAACACGATCATCGCTGGTAATTTCCGTGGGACCGGCACCGTCACGAATGATATCGGTGGGTTTGTCACCTCGGCAAATTCGTCGTTGGTCGGGGATGCCGGCTCCTCGGGCGGAGTAGTCCACGGCACGAACGGCAACATTGTCGGAGTCAATGGCGTCGGGACGATCCCGACGGCGTCCGTGCTGAATCCAACGCTTCAAAACAACGGGGGCCTGACACCGACCCACGCTCTCGTCGCCGGAAGCCCGGCAATAAACGCCGGCAACAATTCTCTTGCCCTCGACGCGGCCGGCAATCCGCTGACCAACGATCAAAGAGGTGCAGGCTTCCCTCGCGTGATCGGGGCGAATGTAGACATCGGTGCGTTCGAGGCACCGGCGCCCGACTCGGATGGCGACGGAGTTCCCGACGCCACTGACAACTGCGTCTCGACCTCGAATTCCGACCAGCTTGACACGGACGGTGACGGATTCGGCAATGCGTGCGACGTCGACGACGACGGTGACGGCGTAGCCGACGGCGCCGACAATTGTCCCCTCACAGCGAATTCAGATCAGGCCGACTTCGATCTCGACGGCATCGGCGACACATGCGATCCCCAAACCGGCCCGCCGTCAAATAAGGACCAGTGCAAGAACGGCGGCTGGATGCGGTTCAACTTTCCACGCACGTTCAGCAATCAAGGCGATTGTCTTCGTTTCCTGATTGCGAGTCCGTAAAAAAATCCGGGAAAGAGACTCCCACCTCCCGAACGTTTGCAAAATTTTTTATAAGAGGTGCAACAATGCGATTTTACGTACCGATCCTCGCCCTTTTACTCGTTCTCTTGTGTCTGCCCGCACCGGGACAGACGACGGCTTTTAATTATCAAGGACGTCTGACGGACGGCGGCAATCCCGCGAACGGGAGTTTCCAGATGCAGTTCAAGCTCTTCGATTCCCTTGCGGGTGGATTGCAGATCGGCTCGACACTCACCGACGTGGCGGTGACTGCGTCGAACGGCACGTTTAGCGCTCGACTCGACTTCGGTGCTGCGGCATTGACCGGCGCCAATCGTTTTCTCGAGATCGCCGTGCGCCATAACTCCGGCGAGAGCTACATCACGCTGAGCCCTCGTGAGCAGATCGGTTCGTCTCCGTATTCGGTGCGAACGCTGAGCGCGGCGGTCGCGGACGACTCGCAAAAGCTTGGCGGTGTGGTCGCGAGCGAGTATCTCACCAACACGAGCGCGGGCACGCAGTTCATTCGAAATCAGGCGGCGCAGCAGGCCTCGAGCAACTTCAACATTTCAGGGAACGGTGCGGTCGGCGGCAACCTCGGCGTCGGGACCCAGGCTCCGACCAGCAAACTCGACGTGCGCGGCAATCTGACTCTGGATTCAGGTGCAAGTCCGACGCTCTATACGGGAACGGCCGGTGCTGAGCAAAACCGGTTCCTACAACTCATCAATTCGTTCACGTCGCCGAGTGCGTCGGGTCTCAAGGCGGGAGGCATTCTCGTGGGGGACAGTTACGGCTATGCGAATCCGGGCAAGAACGATCTGATAGTTAAGGGAAGCATCGCCGTCGGCACCCCATCGCCGACGGGTGGTTATCGACTCGACGTGGCCGGGCCCGTTCAGTCCGCCGGCGATTCGACGCACTTCGTCGCTCAGACGACGGGCGGGACCAACAGCTGGGCCAGATTCTACATGCGCTCAAGCTCTCAGAGTTGGCTCATGGGCACGTCGCAGAATTTCAACGGCAACCAATTTTACATAGTAGACGAGACGTTCGGCAGAACCAGGATGTCCATCGAGCCGAATGCCGGGCCGATCAGGTTCGATGGAAATTTGTCGCAACCACTCGAGTACAAGGGTCTTCCGAAGATGCTGCTGCAGATCGGAGCCGACGGAGCGCTCCTGTCTTGTCAGAGCGGCATAACCGGGGCTCCCTGCGTCGGGGTGACTTCGTCCAGACTCTTAACCGGGACCTATCGAGTCGACGTCGGCTTCCCGCTTCTTGGCCCGCACATAATGATTACTCCTCGGCAGGCAGGAAGGATTCCCTCTCACACCGCATCCTCCGGAAATACTTTTGATATCACCCAGACCGAAGGCACGAACATATTGCGGGATGGCCCGATGAGCATAGTCATTTTTTAAGAAGCCGTAGGCGGATATCCTGTGCATCCGCCTAGATCCCCCAAGGATACCTTCAACAACTGGCGAGGGTAATTATGAAAAGATCGATCTGTTTTACTTTTTCACTAACTCTATTATTGTTCCACGTCGGCTTTGGGCAGTTTACGATTCAGCAATCCGTCATCTCGAACGGCGGCGGAGTGTCGTCCGGCGGTGCTTTCGGGGTCACGTCCACGATCGGGCAACCGCTGGCGGGCGGAGATCTTGCGGCGGGCCCCTTCCGGATAATCTCCGGCTTCTGGACGTCGGCCGCGGCGACGGCAACACGCCGCTCCCCATTCGATTTCGACGGGGACGGAAAAACCGACATCGGGATATTCCGTCCGTTGCCGGCGTCGGAATGGTGGATCAATCGTAGCTCGACCGGCCAAACCTTTGCTCTTCAGTTCGGGGCTTCGACGGATCAGATGGTTCCGACCGATTACACCGGCGACGGTAAGGCCGACATCGCTTTCTGGCGGCCGTCGAACGGAAATTGGTTTATCCTGCGCAGCGAGGACTTCTCGTTTTTCGCATTTCCTTTCGGTGCAAATGGTGACGTCCCCGCCCCCGCCGATTACGATGCGGACGGTAAAGCCGACGCAGCCGTCTTCCGCCCCTCCACCGCCACATGGTTCATCAGCCAGTCTGGCGGAGGAGCGACACGCATTCTGCAATTCGGGATCAACGGCGACCTGCCGGTCGTGGCAGATTACGACGGGGACGGAAAGGCCGATGTCGGGATTTTCCGCCCGGCTCCGCGCGAATGGTGGATACAAAGAACCACCGCGGGACTCCTCGCGATGCAGTTCGGAAACGCGGGTGACAAGGCGGTGCCTGGCGATTACACCGGCGATGGGAAAGCGGACGTCGCGATATGGCGCCCCTCGACCGGGGACTGGTTGATCGTGCGGAGTGAGAACTTCTCGTTCTTCGGGTTCCCGTTCGGGACGAATGGGGACGTTCCTTCACCTGGTGATTATGACGGCGACGGAAAGTTCGACGCGACCGTGTTCCGTCCCTCCAACGCGACTTGGTTCATCGGGCGCACGACGGCCGGCACGCAGATCGTGCAGTTCGGCGCGGCGGGCGATCGGCCAATCCCGAATGCGTTCGTTCCTTGAGCTTTCGTGGGGTGGATAGCAATGCGCGGAAATGCGAAAAGAGCGAGAGCCTCGCGAATCCTAAAAAGTAGATTTGTGCTTCCGTTTACTGCATCCCGCTTATGAGCACGGCATCGCGGATCTGAAACCCCCGAGCGAGATAAAGCTTCGAACCGTCATGTGAGTAAGCAAAATTGTAGATGTCCCCGTTCGGAAAATCCGTAAGGCGTTTCGGTTTCTGCCCGTCGAGCGGCTGCAGCCACAGGTTTGTCGTACCCTTCTGCGAGACGATATAGACGAGCGCCTTTTCGTCAGGAGTCCAGCGGGCGCCGATGTTGAGCATCGGAATCTTGAGCGGGGGAAAAGTTCTTACGAGATTTCCGTCTTCCGCCGATACAACGAAGATGTTGTCCCACACGCACGAGATATATTTTCCGGTCGGTGAGTAGTTCGGTACGGCACATTTTACATCCGAGATCTTGGCCGGCGCCCCGCCTTCGACCGAACTTCGCCAGAGTCGCCTGTCATCGAAGTTGGATGCGGGCATTGAATCGAACACGATCCATTTCCCATCGGGCGCGAGCGAGGAATCGGTTTCGAACGTGTCGCCCGCGGTTATTTGCTTCAGATTATTTCCGTCGTGATCGACCCGGTAGAGGTGGGATCGCTCATCCTTGATCGCGGAAAAGAAAAGGTATTTGCCGTCCGGAGTCGCGCGAAGCTCCTCGAGTATCGGCGGGTCCGAAATGATTTGCTGCCGGTTTGATCCGTCGCCATCAACGAGCCATGCTGCATGACTCTCGCCCATCCGCGCCGTAAACGCGATGCGCCCGTTCGGGAGCGGCACCAGTCCGGACCGGCCGTCTGAGGAACCGTTTGTGAGCCGCGCCGCCGTCCGTGAATCGCCATTCGGACCCATCACCCAGAGCTGTGACGATCGGCTGAAAGGTACCGACAGCACCTGGTTCGAGTCCGTCACGCCGAGACTGAACTCCTGATTACGGCTGGAGTCGGTCGTCAACCGGCGCGAGCTACCGTCGGCTATCGCGACGTAATAGACCTGATCGCGGCGTATCGTGCTTCCCTCTCCCAATTTTGTCCCGACGAAGACGATACCTTTGCCGTCGCGCCTCCATTCGATTCTGTGGCACGTGTCCCACCGCTCGGCGGTCAACGGCCTCGTCTGCAATGTGCCAACGTCGACCGCTTGGAACTGACAGTATGGTTTGGTGGATCCGATGTGTTCCAATTGCCCGAAAACGATCACACTCCCGTCAGGGGACCATGCCGGGTTTGACGTGATGGATCTTTCCGCGCTGCCCGTGATCAGGGTTCGTTCCCCGGTGCCGTCGCTTCCCGCGGTGACGACCGATGCATTATTGGACCGGTCCGGCCGCACGAAAGCGATCGATTTACCATCCGGCGAAAAGGTTACGTACGACGACGCATATTCCACAATCTTGGTCTGCACGCCCCCGAGCGTCGGGACGCGATAAATGGAGTTGTGGTCCGCGCCCGATTCCGCGGCAAGGTAATAAATGTATTGCGAATCCGGCGAGAACGTTTTCGACGCAATTACCCTTTTCGCCCGTGGTAAAACTTCGATCGCCTTCGACTGCCCCGCCTGCTGGACGAGAAGCCGCGAAAACTCACCATCGGACTCGTGGTAAGTAAAGTACTTGCCGTCGCGCGAGATCGTTGCGTCGTTGACCTCCTCGCCGTTCGTGAGAGCAAGAACCTCTATGGCCCCGCGCTCCTGCTCCACCTCGGCAGCCTTCGGCGAATTCATCCAAAAACCAACGCCAAGCGCCGCGATGACGAGTACCGCTACAACGCCGGCGAGAAATCGCATCGTCGATGAGCTGCGCGGCTCGACTCCGTGAACGATTTGAGGGGCCGCTGCTTCCTCCCCTTGCGGACCCGCTTCCGCTTCCTTCCAATCGACGAGCGCGACGACGTTGCCGCGGCGCTCGACCGCGTATCGCAGGGGCGCCGGCGTTGGATGGACGACCGCATCTTCCTCAACCGGCACCGGGGCAGCGGTCTCGACGAAGATGTCGTCCGAGGTGAATTTATAACCTCGGCGGCGGAGGGTCTCGATGTAGGGCGATCCGTCGTCCCTGTTCCCGAGCGTCTTTCGAAGGAGATAAAGGTTCTGAGAAAGATTCGCCTCTTCGACGATCGAGTCTTCCCAAACCCGTTCCATCAACTCGTCCTTGCTAAGTATCGATCCGCGGTTGTCCACCAACACCACGAGTGTTTTGACGACTTTGGGCGGTAGGGTTACAGCCTCACCATCGCGATAAAGCATGAGCTTGCCGCAATCGAGGTGAAACCTGTCAAACCGGTAAATGCTGTGTTTGGAAGCGCTCTCCATCCCAAAATTAAATTGAAGAAAATTTGAAGATAAGTTTGATGACATCTCTACTACCTCGGTCATAGCATTCGACACAAGGAGCAGACAGTTTCTTCAGCTGACAACAATTTGAGAGGTTGCTTGGCTAATGTATCGCAGTTTTCCGCAAAACGGAAGATTGTTTTACCGGAACGATCTGCTCCGCATCATCCAGAACCGGTATTTACAAAAGGACGATTCCACACGGATTCCGTAAAGGCAAAATATGAATTATCCGCAGAGCATTTCGAGGCAGTTTTATCTTTTCATTATTTTCATGATCGTGTGTTCAGTGTTGCCGGCGGCCGCGGCAGCCCAAGGAAAGATCGCGTTCGCTAGAAATACGAACAATAACAGAAATATGGAGATCTTTCTCAGATACTCCAATCAATCCAATGCGGTCAATTTAACCAACAATGCGCTTGGCGATTGGGCTCCGTCGTTAAGTTACGATGGCAGAAAGATCGCGTTTGTATCCGATCGAGACGGCAACAACGCGTTGCCGGAGTTGTATGTGATGAACGCCGACGGATCCAATCAGACCCGTATAACTTTCAATGCGTTCAACGACTATAGCCCTTCTATCAACGGCAACGGAACAAAGATCGCATTCACGTCGAATCGTAACGGTACGACCGGAATTTACGTTGTGAATGTGGATGGAACCAACGAGATCCCTTTGACGACCAATTCCGCATACCAGCCCTCCTTCTCCCAGGACGGAACGAAGATCACGTTTATGTCGTCCCGCGACGGTGTCGAGGAAATCTATGTGATGAATGCGGACGGTTCTAATATCACGAGGGTAACTCAGAATTCTGCCTCGGAGCGTGATCCCATCTTTAGTCCCGATAACTCCAAGATCGCATTCGTATCGAATCCGAGCGGGCAGCTGTACGTCATGAACGCGAATGGCTCCAACCCGATGAGGCTTACTAATGGGGTCGCTTTTGAGCCTTCGTTTAGCCCCGACGGCAGTAGGATAGCTTTCTCAACAAATCGAACTTCTCCCTTCAGCGTTTACGTGGTAAATATCGACGCCACCAATGAAGTGTTGTTGGAATCGAATGGGGAAGATCCGTCGTGGAGCAACTTTTCGGGCGCCGAGCCTCCGGTACTAAGTAATCTAGGCTTCGCGAATACTTCCGGAATGAACGAAGGCGGCACAGCGACGCTTTCGGGAAACATGTTCAGTCCAAACCCGAACCTGGCGTTCTCGTTGACGGTCAACTGGGGCGACAACTCAACCCCCCAAGTTTTCAACTACTCGTCCGGTACGGCCTTTTTCTCAGAAACTCACCAGTATCTCGACGACCTCGGTATTGCCT
>DATLCA010000452.1:0-2331 GCA_035526605.1 Pyrinomonadaceae bacterium | reverse complement strand
CATGTCGTCCTCGCGCGTCCATACGACCTTTACAGGTTTGGCAACCTCTTTTGAAAGACGTACCGCGTCCATCACGTAATCGCCTAACCGGCGGCCAAATCCGCCGCCAAGGAGCGTGTTGTTTACCTTGACCTTTTCGGTCGCGATTCCGAGCAGCTTCGCGACCTGATTCTGCACGACCATCTGTGCCTGAACGCCGCTCCATACCTCGCAGCTATCCACACGGACATCCGCTGTCGCGTTCATCGGTTCCATCGTCGCGTGCGCGAGATACGGCGCATAATAGACCGCTTCGATAGTCTTCGCTGCCTTCAAGCGCCCGGCGTCGACGTCGCCGATTTTCTTCGCCTCGATTCCTTTACTGGTTTTTGCTGCGTCGATGTTGGCCTGATACAGAGCTTCGCTCGAAACGCCTTTCATCGCGCCTTCGTCCCACGTAACTTTTAAAGCATCGCGTCCATTCTTGGCGGCCCAGTAGTTATCCGCGACGACCGCGACACCGCTTTCCAGACGAACAACATTCCGCACTCCTTTCACCGCCTTCGTTGCAGAATCGTCAACGGTACCAACCTTCCCGCCTATCACGGGCGGGCGCAGTATCGTCGCTGTCAGCATTCCAGGTACTTTTACATCGATCCCGAAGATGCCTGATCCGTTGACCTTCGCGGGCGAGTCCAGTCGCTTGACAGCCTTGCCGATATATCGAAAATCTTTCGGGTCTTTTAGCTTGGGCGCCGTTGGTGGAGTGATCTTCGCGGCTGCTTCGAGAAGCGTTCCGTACTTCGCCGTGCGTTTCGACGTCGGGTCAACGACTTCGCCATTTCGAGCAAGCAGCGTTTCAGGTGCGACGCTCCACTGTGCCGCGGCGGCGGCTATCAGCATCTCACGTACGGAGGCCGCGGATTTTCGCAGCGGATTGAAGAACCCTTTTATGCTCGCGCTGCCGCCCGTGATCTGAGCGCCGAACGCCGGGTTCGCGAACTCCTTTCCGGCAGGGCCGTGCTCGTAAGAAACATCTTTCCAATCAACCTCAAGCTCATCAGCGACGATCATCGGAAGCGACGTCAGAACGCCCTGGCCCATCTCCGCCTGGCCTACCGTGATCGTCACTTTTCCATCCGGCGCGATTCTGATAAATGCATTAGGCTGGAAATTCTGGGCCGGCTCGGCGGGCACATTGAAACGCTCTTCGGCACGCGAACGAAGAGGCAAACTGGCTCCGATCACCAATGCACCGCCCGCGACGATGGTCGCCTTCAGAAAGGAACGCCGATCGATTTCGTTTTTCTCGATCATCTTATTTGCCTCCGGTGCCGTTGATCGCGGCCATCTTGATCGCATCGCGGATGCGGTTGTAAGTTCCGCATCTGCAAATGATCCCCGACATAGCTTTGTCGATGTCGTCGTCGGTCGGTTTCTTGTTTTCCTTAAGGAGGATCGCGGCCGACATAATCTGACCCGACTGGCAGTAACCGCACTGCGGGACATCCACAGCGAGCCATGCCTTCTGAAGCGCATGCGTCGAATCCGGAGAGATGCCTTCGATGGTCGTAATTTCTTTTCCGACCGCGGCCTTCATCGGCGTGACGCAAGAGCGCTTCGCTTCGCCGTCGACATGAACGGTGCACGCGCCGCATTGCGCGACTCCGCATCCGAACTTGGTTCCGGTCAAACCGATATCGTCTCGGATTACCCACAGCAAGGGGGTATTCAGGTCGGCATCGACCTCATATTGCTTTCGGTTCACGCTTAGCTTTGTCATTGACACCTCACCAAAAGAGAAACAGCTGATTAAAATTTTTAGGAGTCGCGGAAAGTTTCGGAATTATAGCATTAGGGATAGTGATGGAACGAAGGTCAGCGGGGCATTTCCATAGGCATCGAGACAGTTTGGTTCGCCGGGAGCGGCATGTTTGTAGACCCGCTGGCCGGAGCAGATTGGAGCTCCGGTAGGAGCGGTATGTTTGTAGAAACGATTCCGGAAGAAATTCGAGCTCCGTAGGAGCGACACCCACGTCCCTTTTGCGGAGCTCGAATTTCTCCTTGAAATGCGATTCTTCCAACATGCCGATCCTGACGGACTCGAATCATATCGGCGCCTTACCAACGATCCTACCGTCTACCTACGTCCGACGCTATTCACCTTCGCGGTCCCTGTCGATGATCACGTCTGGAAACTCCGCCGCCATCTCGTCACTCGATTTCGAATCTATCTCGCCCCTTACCGCCTTCGTTCCGATATTGGGTTTGAAATTTCCGTTCGCGTCATAGAGCCTTCGATACTGCGCGGAATTCCTTATCACACCCTGGACATACGCTTTCGTTTCTTTG
>DATLCA010000451.1:0-1556 GCA_035526605.1 Pyrinomonadaceae bacterium | reverse complement strand
TCCCCAAAAATTCGTCATTTCGAGCGCACGCGTCCAACCATCGGGAAGAATTTCTTCGCTTAGCGGAGACGATGATTCTACCAGAAGGCGCCGTTTTTCCAGAGGCCTTGTGGAAAACCTTGGGCGAAACGTGGATAATGGACGTGCCTTTTGGGGTTAACTCTTCTCAATACAAACCTTAATGCCCAGCGGAAAGACCCACGACGCAATTACGATAATCCTCGCGGCACCCGTTTTCGGGGCGACATTTCTCGCGACCCGGGACGTTTGGCTTTCGACGGTTGCGGCAGTTGGATTTCTGTTCGGCGGGTTTATGTTCGGACCCGATCTCGACACCGCTTCGAAGCAGTATGCGCGTTGGAAAATCTTCAAGCTGCTGTGGTTCCCGTACCGCGCCTTCTTCAAACATCGCTCGCGCTGGTCGCATGGCCTGGTGTTCGGGACCCTCATCCGTGTCGTTTATTTTATGGGCGTCGCGACGTGCATGGCTTTTCTATGCACATATGTCTTCACCATTTTTACAGGTGCCGGGCAGCCGGTGCTTTGGGATTTCCCGCGCATCTGGGTGCGCCTCCGGCAACTCTCGGACATCGCGGTGGGGCCTTACGGATTATTGGGCTTGTTTGTCGGGATGTGGTTGGGTGCCGCGAGTCATACGTTCACGGACCTTGCCGGGTCGTATGTAAAGACGGGAAGGGTGACGGAGTTTCTTTGAGAAGGAGGAAGATGAAGGATGAAGGATGAAGTCACGAGGTGTTCATTCATCCTTCATCCTTCATCCTTTCCCCTCCTCACCTTCCCGATCGCGCCTCGGACAGCCGGTAGGCCTGGCGGCGGACAGCGTCCGATACGTTTTTGTTCTTGGCAAGCGCCTTGAGGTCCTTGAGCTGAAGCCTCGACAAAATGTTCATGGAGTTATGAATGGGCGTGCGTGGGTTTCGGACAAGGTTGTGAACGACCGAGTAGCTCCTGGACCACTGCCGGTTGGAAGCGATGCTCCGGAGAATTTCTTCCGTTATAGAACGCATCGACGCGATCTTTTCTATCTCCTGCACCGTGATCCGCGGGTTGTTGACAACGGCTTGAGCAACGATCCGATTTGGATCGCGGATAAGAATGTTCCGGGACTCACGGTCGCCCTTCATCGCGAGCTGGGTTCTGTCCTTCATGCCCATCTTCATGATCCGGTTGATGATGGATATGCGCTCGCTCGGCATGTCCATCTCCTCGGACTTAAATTCGCCAAGTATCTTGTTGACGATCTGCTCGCGCTGCTCAGGCGTCTCTTCGTAGATCTCTTCGATAAATTCGAGTCGCAGCCAACTGTCGTCGGTTTCGCTGTCGGGTATCTCGATGTGTTCCGCGAGGAACAGCGCGTCGTCCTCGCTGATCCCTAAATTATCGAAGTCGGAATTCTCTATGAACTGCGCCGCGGCCTCTTTGCCCTGCGCCCGGAGCTCGCTGGCGATCTGCTGCTGGCCGCGTTCCTTTTCGAAGAATTCCTTTTTCGTTTCCGCGGCCCGCCGCTCCGCCTCCGAGGTACGGTTCGGATTTTT
>DATLCA010000450.1:0-4617 GCA_035526605.1 Pyrinomonadaceae bacterium | reverse complement strand
GAATGAACATACGTGTCTGGCTTCCCCGGCCGTCGATAGAACGCACAGAAGGTGCAGACGACGTTGCAAACGTTCGTGTAGTTAATGTTGCGGTCGATAATGTAAGTCACGACGTCGGTCGGATTCTTCCGCATCCGGATCTCGTGTGCGGCGAGGCCGACGCGGACAAAATCGTTCGATTCGAGGAGTGCTGTGCAGTCTTCGGAGGTAAGCCTTCCGCCGGCGAGTACCTTGTCGAGTATGGGCTGAATATCGGTGATCATTCGACTATAATCTTAGCAAAATAAGTTCACGAGAACAGCGCCGGCAGGCGTTACGAAAAGGGAACAATGACTACCGGCTTTGCAATGTTAATTCAGGAAAAAAAGCACCCCTCCTGGATTAGGAGGGGTGGCAGCTGCGTCGGCTGACGGGGTGGTAGTTCAGAAAAGAATCTGATTCTTGCAGAACTACCACCCCGCCTCCGCAAAGCCTCCGGCACCCCTCCTAAACACGGAGGGGAGCTTGAAATGAAACCCATCAAATTCAAAACTAAACTGATCCAATCTCCGGGATACGAATCCGGCTGGCATTTTATCCATGTCGAAGCGAAGATCGGGACGAAGTTCGAAAAACGGGATGGCTCGCGGCGAGTGGTATGCACCATTAACGGCACCGAGCGATTTCAGTGCGCCCTTCTGCCTTGGGACGGGAAGTTCGCGATCATCGTTAATAAGCTGAAGCGCACGCGGCTCAAGATCGGCAACGGCGATCAAATAACCGTGGAGTTAGCACTCGATGAAAGTAAATACGGCCTGCCGATGCCCGAGGAGCTAGAGGAAGTCTTGAACCAGGACCCCGACGGCGACAAGCTTTTCCATTCCCTAACGGCGGGTAAGCAGCGGTCGGTGCTCTATTTTATCGGCAAGATAAAGGACGTCGACCGCCGCATCCACGCCGCTCTTATTTTTCTTGAGCATCTCAAAAAGAACGACGGAAAGATCCTCAATAAAGAGTTGCAGTCAGAACTGAAGCGGCCCGTATCGTTCTAGCCCGTCAATCTCAGTCGTCGGTGACAGCTTTTAGTGCAAATTGAAGTGCATCTGACCGTCCTCCTGATACGAAATCGATCTAAATTTCGCGTCATAGGTTTAGGAACGCTCATTGCAAAGGGAAGGACTATGGAACGGCAGGAAAGACAATTTGAATTGAACGACCTTGGGTTGGTGATCTTCGCGATCGCCGCGGGTTGGTTCTTGTTATTTCAATCAGGGTTGTTTTAATCTCGACTCTCACACCTCTCCCCAAAATCAATTTGCATAATTCAGCTCCCGAATGTTGTCACAAAGGCGGTGTTTTTTTGCGAGGTCGAAGTAGAGCTCCATACCGCGCTCGAGCTCTTCGTCGATCTCGTACGAAATATTCTCTGACAGGTACGCTCGGAAATCTTCTTCGCTGATCTTAATATCCGGTAAATAATTCGAGACGATCTCGTCGACGCGGGATATTCCCTCGTCGCGGGCCGCAGCGAAATCGAGCGGCGATTTTTCGGCGCGCGTCATCCACATTGCGAAGATAAACCCGAGGCCGGTGTGTTGTCTCCAGAGTTGGGCGAGATCGAACTTTTTAAATGCGGAATGCGGAACGCGGAATGCGGAATTCCCGTCGGTGTCACCTGAATGAATGGAAGATGGGGCTTCGAATTCCGCATTCCGCGTTCCGCATTCCGCATTAAAGAGCTCCCCATCAGCTTCGGCAATCCGCAGCGCCGGATCGCCAATCAGCAAGGCACAATCCGATTGGTCAAGCATAGCTTCCAGATCCGGCGGAGCATCCCGCCATTCCGGCTCGAACCCCAGAAATTCCCGAAATAGAATCTTAGTAAGTGCAACCGAAGTTCTCGACGATGTATCGAGCGAAACCGACCGAACATCCTGGAGCTCCATTCCGCGCGTGATTAGAGCGACGCTGCGCACCTTTTCTTTCGCCCCCACGCAGACGCCCCGGACGAGCCGGACGTCCGGCAACATTTGATACGCGATCACCGGGACCAGGGCGGCGTCGACCCGATTCTGCGCAAGCAGCTCGGCCGAGCGCGCTGGTGCGTTGTCGAGAATTATCTCGACGCGGCCGTGCATCGATCCGTACAGGAAGCTCCAGATTAGAGGTGCGGTGTTGGAATAGCTGGAGGCGGAAATGCGGGGAACATTCATCGAATGGAAAACCTGTTCGGGGTGCGCGATCGATCTAGTTGATCGTCATCGGCAACGCGATAAATCGCGCACCCGGATCCAGGAATCGCAAAATCCTAAGCGGCCTTCGCCGCAAGCACGTCCTGCAGGTCCGGTGTTTCCTCAATAACTTTCCGTGCGTAAGGACACTCCGGATTTACCTTCAAGCCGGTTTTGCGGGCATATTCGACAGCGGCCCGTACAAGGTCTTCGCCGACCCCTTCGCCACGCAGTTTTTCATCGACCTCCGTGTGATCGATGGTCATCGTATCGTCATCTCTCACATACGTGAGCTCGGCGATCCACTCGCCATTCTCGTCGATGTAAAAGGCACCCTTCCGCCCATGTTCGTCTCTTTGAATCTCCATCATGCTTCTATTACATCAAATGCCGGGCTTCATTTCCATAGGGAATTGCTACATTTTTGCCCCTCATTTATCCTTATCCGCATGAAGATCTACGATGTGACCGTCGCGGTAAGCGAGAATGTACCCATTTATGAGGGCGACCCGCCCGTCGCCATCGCGAGCGTTAAAAGCATTTCAGGAGGCGATAACGCCAACGTTTCGCACCTCTGCCTCGGCGCTCATACGGGGACTCATGTGGATGCGCCAAATCATTTTATCGACGGCACGCGGCGGGTCGAAGACCTCGAGATGGACAAGCTGGTCGGGAATTGCCGTGTAATTGAGGTCGGGGCTGATGTGGTGGCGATCGAGCCGTCGCACCTGCAGGACATTACGGGAGCCGAACGAATTCTTTTCAAGACACGCAACTCAGCTTTTTGGAACGAGCCCGAAAAGGGCTTCCGGACCGACTTCACATATATTTCGCCGGAGGCGGCGGGCGTTTTGGCCGATTCGGGCGTTAAGCTCATCGGGATCGATTATCTTTCTGTAGAAAAATTCGGTTCGTCCGATTTTGCGACGCATATTACTCTGCTAAAGCGCGAGGTCGTCATCCTGGAAGGGCTCGATCTTCGTGAAGTTCCAGCCGGGGACTATGAGATTTTTTGCCTGCCGCTGAAATATGTCGGGGGCACCGGAGACGGCGCGCCGGCGCGGACTATTTTGAGAGGTTAAGGGAGCGGGGGCAAGCCCGCCTCCCGGACCGGCGAATGTTTTTGCGTCGGCGTCGGAAAATCTTCGTGCCTTTTTGTAACAAGCTCAACACAAGAACATTCGCAGGTCCGGAAGGCGGGCTTGCCCCCGCCCTTATGAGGAATCATGTCCACTCAGAGACTTTACGATCAGTGGTCCGCGACTTACGATACGGTGGACAACAAAACGCGCGATCTCGAAAAGCTGGCGTGCGAGAACGTTCTGAAGGTCGTTTCGTTCACTCGCGTCTTTGAGCTCGGCTCCGGCACCGGAAAAAATACTCCATGGCTGGCGAAACATGCTGAGTTGGTTCTATCCGTCGATTTTTCCGAGGAAATGCAGGCCATTGCGCGATCGAAGGTCACGAACTCTAATGTTGTATTTCGTCTTGGCGATGTTCGTACCGAGTGGTCATTTATCGATTCCCATGTCGATCTGATCACATGCAGTTTGATCCTGGAGCATGTCGAAGATTTGGGTTTCATTTTTCACGAAGCGGCAAAGGCGCTATCGACGGGCGGTCATTTTTATATCTGCGAGCTGCATCCATTCAAACAATACGAGGGAAGCAAAGCGAGATTCGAGACCGAGGAAGGCGTGCAAGTTACCGAGTGTTTCCGGCATCACGTCACCGATTACACCAATGCCGCGTTGAACAACGGATTCGAAATCGAGCGGATGGATGAGTGGTTCGACGACGACGATCATCTTGGGACGCCGCGGCTGATCTCATTTTTATTTTCAAAGAGGTTATGAATCTGGTAGACGATAAGGATTATCGAGAGAGTGTTTACGCGATCGTCCGGCAGATCCCCACCGGTCGAGTAATGACGTACGGGCAGATCGCGGAAATTTTAGGCGACGGTTATACGCCGCGGACGGTAGGGTACGTGATGCACGGCGCTGACACCGAAAACGTTCCGTGGCAACGTGTCATAAATTCACAGGGCGCATGTTCGACCGCAAAACTAATCATGCCGGTAAACTTGCAGCAGAGCATGCTGGAAAGTGAAGGTGTTGTTTTCAATGCAAAAGGGAAATGCGACCTGAAGGTTCATCTCTGGTACCCGGAAGGCTTTGAACCCGAAGAAGAAGTGCAGCGGAGTTTGCTGGCCTGATGCGGAATGCGCAATTCGAGTAACTTGTTTTTGAACACGTGGAGTCTTTAGCTTGTAGAGGAATCCGGCAGGACAAATTCCGCATTCCGCGTTCCGGATTTCAACTCACCGTCCCCACTTCAATTTATTTCTCAACACATCGAAGTAATTCCGGTTCGCCGGCTGGACGAGATTGAAGGTTGTTCTGCT
>DATLCA010000449.1:0-7034 GCA_035526605.1 Pyrinomonadaceae bacterium | reverse complement strand
CTATTGGACCTGCCACGACTCCCGCCTGAGCTGTTAATCCGCTAACGGGCAATATTTCAAAACCGGGCGGAACGTCGTTCGGCGTTTAGACAGAACAGTTGTGCTAGAATCTTGTCCAAATGGCGCTCACCCTCGACACTCCCATTATCGAGTTCCACCAGCATGGCATCTCGAAGCTTTCCGCGGCGATGGCACGCAATCTGGCGATGGCGGTTGCCGGAGAATCGGCAAAAAGCGACCTCACCGACGCCACCGTCGAAGACCTTCTCAACTACTTCCCGATGCGGTACGAAGACCGCTCCAATCTTCTCTCAATCGATAAACTTTACGACGGGCTCGAAGCATCGGTTGAACTCTATACACGCGTTTCCGGCGGCTTCCAGGTCGGAAAGAACCGCGGCCCCAAGGCCCCGCCGCTTTTTATTTTCGAGATCTCGGCCAGTGACGCCGAGCGGACAAAGAAACCCGTCGTCATCTGGTGGTTTATCTCAGGCCGCCAGGCCTCACACGTCGTCAACTATTACAAGCAGCGTTTCGATCGAGGCACCCGTTTCGTCGCTTACGGTAGATGGGAATGGGACGGCCGACGCAACACGTTCGCCTTGAACATCAAGAAGCCGGACGAGCTGGAACTGCTGCCTCCGCCCGAGGGCAGTTTGTTTACGCTGGTCGACCCTACAAGTTCGTCAACGGGTGACGTTGCGGGCAAGAGTTCGGATGCGGGTTCGGAAGAGCTGGACGAAACCGTCGATCCGGAATTCGCAATGATCCATACTGCGCGGCGCGTTCCCGTGTATCGCAAGCTCGGCCCGTTCATGACGAAGCGCCTGCGCGAAATTATATTTGGGGTCGTTCAAAAACTAGATCGTGCGTCGGTCCCGGAAAATCTTCCGGCCCATCTCTTGAAAGAGCAGGCCCTGATCCCTCGTGCGCAGGCACTGGCCGAAGTACATTTTCCGCCGGAGGACTCCACCATCCTCGAATACGAAACGTTCCGCAGTAAAGCCCAAAGACGCCTTATCTTCGAAGAGTTCTTCTGGCTCGTCTTCGCCCTCACACTCATCCGCGGCGAGCGACAGAAGGAACCGAAGGGGACAGTGATCGAGATGTCGCCGGCCATGTCGGCTCGAATGAAAACGATCGCGCCGTTTGACCTTACTAATGCACAGCAGCGTGCGATCCAGCGAATAATTGACGACATGACCTCGGACGCTCCGATGAATCGTCTGCTCCAGGGTGACGTCGGGAGCGGCAAAACGATCGTCGCTTTTATGGCGATGTACGCGGCGATCGAGAATGGATACCAGGCAGTGTTGATGGCACCGACCGAAATTCTAGCTGATCAGCACGCCCGAAATGCGGAGCGGATATTCGCAAGCACGTCGTACAAAGTTGGATTGCTAAAGGGCAGCATGCGAGCGGCAGAAAAGCGAAAGGCGCAGGAAGCGATCGCGTCCGGCGAGGTTCAGATCGCGATTGGCACGCACGCGGTCATTCAGGATGCCGTGAAATTCGAAAATCTAGGTCTCGCCGTCATCGACGAACAGCATCGCTTCGGCGTGCTGCAGCGATCCGCGATTCGTGCACTCGGATACAATCCCGACATTCTCGTGATGACCGCCACGCCAATTCCCCGCTCGCTCGCGATGACCGTTTATGGGGACCTCGACGTCTCGGTGATCGACGAACTCCCTCCGGGCCGCACGGCGGTGAAGACCGTCGTGGTCGGAGAAGACCGGCGCGACGGCGTCTATAAAGGCATGGTGCGCGAGATCGAGCAGGGACGGCAAGTGTATGTCGTTTACCCGCTGATCGAAGAATCCGAAAAGGTGGATCTGAAGGCCGCGACAAAAATGTTCGAGGAGATCCGGGACGAGATCTTCCCACAGTATAAAGTCGGCCTGCTCCACGGAAAGATGAAAGCGGCGGACAAGGACGACATCATGCGCCGGTTCGTTTCCGGGGAGCTAAACATACTCGTTTCGACGACCGTGATCGAGGTCGGTGTGGATGTGCCCAACGCGTCGCTAATGGTTATCGAACACGCCGAGCGCTTCGGCCTCTCGCAGCTGCATCAGCTTCGCGGGCGTGTTGGCCGCGGCGCGGAGCAGAGCTTTTGCGTGTTGCTGACGGGCGACAAAAAAACGGCGGTCGCAAAAGAACGGCTCGGGATCATGGAAGAAACCAACGACGGTTTCCGGATAGCGGAAAAGGACCTCGAGATTCGCGGGCAGGGAGAGATCCTCGGTACTCGCCAGTCCGGAATCCAGTCGTTCAAGATCGCGAACATTATCCGCGACCTCGAAATTTTAGACGAGGCACGTCGGTCCGCGGAGAGCTTTCTGGGTCCGCAACGCGCTAGCCGGGAGACGGAGCGGCTCGTCGCCCAGGTCCGCGAAAATCCCCGATTCGGGCTTGCAAACATCGGCTGAAAAATCTTTTTCTGGCTTTTTCTTGTTGATTTCGTTATAGTTACCCTGCAGTTTACCCAACTCTTTCGAACTAAAAATCAGATCGCTGTGCCGAATAATTCGAGCGGCTCCGGGGTCACATGAAAATGGCGGGTCATCACGCGGGCACGCCGGATCGATCATAAACCTGAGATGGAAAATCGACGCCCTCCCCGATCCCACTCATCGGACCGAAAGCCTTCTTTCGGACGGGGCCGCGGCGCGTCGGCGTTTGGTGACCGGCAGCGTCCTGGGAACACTTCTGGCGATGGAGGCAGAGCGCCGCGTCCGCTCGACGGCCGCGGTCAAGCTCCGCGATCCAGGCCGAACGATTCACGATATAAGGACGGAGCATCGGTTGGCCGCTTCAGAAATGATGGTCCGAGAAAATTCGGACCCGGAAAGTTCGACAAGACAAAAGGGGACCAGAACCGGCGCAACCGTCATGGGCAAGCGGATGTGGTCCAAAACGAGATCAAGATCACGTCTGACGCGCAGATAGTCGATGGGCGCTTCCGGGGCCAAACCCTTCACAATTCACCGTCGCCAAAAGCGCCGCACACTAACCGGAAGCTTCGCGAAGTCGCGTTCAAGGTTCTTTCCCGCCGGTTGAGCGGCGGACGCGTTCTCGATCTCGGTGCCGGCTGCGGAACGATCGGTATCGAGGCGATCTCGCGCGGAGCCATGCTCGCGACTTTCGTCGAGCGTTCGGCCCGGATGTGCACGCTCATCCGAAAGAATCTGGCCGCTGTAGGGATCAAAGACGGGCACGGTGAAGTGGTCGAAACCGAGATCCTCCTTTTCCTCAAAAATGCTGCTCGGCGAAAACGCGTCTGGGACCTCGTTTATCTGGACCTGCCTTACGGGGACGAACACGCCGTAATCTTCGACGGCCTCAGCAGCGGATGCGCGATAAAGGTTCGCGGTCTTCTCATCATCGAGCACCCACCCGAAGTTTCCCATCCCGACAACATCAAGCAACTCAGGCGCTGGCGTACGATCGACCACGGCGAAAAAATTCTCACGATCTATGAGAGAATCTAGTTCGGAGTTTTCGAATGTGGACGGCGGGCGCGGAATTTGAAACGCGTTCGACATGGGATTTAGAGCGACGGTCGCTTTAGTCCGCGTTCAACCTTACACGCTCCGCATTTTTTATATGCGTATTATCGCCGGCGAATTTCGCGGCCGCCTCTTGAAAAGCCCGTCGGACGGTAGAACACGCCCCACCTCAGACCGTTTACGGGAAACTCTCTTCAACATATTGGCTCCCAGGATCGACGATGCGACGCGACTGCTGGACCTGTGCGCCGGAACGGGAGCGATCGGGATCGAGGGTTTGTCGCGGGGCGCCGAGTTCGTGACCTTCGTGGACAAATCCCGCCGGGCATGCGCGCTGATCGAAGAAAATCTCGATCTGATCGGCATCGACGAATCCAAAACTGAGGTCGTGGCATTGCCCGCCGAGAACTTCACCGGACGAAAACATTCCGTCGGGTGGGACATCGCGTTTTACGATCCGCCTTATTCCATCGACTACTCGCTCGTGCTCTTCGACTTCGGCGCCGAGGATTCGAATCTGCTCCGCGAGGATGGGGTCTTCATCGCGGAACACCATTCGAAAAGCGTTTTACCGGACGCATCGGGAAAGCTTCGCCGCTGGCGGCTGCTGAAGCAGGGCGACGCATGCCTGAGTTTTTATGAAAGGAATTAACAGCTAGCTCGGCGAGGAATCGTATCGTGCTCGTGTGTTTGGTGGTTCGCGCCTTTGGCGGGTTGAAAAACCGAAACCGCGAGGGAGACGAAACAAATCGAAGAATGAAAATTGTCGTCTGGCTGATTTTGTGTTTGATCTGGGGCACCACGTGGATCTTCATAAAGGTCGGCCTAGGCGATCTGCCGCCGATCACTTTTGCCGCGGCGCGTTTTGTTTTGTCGGTGGCGATACTCCTCCCAATTATTTGGTTCCGCGAACTTCCGTGGCCGCGCTCAACCGCGGAATGGAAGCTGATCGGGCTAACCGGGTTTCTTCAATTCTCGCTAAATTACAGCGCGGTATTTTGGGGAGAGCAACATATCTCCTCAGGCCTTGCGGCAGTTTTGCAAGCCATGATAACGGTCTTCGGTTTGTTGCTGGCGTGGATATTTCTGCCGACCGAGAAGATCACGGGCCTGAAGATATTCTCTGTGCTTCTCGGTGTCACCGGAGTCGCGGTGATATTCATAGAGCAGCTCCGTATCGAAAGCGTCATGGCGTTCATCGGATGTGCGGCAATCGTTGCCGGCGCCTACTTCGCGGCCCAGGCCTCGATACTCATCAAACTGCGCGGCAGCTCTTTGCACCCGGCGAGTTTGGTTTGCACGCAGATGATCTGCGGGCTGCCGGCAATAGTCCTTTACGCGCTCATCGCGGAAGGAAATCCGATTTCGTTCAACTGGACGTGGAGGGCGGTCGTGTGTGTGGTTTACCTAGCGGTCTTCGGCACGATCGCCGCGTTTTGGCTTTACTATTGGCTATTAAGTAGAATCGAGTCCACTAAGGCGATGATGATCTCGCTGGTGACGCCGCTGCTCGCGGTCCTGATCGGTGCGATCGTTCTAGGCGAACGGCTTCCACCGCAAACACTTTTTGGAGGCTTGTTGATCATCGCGAGTATCGGATTGATTGTTATCAGGAGAAAGGAGATGAGTGACGGGCGATAAGTTATAAGCGAAACGGGGCCTCTTAATCGTAGTTATCTTTACCCCATCACTTATTACGCGTCACCCATCACAGCCTACATGTTTTTTAAGTTCACAACCGCGGGCGAATCGCACGGCAAGGCGCTGGTCGCAATTGTCGAAGGGCTGCCCTCCGGCTTACCCGTCGACATCTCAAAAATAAACCACGAACTTTGGCGAAGACAGCAGGGCTACGGACGCGGCGGCCGGATGAAGATCGAGCAGGATGAGGTTCAGATCCTGTCCGGAATCCGCCATGGAGCCGCGTTGGGTTCGCCCGTTGCTCTAATGATCGAGAACCGTGACTTCGTTCATTGGACGGACGTCATGTCCGCGGAAGTGCCGGACACGGCGCCAAAGAACGAAAGGATCGTGACGCGCCCGCGGCCGGGGCACGCGGATCTCGCAGGCGGACAAAAATTCGGTACCCGCGATCTCCGAAACGTGCTGGAGCGAGCATCCGCGCGCGAGACAACATCCCGGGTCGCGGTTGGGGCCATCGCGAAACAACTGCTCGGGGAATTTGGTATCGAGATCAAAAGCCATGTCACAAAATTGGGCAGCATACCCGCCGAGCCCGCCGAATTGGGCTGGGACGAAGTCGCTTCGATTCCGCACGATTCCCCACTGAACTGCGCCGACCATCATCTTCAGTCGCAAATGGTCGCGTTGATCGACGAAGCCAAAGAGAACGGTGACACCCTCGGCGGCGTGTTCGAAGTCATCGCAAAAGGTACCGTCACCGGACTCGGCTCGGCTTTTTCATGGACGGAAAAACTCGATGGGCGGATCGCTCAGGCGTTCATGTCGATCCACGCCGTGAAAGCGGTTGAAATCGGAGGCGGTATCCGCAATGCCGGGCTCCCGGGCTCGGAAGTGCACGACGAGATCTTTCCAAATGCGGAACCGGATCGGCAAAATTCCGCATTTGCGCGGCGGACGAATCGTGCGGGCGGTCTCGAAGGCGGGATCACAAACGGGGAGGAGCTGCGCGTGCGGGGTTATCTCAAACCTATCTCTACACTAAAAAAACCGCTGCAGTCGGTCGACATCAACTCGAAGCAGCCGAGTGAGGCGGCATACGAACGGTCCGATGTAACGGTGGTGCCGGCGGCCGGTGTGATCGGGGAATCGATGCTCGCGATAGTTCTCGCGAACGCGCTGCGCGAGAAATTCGGCGGCGACTCGATTGGGGAAATGAAAAGAAATTTCGCGTCTTACCTCGACGAGATAGAAAGTTATTAAAGCCGGGGGAATCTATTTTCCAATATCGCGCCGGTACTGCATGCCGGGCCATGAGATCAGCCGGGCAGCGTCGTACGCGGTTGCAAGTGCTTCATTCAGACTATCGCCGGTCGCGGTCACACCCAGCACGCGCCCGCCCGATGTTAGAAAGGTGGGCGGAGAAGTTTCGCCTTCCGAGTTCTTTGTTCCTGCGTGAAAGATCGTGACGTTTTCGATCTTGCCGGCCTCTTCCAGCCCGCTAATCTGATCGCCCGTTCGCGGCTTTTGCGGATAACCTTCCGCGGCAAGCACGACACACGCGGAATTTCCCTGGCTCCATTTGATCTGAGTTTCGGCAAGCTTGCCATCAAGCATCGCTTCGCATATCTCGATCAGATCACTCTCCAGCCGCACGAGGATCGCCTGCGTCTCCGGATCCCCGAAACGCACGTTGTACTCAAGGAGCTTCGGCAGCGCGACGATGTAAACGTCCTGCTCTTCGTCCGCGCGTATGATCGGACTTACAGTTTCGCCGGTCAGCATGAGACCGAGAAAGAGAATTCCGCGAAAAGGAAATCCTTCGTCGATGCATCCCTTTAGCGTGGGCTCGACTATCTCTTTGATGATGACCTGCGTTTC
>DATLCA010000448.1:0-16524 GCA_035526605.1 Pyrinomonadaceae bacterium | reverse complement strand
CCTACGCCGTCTGCTTCATTCTTTGCTGGCTGTTTCTGATGTGGCTGCTGTACCGGAAGCAGATTTATATCAAGGTCTAACGGACCTCGAAGTTCTGTATCTCCGCCAGCAGGCGGTCCGGGCTGCATAGGATTGGTTGCTCGCAGGGGAAGCTCAAAACCAAGCTTCATAAGATTCAATCATTGGGTCCCTCCAAGTTTCTGCCCGTCTGCCCCATTTTGCGTTCGAAATCATTGACACGTGAGATCGGCTCGCGCCTAGAATGTAAGCTCCTATATAGGAAGGAGGAATGGATTTATGAATGCGATCGAGCTTTTAGAAGCAGATCACGAAGTGGTCGACGGACTGTTCGAGCAAGTTGAAAATTCCGACGCCAGTGATCATCCAGTGCTTTTTGCACGCATCCGGACCGAGTTGGAGACCCACGCCCACATCGAGGAGTCGCTGTTCTATCCAGCGATTCAGGAAGAGGGCGACGATGAGCTCGTCGAGCTCACGAGTGACGCATTGAAAGAACATGCGGAAATGAAAGTGGTTTTGGGTGAACTTGCGGCGGTCGTTTCGGACGCTGACAAATTCGAGCCGCTTCTTACCAAACTCATCGAAGATGTACGCCATCACGTCGAAGAAGAAGAGGGAGAAATGTTTCCGAAGGTGGAAAATCAGTTCGATGAGGCGTGGTTGGACGACCTTGGTCTTCAGATGCAAACCGAAAAAGACCGATTTCAGTTGTCATCGGAATCGGCACATGCTTAGACGTAGTAACTTAATGATTCGAATCCAGGGAGGAAAATGACGACAAAAAAAAAGAACCCCAACGTAAATAAAAAACAGCTTGATCTGGACGTAAACCGGGAGGACGGTGCCGATCAGTTTCTGACTACCAATCACGGCGTCAGAATAAACGACAATCAAAATTCTCTTAAGGCGGGGGACAGGGGCCCGACTCTACTCGAAGACTTCATCCTTCGTGAAAAAATCACGCACTTCGACCATGAGCGAATTCCGGAGCGGGTCGTCCACGCCCGCGGCTCAGGCGCCCACGGCGTATTTCAGGTTTACGAGTCAATGGCAAAGGTGACCAAGGCGGGCTTTCTGCAGGATCCCAAACGCGAGACCCCGGTATTTGTCCGATTCTCTACGGTCCAGGGATCGCGAGGCTCCACCGACATGGCCCGCGACGTTCGAGGCTTCGCCGTCAAGTTTTATACGGAAGAAGGGAACTTTGATCTTGTCGGGAACAACATTCCCGTCTTCTTTATTCAAGATGCGATCAAGTTTCCCGACCTCGTGCATGCCGTAAAACCCGAGCCTCATAACGAGATTCCGCAGGCGGCTTCAGCGCATGATACTTTCTGGGATTTCATCTCCCTCATGCCGGAATCCGCGCACATGATCATGTGGGTCATGTCCGACAGAGCCATCCCGCGCTCGTATAGAATGATGGAGGGTTTCGGCGTCCACACGTTTCGATTCATAAACGAGCAGAACAAATCCACCTTTGTAAAATTCCATTGGAAGCCTTTGCTGGGCGTTCATTCTGTAGCGTGGGATGAAGCGCAGAATATATCCGGAAAGGATCCGGATTTTCACCGACGCGATCTTTGGGAGGCGATCGAATTGGGAGCTTTCCCAGAATATGAGCTGGGTGTCCAACTGGTAAAGGAGGCCGACGAGCACAAGTTTGAGTTCGATCTTCTGGACCCGACCAAGTTAATCCCTGAAGAGCTGGTACCCGTACAGCGTATCGGCAAATTGACGTTGAATCGCAATCCGGACAATTTTTTTGCCGAGACGGAACAGGTCGCCTACCATATTGGACATGTAGTTCCGGGGATCGACTTCACAAACGATCCCCTGCTTCAGGGCAGGTTGTTTTCTTATCTGGATACGCAGCTCAAGCGATTGGGCGGTCCGAATTTTCACGAGATACCGATCAATCGACCGATAGCACCCGTTCATAACAATCAGCGCGAGGGACATATGCGGCAGACCATAAACACCGGCCGCGTGGACTATGAGCCTAACTCGATCGCCGGCGGCTGTCCGTTCCAGGCGGCGATGGCGGATGGCGGATTCGCCAGCTTCCAGGAACGCGTTGATGCGAGCAAGGTGCGTCAACGCAGTCCCAGCTTTCACGACCATTTCAGTCAGGCGACGCTCTTCTACAACAGTCAATCCGAAGCGGAGAAAAGGCATCTGATCAACGCTCTTCGCTTTGAATTGGGGAAGGTCGATATCCAGGATATTCGAGTCCGGATGCTTGGTATCTTGAGCCAGGTCGATCGAGATCTTGCCGCCCAGGTTGCGAAAGGGCTCGGTATTCCGGTACCGGCAAAACCGGAGCAGCCAATGAACCGATCCTTCGGAGCGGATACCGATCCAAAGTCGGTGCAACCGAAAAAAGTGAAGTCGTCAGTCGAATCATCGAAGGCTTTGAGCATGGCGAACACGGTTAAGAACACAATCAAATCCAGAAAGGTTGCGGCCCTTATTGCGGATGGTTTCGACGGCAAGCATCTGGAAGCTATGAAGAAGGCTTTGATGGCGGAAGGGGCGACGCTGAAGACGGTCGCCACAACGCACGGGGTCATAACATCTAACGACGGAAAAGCTATCGCAGCCGACTTCAGTCTGCTAACGGCCGCCTCGGTACTTTTCGATGCTGTATATGTTCCGCCCGGCGAAGCAAGTGTAGAAGAGCTCTCAGGAAATCCCGATGCTTATCACTTCGTCGACGAGGCTTATAAGCATTGCAAGGCTATATGCTCAACCGGAGACACCTCGCTATTTTTTGATAATACTTTCGCAGGCAAAGCGACCGATGATGTAGCGGTGATCACTGGGTCGAAGCTGCCGCAGGCTATTGCGGCATTTATCACGGCGATCGGAAACCACCGAAACTGGGATCGTGAGTCGGCACGCAAGGTTCCGGCTTAGGGTCACAAGAAGATTCTAAAATTGAAAAGCGGGAGGTCAAGGCCTCCCGCTTTTATTGCGTTATGAGTGAAGAGAAAAGCCGGGGAACCGTACTGCCTCTCTAAAACTCAGCATTCGCGGCGGACACGACTTTCTCGGCCGCGTCGCCCATTGTAGTCGCGGCTATAATCCCGATGTTGGATTCGCGAAGAACGCGACGGCCTTCTTCGACGTTTGTGCCTTCGAGGCGGGCAACGATGGGGACCGACACCCCCAGATTCTTTGCCGCAGCCACCACACCATTAGCGACCATGTCGCAGCGTACGATGCCGCCGAAGATGTTAATAAGAACCGCCTTCACGTTGTCGTCCGCGAGCAGGATCTTGAACGCCTGCTCGACGCGTTCCTGCGAAGCACCTCCGCCGACATCCAGGAAGTTCGCGGGTTCGCCACCGGCGAGCTTGATGATGTCCATCGTCGCCATGGCGAGCCCGGCTCCGTTGACCATGCAGCCGATGTTGCCGTCGAGCTTGATGTAGTTGAGATCGTATTTCGACGCCTCGATCTCAAGCGGCTCTTCCTCGTTCAGGTCGCGCAGCTCGACGTAATCCTTATGGCGATACATCGCGTTGTCGTCGAAATTGACCTTCGCGTCGAGTGCTATCAGCCGATTGTCTTTCGTCAGAAGGAACGGATTGATCTCGACCAGCGACGCGTCCATCTTTTCGTAAGCCTCATAAAGCGACAGCATGAATTTCGCCGCCTGGTTGATGAGGTCACTGGGAATTCCGAGACCGAACGCAAGCTTGCGGGCCTGGAAGCCGCGTAGGCCCACCGAGGGGTCTATCGTTTCTTTCAGGATCAATTCCGGTGTCTCTTCCGCGACTTTCTCGATGTCCATTCCGCCGGCCGACGACGCCATAAAAACATTCCGGCCGGTTACGCGGTCGAGGGTGATGCCGAGATAGAATTCACGATCGATGGGCAGGCCTTCTTCGATGAGAAGCGTCTTCACCTCGCGGCCTTCCGGGCCAGTCTGGTGCGTGACCAGCGTCATGCCCAGAATTTCGGACGCGATCTGCTTCGCCTCTTCCGGCGACTTCGCGAGTTTTACGCCACCGCCTTTCCCGCGTCCGCCGGCGTGTATCTGCGCCTTAACGACAACGACGTCGGTGCCGAGCTCGCGTGCCGCTGATTCTGCTTCTTCCGGCGTGCGGGCGACGATCCCGCGGGGGACCGGAACGCCATATTCCTTGAGCAGAGCCTTACCCTGATATTCGTGAATTTTCATATGTTTAAGCGAAAATTTTATCCTGCCGCAAATACAAAAAGCAAAGACGACACGACGGTCGCCTTTGCCTCATGTGCGGTTGCGGTAAACGTCTAGACCAGCTTAACGACGAGCTTCAGGAGCTGCCACTCATCGTTGCGCTTCACATACTCATATTCGAAGGTTACGGGGACCGGCTTCGTAGCGTATTTTCCTTTGACGACCAAAATATCCAGTCCCTGTTCGCTTCGAATCGAAGGTTCCGGCGATAGGTCCGGTTCCATCGTCACCGCTTTCGCAAGGATCGGAGCGATGACCTTCTTCTTTTTAACAAAGTCTTGAAAATAATCCTTAAACTGCTCTTCGGTGTACGTGTGTTTGAAGTCGGAGGAGGCTTTCGCGTACATCTTCGAAAAGTCGTTGAGCGTTATGGCGTAATTAAAGTCCGCGGTCGTTTCGGCGATGATCGAATCCAGATAAGCCTTTTCCGGCACGCCGTCGGTGTCTGCGTCATCCGAGGAAGATGTACTTGCCGAGTTCGAGTTTTTCCTTAGGTTCGACAGATCCAGGTTCTTCCCGCAGGTGCATCCCAAAGCGATAAGGGCGATGATGCACAACGCGCAGATGCCGCTCAGATTATCTCTGCCGAAGATAACTTTCGATACGAAGTTGTTCATAAATATTCGAGTGTGGCCTAAAAGTCAGAGCTAAGAAAAAGGCTGGTGAGCAAAACTCACCAGCCATAGTAAAGGCATATCTGAAATTTGTCTATTGCGAGCTCTCGACCAGCTTCAGAAGAGTTCGCACCGCAACCGCCGTCGGCCCCTTTGCCTGATGAGGACGAACAGAATCGTTCCACGCCGTTCCCGCGATATCGAGGTGGGCCCACTTTGCTTTGTCGACAAATTCCTGGATGAACACGGCTCCCATGATCGTCCCCGCTTTCCCGCGCGGGCCGATATTTTTGATGTCCGCGATCTCTGATCGGATCTGCTTGCTGTATTCCTTGCTCAGCGGCAACTGCCAGAAGTTTTCGCCGGCTTCCTTTCCTAGAGCGATGATCTGATCGACAAAAGCCTGATCGTTGCCCATGATGCCCGTGTTCTGATCTCCCAGCGCGATGATCACGGCACCCGTCAGGGTCGCCATGTCGACTATCCGCGTCGCACCTTGCTGTTCGGCGTAAGCTACCGCGTCCGCGAGGATGAGCCGCCCCTCCGCGTCGGTGTTGAGGATCTCGACCGTCTTACCATTCATCGCCGTGACGACGTCGCTGGGACGCGATGCCTTTCCGTCCGGCATGTTCTCGACGGCGGCGACGACGCCGAGTACGGGCACGCTCGGTTTCAAATGGGCGATCGCACGCATTGTCCCGATGACGGTGGCGCCGCCGGACATGTCGTACTTCATTGCCTCCATTCCTTCAGCGGGTTTGATCGAGATGCCGCCGGTGTCGAATGTGATTCCCTTACCGACGAGGGCGAGGAGGTCGCCTTTCTTGCCGGTATTTCGCTCCGGTGTATATCTTAGAATGATAAGCTTCGCCGGCTGTTCGGAACCCAACGAAACGCTAAGCAGCGAGCCCATCCCAAGCTTTTGCATTTTAGCTTCGTCGAGGATCTCGCACTTCAGCCCAACCTCGCGAGCCATTTTCTGCGCCCGATTCGCCATCTCGGTCGGTGTCAGGATGTTCGGTGGCTCGTTCGCCAGATCACGCGTGAAGTTCATCGACTCGCCGATCGCCTGACCGCGAGCCAACCCCGCTTTAAGCTCGGCGCCTTTGGCACCTTCGATGTGCAGGACAAATCTGTCGACGGCCTTGTCGTTCTTGTCTTTCGTTTTGTACTTATCGAGCTCGAACTGGCTGCAAACCGCACCCTGTGCGGCCTGCTGGGCCGCCTCTGCGGCGTTTGACTCGCTTCGCACGGAGAAGGCAAGGCTTTTCGCATTGCTTTTCCTTAAGGCCCGCGTGGCGGTCCCGGCCGCGACCGCGACATCGGCCGGCCTGTATTCGTTCTTATCTCCCACACCGACCAGAAGAAGCCGGGATGCCTTCAGTTTGCCTTTCGGAGACAGGCGGAGAAGGCAGATCTCGCCGGCGTCCCCCTTGAATTCCTCTGACTTGATGACGGCGGAGATGGCACCGCCGGTGAGCCCATCAAGATCCTTTAAAGTTGCCGAAGACGCCTTCTCGTCCTTGAATACCGCAATCGCCAATGCGTCGACGGCTGCTTCCGTAAAATTACCTGAGATTCCCTGAAAATCCATTAACTACCTCGACTAAGATTGTGTAAAAAGGGGTCTATTATCTATAACTTATCTAAGGTTTTCTTTCAACTGTTGGCGCGTTTCTTTGTCGATCGTTTTCTTCATCTGCGTCTCGCGCTTGTCGAAAAGTTTCTTGCCTTTTGCCACCCCGATCTCAAACTTTATCCGGCCGTTCTTCCAGTAGATCGACGTCACAACGAGCGTCAGCCCCTTTTGCATCGTTTCTTTCTCGAGCTTCTCGATCTCACGTCGGTGCAGCAAGAGTTTTCGCGTGCGCAGCGGCTCATGATTTTGTTTGTTGCCGTGAGAATACGGTGAAATATGAGCGTTCAAAAGCCAGACCTCCCCGTCTTTGACGGAGACATACGAATCCTTCAGCTGGATCCGGCCTGCCATAATGCTTTTGACTTCAGTTCCTTGCAGGACGGCGCCCGCTTCGTACTTGTCTTCGATGTGATACTCGTGAAACGCCTGACGGTTCGTCAGAATTTCTTTATCGACGGGCATAAATTACGTTCAGGATTTACGTTCTCGCACGTGTCCGGATCACGAGATCAAACTCGTTTCCTCCGAAAGGAAAACTAAAACAACATAAAGATTGCACTCTCAAGGGGGTATTTGACAACCCAGAGTTTGGGCACGTAAATTATTACCTACGCTGGGAGATCGTCTAATGGTAGGACTGCAGTCTCTGGATCTGCCTATCGGGGTTCGAATCCCTGTCTCCCAGCCAAATCAGTTGTCGGTAGCGGTCTAGGGTTTCGGAACTTGCTTTCGGAAATTGAGACCGGCGCCAATCACATATCGGGTTAGGTGCAACCTTCAACTATCTCCACCGGGAACAGACAACAGACAACAGACAACCGACCACCGACTACAGCCAACTCTTATGCCCGACTGGCACGAAACCGAGATACGCGTCCGATACGCCGAGACCGACAAGATGGGCATTGTCCATCATTCGAACTATCTCATCTGGTTTGAGGCCGGCCGCAGCGACCTCTGCCGGGCGCGGGGCTTTTCCTACAAAGAGATGGAAGAACAGGACAACGCCTTGATGGTGGTTGCCGAATCTTATGTCCGTTACAAGTCGCCGGCTTACTACGAAGATATACTCACCGTCCGTACGCAGGTCGCGGAAGTCCGAAGCCGCTCGATCCGGTTCATCTACGAGATCGTTCGCGAGAGTGATGACACTTTGCTCGCCGAGGGCGAAACGCTTCACCTCGTGACGGACGAAAACAAAAAGGTGAAGCTGATCCCCGACAGCTATCGCGAGCTGTTGCTGATCGAGATCGGAGAAGAAACTTCCGGGGCATTCCCCGTCAACCAGGCTCCGAGCTAAGCCTCGTCGCCTCATTCAAAGCACCGCGCTTTATCCTTCCTCGTTAATCCTTTATCCTTTCAATATGCCCGGATCCGAGCGCGCAGAAATATACTTCATCGCCGCGATGATGGTATTGATCCTCATTTTGAGTTTCGCGTCCGTTTACTTTTTTTTCCGGCAGTACAAAAAGGAAATGCGCGACAGACGGGATCGCGAAGAGCAAAAACGCTCGGATAAAAGCTCGCAAAGTTCGTGATGCCGCATCCCAAAGTTTTGGATATTTCAAAAACCGGACTGCTGGTCGTCGACGTCCAGGAAGCGTTTCGCGCGGTGATTGATGATTCCGCAGTGATCGCCCATCGGATTGCGAAAGTCGTCCGTGGATTTCAGCTTCTTCATCGACCGGTGATCGTGACCGAACAATATCCGAAAGGCCTCGGCCGCACGGCGGAAGAAATCAGATCCGTATTGCCGTCCGATTTCGAATACGTCGAGAAGAGTACTTTCAGTGCATGCGGTGTATCAGGTTTCCAGGACCGATTGAGAAAAGCGGGCATCTCACAAGTTGTACTTTGCGGCCTCGAAACGCATGTTTGCGTCAACCAGACGGCGCACGACCTATTGAATCTCGGCTTCGATGTGCACTTGCTTGCCGATTGCGTAGCGTCGCGCACCGACGAGAATAAGCGGGCCGGCTTGGCGAAAATGTTTGCGAGCGGCGTCGTTCGATCGAGCGTCGAGATGGCGCTTTTCGAAATGATGAGTGATTCAAAACATCACGCTTTCAAAGAAATTCAGTCGCTCATCAAATGATCTAATGGAAATTTTATCCTCACTAAACCCACAGCAAGTCGAAGCGGTGAAGGCCACCGAAGGACCCCTCCTAATCCTGGCGGGAGCCGGGTCGGGCAAAACGCGTGTCATCACGGTCCGGATCGCATACCTGATTTCGGAAAAGAAGGTCGAGCCGCGCAACATCCTGGCCGTCACGTTCACAAACAAAGCGGCGGGGGAGATGCGCGCCCGAGTCGAAGAACTTCTGAAAGGCCAGACGCTCCGCTCTTTCCCGCTGATCTCCACGTTCCATAGCCTCTGCGTCCGCATTCTCCGGCAGGACATTGAGCAGCTGAACGAAGGCTACAAAAAAACATTCACGATCTACGACACCGATGATTCGCAAAAGGTCGTCAAGGCGTGCATCAAGGATCTCGGCCTCGACGAAAAGCAGGTCGTCCCCCGGGCCGTAAGAAATGCGATAAGTGCCGCGAAAAATCGAGGCGAAGATGTCGAGCTGTTCACGTCGCGCATCGAGACCACCGACGATAAACGAGCGGCGACTGCGAAGATCTTTCGGATGTATGAAGACCGCCTGCGGCTCGCGAACGCGCTGGATTTCGATGATTTGCTCATCAAGACCGTGCGGCTTTTGCGCACATCAGCCGAGGTGCGGGCGAAGTACAACGACCGCTACACGTACGTTCTGGTCGACGAATATCAGGACACGAACTCGTTGCAATTCGCGATGATAAACTTTCTGACCGAGAAGCAGCAAAACATCTGCGTGGTCGGCGACGACGCGCAGAGCATCTACGGTTTCCGGCAGGCCGATATCAAAAACATCCTCGACTTCGAGCTGCATTTTCCGGACGCGAAGACGATCCTGCTCGAGCAAAATTATCGATCGACCCAAACTATCCTCGACGTCGCGCACGCGATCATCGAGAACAACATCAATCAGAAAAAGAAAAAGCTCTGGACGGCCAACGAAGGCGGCGATCGCATTTACTACTACCAGGCTCCGGATTCCGACGGCGAAGGCCGCTTCGTCGCTTCCAAGATAGAAGAGCACAAGAGAAGAAACCCGGATGTAAGGGTCGCTGTCCTTTATCGCACGAACGCGCAGTCGCGCGTTTTCGAGGAAGCTCTGCGGCGGCTGCGGATCGATTACAACATCGTCGGCGGGTTCTCATTCTACGAGCGTGCCGAGGTCAAGGACGTAATTTCGTATCTGAAGCTCGCCTTGAATCCGGCCGACGACGTAGCGCTGCTTCGAGTCATCAACACACCGCCGCGCGGCCTGGGTAAAACTTCGATGGACGAGCTCCTGTTTCGGGCGAAGGACCTCGGCGTCTCACTTTGGGAAACGATCGCGATCATAACGGAGCCGACTTCCGGGGTCAGGTCGGCTCTAACGCCGCGGGCAAAGGACGCGCTTCGTTCGTTCAAGAAGGTTATCGAAAAACTGCAGACGGTAGCGGGCGAAGTGGAAGGAACCGACCGGAAAGTGTCGGATGTGGTTATCGCCGCGATCGATGACACCGGATACTCGCTGATGCTGCGTTCGGAGAACACCGATGAAGCCGAAGCGAGATTGGAAAACCTCGAGGAGCTCGTGAACGCGTCGGTCGATTACGACAAGTCGGACGACATGGGCATCCGCGACTTTATCGATCACGCGGCCCTGACCGCGGACACCGACAAGTTCGATCGGAATGCGGGGGTGACATTGATGACCGTGCACTCCGCAAAGGGTCTGGAGTTCCCGATAGTTTTTCTCGTCGGTCTCGAAGATGGGATTTTCCCTCACTCGCGGAGTCTCAGTGACGAAAAAGAGATGGAGGAAGAACGCCGCCTTGCTTATGTGGCGATCACGCGGGCCGAGAAAATTCTCTACGTAACGCATTCGATGCGGCGGCGCGTATATGGAGAAGAGACGGCCGCCGAGCCCTCGCAGTTTTTGAATGAGATGCCGCTCGAGTTGATCGACGATCTCTCCTATGGCTCTTCATGGCTCTCGTTCGCGCGAGGTTCGGCCGCCACCGCGAATCGCGCCGCAGCGAGCGCGCTGCGCGGCGAACGCCCTGCATTCAACAAGCCGAAAAACCTCTACACCGGAAAGACATACAACAGCACCGAGGCGATCGCGGAATTTTTTAAGAATAAAGGCGGAGCACCGAAGGGAAGCGGTGACTCAGGAGTCAGACCGGGGAGCGGCAGCGACCCTGGTTCCTCGGACGGTCCCAGGCCGGCGGGGGAACCCCCGAAGAAGCCCTCCGGCTTCGACAAACTCCGTGCTCAGGCGACACCCAAGAAAGAGATCGAAAATCGAAAATCGCAAATCGAAAATCCTAAAGGGTTTGTCGCCGGCTCGCACGTCAAGCACGACAAGTACGGGAAGGGCCTCGTGCTTAGGCGTGAGGGAAGCGGGGATAACGTGAAGCTGACGATAAGCTTTCCGGGATATGGGCAAAAGAAGCTCATCGAGAAATACGCTAACCTAGAACAGGCATAACACTTGCACTCCTCACAAGTGCACCAGCGATTGTATCGTTTCAGGTCACGCTTTGTGAGGAGGCAAGATTATGCGAGAGATCAGGCACGGATTTTTTTTGGTTGGGTCGATAGTTCTGTCGGCCATTCTTATCGCGGCGGGCTGCCAGCCACCGGCCGGGAATACGACTACGGTTGCAAATTCCGGGGTTGCCAACACTAATTTCAACTCGAACTCGGTCGGCAACGCCAACACAAGCGGCGCTACGACATCTTCGGTCATCACCACCAACGAGCCGGACCAATATCAGGCGAACATTAAACTAACGCTGGAGACGATGGGTGAAAGCCAGAAGGCGAGTCTGCCCCCGCTCGGAGCTGTTGTCGCTCGTTCCGGCGCGGACCGGGTCATGGAGTTTACGCTCCCGAATAACGAGAAAGTCATCTATCTCGATAAGGGCGGAATGAATTACGTGATCCTGCCGAACCGGAAACAATATGCCGAGCTCACGAAGGAAGCCATCGGCTTCGAGGTGCGGCGTCTCTTAATGCCCGAGCAGATCGTCAATCAGGTGAAGGCGATACCTGGCGTAAGGCTGGTCGGTGAAGAGAGTGCCGGCGGGCGCACGGTTGTGAAGTATGCCTACAGTGGGGCGGCGAACACGCAAACGCAGGCGGGAACCGTGGCGACCGAATCGTACATTCTCGTTGACAAGGAGACCGGATTGCCGGTTCGCAGCGAGACCGTTTCCCAGTCGAAGAACGGTGGAAATGTTCAGGGTGTCAACGGGCTGAGGATGGTGACGGAGATGACGGATATCAAGACGACTCCTGATCCAAATATATTTACGCTGCCGACCGAGTTCCAGAAGATTGATTCGGAACAGGTGAAAGCACAGGCGAATTTGGTTTTCCAAACGATCGCGGCTCTTGTCGGCCAGGCTATGAATCAGACGCAGCAGGGAACGGCGACGTCGCCCACTCCGGTGTTTTCGCCCGCGAGATAATTCATGGGAAAGCTTGTCATAGGACTTTTGATCGGGCTGTTGGTTGGCGGAGCGTTGACGTTCTATTTTTTCGTCGGCGCTCCGCGGGCCGCGAAGACGCCGGGAAACGTTATTCAGGCTCCTGACCCAAACAACGTTCCGGGTGGGGCCGCGCAGATCGTGCTTCGCCAGCAATTTTTAAATGAGGCTCTGGGCACCATCTTTCAGGAGATGAATGCGCCGGCTTTTCCTCTGAGTGACGCGTCCGCGGATTGCGAGGGTCGAATCACGATCCAGCAGCAGGGTAGCGGGGTGCAAACCGGGGTTAGTTTTGAGAATAATCGCATCGCGGCACCACTCGCCTTTACCGGCAGTTACGCTTCCCCGGTCGGGTGCGTGCGTTTTTCGGGCTGGGCGCAATCCAATTTCGAGATGCGGTTCGATCCGCAGAGCCAGACGGTTTATGGAGTCCTCAACGTCGAGACGGTGAATCTCGATGGCGTGAATCCGGTAATGTCCGCGCTGGTTACGCCGATCGTTCAGTCCACGATCAACACGCGCGTCAATCCCATTCGAATCCTCGACGGGCGTCAGATAGCGGTTAACCTTCCGGTCGCGGCGGCGAACGGGAATCTCCAGGCGGCGGTGACCGACGTCCGGGCGGACGTTCGCGACAACGCACTCAACCTTTACGTGATCTACGATTTCGCCGGCGGTCCGCTGGCCGCCGCGTCACCAGGTCCTTGACTCCGCGCGGGTTTCCTCCAATACTCACGTCCAGATGCTGAACAAACTTTCTTTTCTTCTAATTCTCGCCACCTGTCTCGGCTGTGGCTCTCTCGAGCAGGCCAAGCGGGCGGCGACGGAACCGGACGCCAACACCACAAAGATCGACGTTAATCTCAACACAAATAAAAGCCTCACCGACACGGCGGTCGAGGCGGCGACCGGCGAAAAAAAGCTCGGGATAGTCGAGTGTGACGAAGCGATGGAGACGTTGATCGCCGAAGCCAATGACCCGGATGATAATTTCGTCACGAAGGCGGTTAAGAAGACCGCTCTCAATACATTTCGCGACCACGTGAAAAAGAAACTCGACGAAAGCAAAACGGACAGAAAGGAAGTGGCGAAGTTTTGTAAGGATTTCCGAGACAATCTTGCGGAATCGGCGAACGAGAATTCGAACGCGAACTCAAGCCATTAACTAAAGCTTTAGCCGATAGAAAAATGCCCGCCCCGTTCAAAGACGGCAGCGGGCATTTTCGTACGGCTTGGGAAAGGCGGCAGTCTTAAACGCTCATGATGTCCTGCTCTTTCACTTTCGCGAGTTCGTCGAGCTTGGAGACGTAGGTGTTTGTGAGTTTCTGCACCTCGTCGAGCCCGCTTCGCTCCTCGTCCTCGGAAACGAGCTTGTCCTTCAACATCTTTTTTAGCGAATCGTTCGCGGCATGCCGGACGTTGCGGAGCGCAACTTTATGTTCTTCAGCGATTTCGTGGACCTGTTTCGCAAGCTGTTTGCGCCGTTCTTCGTTCAGTGCCGGAACCGGAAGGCGAATGATCTTTCCGTCGTTGGAAGGATTCATTCCAAGGTTCGCGGCGATGATCGCTTTTTCAACCGCATTCACTTGTGAGATGTCCCACGGCTGGACGGTAAGCAGCTGCGGCTCGGGGACCGCGACCGACGCCATCTGATTGAGAGGTGTCGGCGTTCCGTAATAATCAACCATCACCGTATCTAGCAGCCCAACGGTCGCGCGGCCCGTACGAACGTTTCCGAGCTTGCGCTGAAAATCTTCGACGACCGCTTCCATCTTTGGTTTCGTTTCGTTTGTAACTGTGCTGACGCTCATATCAATCGTGGAACAAGCTGGAAACCTGTTCGCCTTTTCTAAACGGCCGGCCCAACAGCCTGTCTCAGACCGCCCACCAATGTTCCGATGCTCGTATCGCCGCCTACGGCTCTGATGATGTTCCCCGAATCCTTCATGTTGAACACCATGATCGGCAGGTTGTTGTCCATGCAAAGCGATATCGCGGACGAGTCCATTACCTTTAGCTGTTTTTCAAGAACTTCCTGGTAAGAGATCTTTTCAAAACGTGTCGCATTTTTATCGGTCATCGGGTCGGCCGAATAAATGCCGTCGACCTTTGTGGCTTTGAAAATTACCTCGGCCTGGATCTCAAGTGCACGCAGCGCCGCCGCCGAGTCGGTAGTAAAATACGGATTGCCCGTACCCGCGGCAAAGATGACGACCCGTTCTTTCTCAAGATGCCGCACAGCTCGCCGCCGAATGAACGGCTCAGCAAGCTGCGGAATGTCGATCGCCGACATCACCCGCGTATGTACGCGAAGCTGTTCCAAAGCGTCCTGGAGCACGACCGAGTTCATCAAAGTCGCGAGCATGCCGATGTAATCGGCCGCGGCCCGGTCCATGTTGCCGGCGGATTTCGAGACTCCGCGAAATATATTCCCACCGCCGACGACGATGGCGATCTCGACGCCGACGTCGTGAACCGCCTTGATCTCCCGCGCCACCGACTCGGCCATCGCCGTGTCGATCCCATAGCTCTGCCCGCCAAGCAGGGCCTCGCCGGAGAGCTTAAGGAGGATGCGTTTGAAGACAGGGGTCATAGTTGTCGGTTGTCAGTCGTCGGTTGTCGGTTGTCAGTCGTCAGTTGTCGGTCGTTGGTTGTCAGTCGTCGGTCGTCAGTCGTCAGTGAAGATCGGATGCCTGCCGACTACTGACTACTGACCACTGACTACTGACAACCGACTACTGACAATTACCCCACCATCGACGCGACTTCGGCCGCGAAATCGTCCGCTTTCTTCTCGATGCCTTCGCCCATTTTGTAGCGGGTGAAGCGGCGGATCGAGATGTTCTCTTTGATCGAGCCGACCTTTTCCGCGACGAGCTCGCCCACGGTCTTGCTCGGATCTTTGACGAAAGGCTGGTCGATCAGAACGTTGTCTTCGTAGAACTTGTTCAACCGGCCTTCGATGATCTTGTTCAAAACTTCTTCAGGCTTGTTCGCGTTCTTCGCGTCGTTCTTGAGCTGCTCGCGCATGATCTCGCGTTCTTTATCGAGCTCGGCCTGCGGGACTTCTTCCCGCGTAGCGTATCGCGGATCGGAAGCGGCGATGTGCATCGCGACATCCTTCACCAACTGCTGAAACTCTTCGCCGCGTGACACGAAATCGCTTTCGCAATTGATCTCGACCAGAACGCCGACCTTTCCACCCATGTGAATGTACGAGCCAACCGCGCCTTCCGCCGTAACCCGGCCCGCTTTCTTGCCGGCCGTTGCCATGCCCTTCTTTCTCAAAATCTCGATCGCAGCCGCTTCGTCGCCATTCGCTTCGACCAATGCGTTCTTGCAATCGACCATTCCGGCCCCTGATTTTTCTCGCAGCGACTTCACCGCGCTTGCTGTAACTTCTGCCATATAATTCTCGTTCGGAGTCCCGCCTCTGGGCGGCTTTCTGTCAGCGCTGAAGATCGCCCACGGGGCGGGGCTTCAAACGCCAGTCTATAAAAATGCGTAGCCAATTAACCTAAGAGGAAAAAAGCCACGCTTCGAAAAAATAGAAATTTATCTAGCTCGCTGTTGCTTCGTTGCTTTCACCCGACTCTCGTTCACTGATGTCAGCCATGCGGTCGGAAGTCATCTTGCCAAGTTCGGTCCCGACGGGAGCTCCGCTGTCGACTACGGCGTCAGGTGCGGAGCCAGGGGAGCCGGCCTGACCTTCGTCCGGTGTGCCGAACGTTTGATCTGCACCCTCCGTCCCAGCGGCGGCGTCGTCGCCAGCATCGTCACCCTCATCATCCGGATCGGTGATGCCGGCCTTCCGCAAGCTTGCAGCAATGTCGATTTCCTCGTCTTCAACGTCCGGCGCGTCGTCGGTTCTCAATACGCCGCCTTCGGTTCCGACCTGTTTTCCTTCCAGGATCGCGTCCGCGATTCGCGAAGCGAACAAACGGATCGCACGCAGCGCGTCGTCGTTTCCGGGAATTACCTGATCGATTCCTTCAGGCGAGCAATTCGTGTCGACAACCGCGACGATCGGGATACCCAGCCGGTTAGCTTCCTTCACCGCGATATCTTCTTTACGGACGTCAATCACGAAAAGCATGTCCGGCGGGCCGCCCATGTCCTTGATCCCGGCAAGATTCTTCATCAAGCCTTCGTGCTCGCGGTCGAGCTTGAGACGCTCTTTCTTCGTGAGCATCTCCATCCGGCCGTCTTCGCGCATCGTCTCGATCTCTTTCAATTTCGCGATCGATTTCTGAACTGTCTGGTAGTTGGTAAGAAGTCCGCCGAGCCAGCGGTTGTTTACGTAATACTGACCGCAGCGTTCCGCTTCTTCCTTGATCGCGTCCTGGGCCTGACGCTTGGTGCCGACGAAAAGGATCTTCTGATTCGGGCGCTCGGTCAGCGATTCGCTAACGTAGTTGAGCGCATCGCGGAACAACTTCTGTGTT
>DATLCA010000447.1:0-3082 GCA_035526605.1 Pyrinomonadaceae bacterium | reverse complement strand
AAGCGTGACGGTCACCCGCGTGATGGAACCGGCCTGGCCCGAGACGGAGATCTCCGCCGGGTACGGGTCCGCGGTTCCGGTGCCGGTGATATTGATCCCACCGGTCGTCGTTCCGATCAGAATGTTCCACCCGCCCGAGATGTTCCCGACGTTGTTTCCGGAATCATCGACGATGAAAAGTTTCCACGTCCCATTCGCGACCGTCCCGTTCAAAGACGAAAGCGTTCGACCGATCGGGATTCCGGAAGGGGCGGGTCCGGGAAACGAGTCGCCCGGCTCAAAATCGGTGGGGCGAAATGTTCCCGACGCAAGCGCGCCGCTGTCCGGAAGCCCCACGAGCGCCGAGTCGTCGAATGAAATGTTTAGATTGCTCGCCGCGTTCGAGCCGCCCGCGTCGGACATCAAAACTACGGCACGTCCGCTCGGGCTGACGAGCATGACATCGACGTCGTCGGGCGACGAGTGGCTGAAATTCGTCAGCGTCACGAGTACGCGCGAGATCGGGTCGGGATGATTCGTCAGAGTTATCTCGGAAGGATACGGCGAGGCGATGCCGTTGTCGGGGATCGTGATCGCACCCGTGTTCTGCCCCGAGATCGCGGCCGTAATGCTAAGCGTCCAACCCGCCGCGATCGTCCCGGCGTCGAGACCGACGTCGTCGAACACATACAAACGCCACTCGCCATTCGGATTGGTCCCGTTGAAAACCGATAGCACCGCGCTGCCGTTGTTCGCCGGCGCCGGTGCCGGAAAAACGTCCCCGATTCCCGAGTTCGTCGGCTTATAAGTCCCGGTCATAAGAGTACCGAGCGGCATCGGGATCATCGCATCGTCGTCGAGTGTGAGGGTGATCCCGGTGACCGGGGTCGAGCTCCCGACATCCGACATGATGACGGCGGTCTGGCCCTGCGGCCCGACCAGCATGATGTCGATGTCGGACGGAAAGGTGTGCGTCAGAGAATTAAGCTTGACGGTAACCTTCGCCGCCTGCATTGGTATGTTCGAAACATTTATCGTGGACGGATAAGGCGTCGCGGGGCCACCCTCCGGAATGGTGATCGGTCCGGAGCTCGAAAACACGCTCACGATGGCGTCCTCGGGCGCAAGGTCGTCGGGCGGGGTGTTGCCTTCTCCAGGCTTAGTTAACAGAGAGGCTCTTCCAGTATGAGGAACTGCCGTAAGGAAGATCGCGCAGATTACAAGGATCGCAAGACGCCGAAAGCGTGAGACATCGGTCTCTTTCATTTTCACCCCTCCCAGGATAGAGAAATCGCCGCGTTTTTGAGAGATGGGCGGCGCCCCCAAAAGAACTCTTTGTACACAGAAAAGCGTGGTACCGATAATATCTACCCAACGCCGGAATTTGGCAAGGAATTTTTCGGGCGAGCGAGGCGTTATCAGGCGGGCAGCGCGGCTCTAACCGCAGATGATTCGGGTTCGGAAGCCGGTTAAGAGGATTCGCGGTCTTTTCATTTCGTGCAGTTGGTATGTTTCGAGGTTTGGTCTTCCCCTTTCGTACCTTTTCTTTTTCGTGTGAATTAGTGTGATTTCGTGGTTTCAGTTCTTAAAACCCAAACCAGGAGGCGACACGAATCACACGAAAAAACAACACCCGAGAAAAACTCCCGTCCTTTCAAAGGTGGCAGCCGTACTTCGCACCGGTCTCAGAAGGGGAAGCAGCGGCTTCTGCTAACGCTTTGGTTCCCTCTTCCAATACCGTCGCGAACTAAACCCAGTTCTCGTTATCTAAACCGAAACGCCCCTCTTACAAAGATCGGAGTCCTCTCGATTTGGGATTTTACATTCCGGCCTGCGAATTTTTTTTCGCGGTGAGCGGTGTGTTCCGCGGTTAGGCCTCAACAAAAGGCCAACCACGAAACACGCATCCCTCAAAACCCCCGCACCAAAAAATTCACAGCCTCCACAATCTCTTTCCTGGAACTCCCCGGCCTTTACGATTTTCTTTTGGACAATTCACAAGCTTTCACCTGAGTCCCTGAGCAATCAGCCTCGCACAAGTTTTATTCGTGCGAGGCATTTTTCTCTTTTTCGTGGTGGTTTCTTCTTCGGGCGGTTCAGTGATTTCGTGGTCTCAGCTCTTAAACCAAAACCACGAAACACGCGAAACAAGAAACCGGATCGACCGGGTGTGTCGGGGGCCAACTGGCTCGGACCGAGCAGATTGAAAATTGGATCCGACTTATCCGATCCGCCTAAATCCGCTCCATCCCTCCAATCCGCGTTTCAAGAATGCGCCTGCTAAACCAAGTCCGCATTCCGCATTTCATCCAAACGGGTTCACATCCGCACTCGGCCCATAGATCGAAGGCAGCACGACATCCAGCTCACGCAGATACGCCGACAGCTGACCGCGGTGATGATAGTTGTGATTCAGCAGGACCATCCGCCAGAATCCCATCCGCGGCATCGCCATGATCGTCGCCCCGTCCTTCGTCAGCTTCCACTCAGCCGTCGCCCGAGCATCGTCGGTCGAACCGACGATCGCCTTCCCCTTCTCCAAACTCTCCGCAAAGATCTGTAGGATCTGATTGCGGCTCGTCGCTTCCGGATCTTCCGGGAACGTTCCCGCTTCTTTCGAATCGAGCTCGGCAATCTCCGCCACACTCGCCGGTATCGTCGCGACATGCATCGCCAATTCCCCCAACGACCGCGCCTTCGGATGCGGCCGCCAGCTCAGCTTGTCATCCGGTATCACATTAAATAGCCGCCGCGTAATCTCGGCCTCCTGGTCCATCTCGGTCAATATCGAATCCGATATTCTCGTCTGTCTAGTTTCAGCTTGCATTGTTTTCTCCTTTTCTTTTTCGTGATTTCTTGTTTCGTGTGTTTCGTGTGTTTCGTGGTTGGGATTTGGAAGGCCGAACCACGAATCACACGAAACACACGAACGAAATCCAAAACCGTTTCAGCCGGTGATAAAGGGGTGACGCCGATCAGAACAAATCTCGCAGAAGCCACCCGCTACGGCAGGTGGTACTGACAAGATAGTCGCTCGCTAGTCACGCCTCACCACCACCACGACTTACCACTTACCGTTTCTTCTCCACGTCCTCTTTCATCC
>DATLCA010000446.1:0-7593 GCA_035526605.1 Pyrinomonadaceae bacterium | reverse complement strand
AATCATCGCTCTGGCGCTATCGGGAAGTTTTGCCTGTCGAGGACGCCGAGAACGTCGTCAGCTTTTGCGAAGGTTGGACACCCCTTCTTAAGGCCGACCGTCTCGCCAAATCCCTTCCGGTCCAAATAAATCTTTTCATCAAGGACGAGGGGCAGAACCCGACGCAGAGCTTCAAGGCCCGCGGGATGACGGCCGCCATCTCGATGGCGAAGGAGTTGGGCGTAACGAAAGTGGCCGTACCTTCCGCCGGCAATGCCGCGGGTGCGATGGCGGCGTACGCCGCGCTAGCGGGAATGGAGGCGTTCATCTTCATGCCGTCCGACACCCCGCGCGCGAACGTAGTCGAGTGTCAACAAACCGGAGCTCACGTCACGCTGGTCGACGGCCTGATTACCGACTGCGGCAAGATCGTCGCGGAACGAAAAGAAGCCGAAGGCTGGTTCGACGTCTCGACCCTGAAGGAACCGTACCGCGTCGAAGGAAAGAAGACGATGGGTTATGAGCTCTTCGAGCACTTCTCGAGAATCCAGAATTCAAATTCCAGGGTCCAGAGTCTTCCCGACGTTATCATCTATCCCACCGGCGGCGGCACCGGCTTGATCGGGATGTGGAAAGCGTTCGACGAGATGGAGCAGATGGGGTGGATCGATTCGAAACGCCCCCGAATGGTCACCGTCCAATCCGCGACCTGCGCGCCGATCGTCCGTGCTTTCGAGAATGGCGAACGATTCGCCGACGAGTTTGAAAACGCGTCGACGGTTGCGTCGGGACTGCGCGTTCCGAAAGCGATCGGAGATTTTCTTATCCTGGACGCGATCCGCGCTTCAGGCGGAACGGCGATCGCCGTCGGCGATGATGAGCTCGTCCGCGCGGTCGGAGAGATTGGAGCCGCGACCGGGGTTTTCACTGCACCCGAAGGCGCCGCGTGTCTACCAGCGCTGCGAAGATTGATCGACGACGGCGCGGTTCGGGAAGGTGAAACAGTCGTCCTTTTCAACACCGGCTCCGGCGTGAAATATTTGGAAGCGTTCGATTGAAATTGTGATAGGCTAGCGGGCACCAAAGTATGTAAACGACTGTGCCCCGCGCCGTACCTGCTCCCCGATTCCCAGGAGGTTTGCTGAGATGAGAATTAGCCGCTCCGGACTCCCGAACTCGATCGCGAAATCGATACTCGTTTCTCTGGTCATCTTTGTCTTGCTCCTTCCCGTCCACGCGACTTTCACGCTCGACCCGACATTCGCGGGCGCGGGCGGCGGCAGATTAACAATATCGTTCCCTGATTCGTCGAATGGCTATTCCTCGTCCGGCCAGCGGATCTTTGTTCAGCCCAATGGCAGGATCGTCGCCGCGGGCCAATTCACCAATGCAAGTCCTGACGGGCAAATGACCGGCGTCGCGATCGTCGGTTTGCTGCCGGGAGGAACCGTAGATCCCGCATTCGCGACCACTCTCGATTGGCAGCCTTTCGGTTTTACATCGCTCCGGGATGCGCTGATGTATCCCGATGGACGAATCCTTCGGCTTTCGCAGTTTTTTACAGTTACCGGATCGAGCACCGCGAAAGCAGTCCGCTATGACGTCAACGGCGGTGTCGACAATACCTTCACCTCCAACGCCAGCATCGGCGCGCCGCCTGGCGGGTTCGGGACGGTAAGGCCCGCGCAGGTCGCTGTCAGAAGCGACGGAAAGGTCCTCGTACTCATCAGGGAAAACGGCGAGTTTTTCCTGTACCGCCTAAATCCGGATGGAACCCGTGACACGACGTATGGTTCCAACGGCGTCCTCAGCCTTAGATTCAACAGGATATTTCAACCGTCACAAGGCGACATGGAGATGATCGCCCTCCCCGATGGCAAGGTGCTGATCGTCGGACCGATCGCGCCGGTCAATTTCCCGGAGGGCTCGAGCGAGTTCTTCGTCGCTCGTCTGACCGAGACGGGGAATTGGGACAAAACATTCGGTCGCGTGGGCTTACTGACAATCGCATTCGGGCCCGGGATGACCGGACTGGTCCAAGACGCCGTATTGCAGCCGGACGGGAAAATACTTCTTTGCGGAAGCGTCGCCAGCGGCGATCTGGATGTCTGGATGATGCGCCTCCAAAGGAACGGGCGCCCGGATCCGACGTTCGGAACAGCCGGCGTCACGATCCGGGATTTTTCACCGGCTCAGCAAGACAGCGCGATGGCGATCGCGTTGTCAGCTGACGGAAAGGTCCGCCTGGCCGGGCGTCTCGGTGCCACGCCCAATTTTCTTGTCGCCCGCTTCTCGGCCAACGGCGCCTTCGAGGAGCACACGTCCTTCGAATTCACGCCCGGACAGTACGCCTCGGCCAACGATATTCGATTTCAGTCTGACGGCAAGCTCGTGGTTATCGGTGAGACGCGAAATCCGAATACGGCCGCGACGACCGGGAGCGTGTTCGCGATCGCACGGCTGACGGAATAGCTGCCGGATCCTGTTCGGCGGGACCTGTGCGCGGGATTGGCTTCACAGCCGGCTCAAGCGGCCGCCGTCCACGCGGAGCGCCGCACCCTGGACAAATTTCGCGTCATCGGACGCGAGGTAAGCGATCGCGTCGGCGATATCCTCAGGCTTACCCACATCCTTGGGATCAACCTTTTCGACGCCGGACATGATGTTCGGATTCTGCCAAAGCATAGGCGTGTCGACCGCGCCGGGAAGTACCGCATTCACCCTGATCCCGAGCGGTGCTCCCTCGAGAGCAGCCGAGCGTGTCAGCGAAAGCAGAGCGCTTTTTGCGGCGGCGTAAGAGGCAACGAGAGGCGTTGTCTCGATCGCATGGACGCTTGAAACGTTTACGATCGTCCCGCCGGGGCGCATTTTACGAAACGCCTCGCGGATAAAGAAAAATGCGCCTAATAGATCGACGTTTAGTACTTTGAGCCAATCCTCGCCGGTCTGCTCGACGATCGGTTTGAACACCATCAGCCCGGCATTGTTTACGATCACGTTCAGCCCCCCGAAACGTTCGATCGCGGTGCCGACCGCGGAAATTACCTCCGCCTCAACCGAGACGTCGCACTTCACCCCGAATGCGGCGGGCGAGCCCGCCCGTTCCACCTCTTTTGCGGCGGCCTCAAACTTCTGCTCGTCGAGATCCGCGATCACGACCCGGGCACCGCCCGCGCCAAGCTTTTTAGCCGTCGCGAGACCGATGCCGCCGCCTCCGCCGGTGACTATTGCCACCTTTCCCTCGAAATTCACCTTACGCTTCCTCCGTTTGCCACAGACGGCGCGGTCGGCCGGTCGTCGATGAGCCGAGGTGGACCGGGATCGCCATTGTAATCGTCGGGCATCACGACCGGAACCTGGAGGCATATGCTCTGCGCGGGCAGGACCTCGCGCCAGTCGGCGATCAGTTGGCGGTAGGCCTCACCCACCGGACGTATCTTTCTTTCAAGATCGTACAGTCCGACCGGATCCACGTGGCCCCGCTCTTCGCGGAGAGCGATCCTCCAGTCAATCTGATCGGTCAGCGAGTACCAGGTGAAACCTACGACGGGGATTCCGTCGTTTCTCACCCGAAGAACATTCGCCCATTCTTTCCAAAGCCAATTGACCGCCTCGTCCCCGTTCGCTCCCTCTTGAATATTCGTCTCGGTGTGCATCACCGGGAGGTGGTAACGATCGTAGTACTGCCACGTGATCGCGTCGTAACCAAAAATCTCGCCCGAGGCCCGTGTCGATCCGTCGGCCGAAACTCGATGCTCGTTCGTGATGTAATAATCGTTCCCCATTATGCAGTGCTGCTTGAGCCCGTTGCCGAGGAAGAAATGGTATTCGTCGCGGGTCATGCCGTTGTCGAGCAGGTACTCGTACATCTCAGATTCGACGCGGCGGCCGAAGTTCAGGTCGAGCGAGAGAAAACGTTTTGCATTGAGAACTTCGGCGGGTTTGATCGCGGCGGGGTTCTCGGCATGGAAATACTCGCTGGACTCGCTCTGAATGAATATCGCGTCAGGGCGGACTTTCAGGATCTCCTGCATCGCGAGCACGTTCGCCCGAACGATATGTTTTAGCGCTGTGACAAACGATCGGTCATCGGTGAGCTGCTCGTTCCACCATCCGTACTGCGCCGAGAAGGTCGCAGTGATGAACATCTCGTTGATCGGGGTATAGAGCTGGATCCAGGGATAGCGGTTGGCGAAGGCGGACGCGTACGCGGCAAAGAATGCAGGGAAGTCCGGGTTCTGAAAATTCCCGATCCAGTCCGGAACGCCGAAGTGGCAAAGATCGGCGATGGGCGCGATGTTCTTCCTCTTCAATTCACCGAAAGCACGATCCGAAAACTCCCAGTCGAACTTATCAGGAGCGGGACAAACGCGGTGGATCGGCAGGCCATACCTGAGAAAATGGATGCCCATCTCTTCGACGAGCGCGAAATCGTGCTGCCAGTGTTCGTAATGGCCGCACTTCTCCATCTCGTCGATGCGCGTCACGCCATTGTTGATAGTGGGAGCACTGTTCTCGATTCCGGTTGCGAACAGAAATGGTGGAGCGACCGACATATTGGAACGTTTCCGCGGGGTCGAGAAAAGAAGGTTAAGGGTGCGATTTTCGCTGACGCGGTAGTTGTTTTAAAACCGGCTGCGTCTCGTTTGGAACCGGGGCAAAGACGCCCAAAACGATCCACCATTTTTTGTTTCGCAGCTTCCAGATGTGCAGGCAGTTTCCTTTTACAAAACCCTCGTCGCTGTTGTCGAAAAGGCAGGGATTCCAGGTATACGCCATATCTGCAGATTGAAAGAGGGCGACCTTGGTCGGGAATTCCACCGCCACATAGTCACTCGTCTCAGCCACGACCTGCTTCTTGCCGATGATCGGGGGCGCCGCGTCGCGCAGCAGCCGAACGTCGTCGGCCGCGTATTTGGCATATGCTCCGCTGAGCCCCGTGCCCTTCATGCTCGCTCGGAGAAAATTCATCGCATCGTCTGCGGGCGACCGGCCCCGTTTGTTGACGTCTCGTGATTGCTTTTGGCGGACCGGCTTGTCGGTTTCGGCGAATGGCAATTTCTCATGTGCTACCGCGATGTCGACGGTCGCCCGAAACTTCCCGTCGCCGGAGCGCTCCCAAATCGTGACGTATTGGCCAAACTTCGCGAGCCCTTCGCTTTTGCCTTTTTGATAGGACCGCCAGTTTCCGGTTGTGTAACCCATCAGGCCGTTGGCGGCAACGTCCGAATAGGTCAAACTGCGGACGAACAGGGTCGATTCATCGCCGTCCCGCGCCGCCCAATATTGCTTTCCGTTTGTCGGGCCAGGTTGGAATACGATGGCGTCATCCCGAAGAAACTCGAGAAAGGCGGACTTCATCCCCTTCTCGGTGGCGACCTGCTCGAACGCTCTCTGGGTATCGAGAAGCGGTTGAAGCTCGACCTGCGAAAAGCCGGCCTGTGAAACAGCGAGCAAAGTTACGACGGCAACTAGAATCCTAAGCATCATTTATTAAAGCTTAGCCTATCATGGCCGCTCGTCTCGGTTTAGTTCAGTACGACAATGTACATTTCCTGACACAACGCAAAGAGCTCAATGTTCGTAATGACAGGTAGAATCTGTTAGTATTTTTCGCTGGGAACCTGTGTCCCGCCTTTATAATCATTATGTTTAGCGACAATTTCAGACGCGGCGAAGGAAAAGGAAACGGCAAGACCGGCTCGAAGGCGGTTTCCAAAATGGCCGATCTCGGATGGAAGGCTTTCCAGGCCGTGAACAAAGCAATACCCGAAGGCGAGTCGATCCAGCCGTCGTGGGCCGCGGAGCCGCTTCTTAAATCTTACGAACGCACGGCTCCCCCGCTGGGCTTCCCGCGCGAGACCGATTCGCTTTGCCCTTCGTGCGTGAAGCAGGTTCGCAATGGCGTTATCTCCGGCGATATTCCGCTGAATATTTTGATGGACTCTCATCCGGGAGAGATCAAGGCCGAGATCGTGGAAGAGAACGGACAGGTGGTAATGCGAAAGACGTGTCCGACGCACGGTGAGTTTGTCGACGTACTGGCCACCGACTCAGCATTTCTCAATCGCATCGAGTCACTTTTTTACGGCCGCGATTTCAAAGCCGCCGAGGACAAGCACGTACATCATCACGGAACCTCCGATATAAAATTCGGCCGCGGCGCTGTTTTGACGGTCGATCTGACGAACCGCTGCAACATGATGTGCAACCCATGCTTCATGGACGCGAACCAGGTCGGGTACGTACACGAACCGACTTTCGAAGATACGAAAGCTATCCTCGACCGCGCGGTTTCGTTCAAACCGAAACGCCAGATAATTATTTTGTTCTCCGGTGGCGAGCCGACGCTGTCACCTTACTTTCTCGACGCGGTCGCGTATGCGAAGAAGATCGGTTTCTACCGTATTCTGGCGGCGACGAACGGGATCCGCTACGCCGAAGATATCGAATTTTGCAAAGCCGCGAAGGAAGCCGGACAGCACGGTGTATATCTCCAGTTCGACGGGACCAACGAAGCGGACAACGAGCATCGCGGTGTAGGCAATCTGTTTGACGTGAAGCTCAAGGCCATTGAGAATCTCGCGTCCGTCGGTATCAAGGTGACGCTGGTCACGACGATCGTCAATTCGTGGAACAACAAGGGAATCGGCAGCATCGTTAAATTCGCCGCGGAGAATATCGACAAGGTCCAGACGATCGCGTTCCAGCCCGTGAGCTTCACCGGACGCGACGAAGACATTTCCGACAAGGACCGGATCGCGCAGCGCTACACGCTTGCCGGCATGACCCACGATCTGAAAGAGCAGCTCGATGGGGTACTTCAGCCGATGCGCGATTGGTTCCCGCTGTCGAGTTATTCAGCTTTCACGAGCGTGATGGATATGTTGCAGGGTGCGGACGCGCCGTGGGGATGGTCGTCCTGCAACTGCCATCCGAACTGCGGAATCTTCACGCTGATGGTCGTCAATAAAAAGACGGGTCTGACGAAATCGCTGTTTGAATTTTTCAACTACGAGCAGTTCATGAAGGACGTCGCGACGATCACCGACACTGCTCGCGGGAAAAAGCTCACGATGGCGCAGCTCGGGATGGCGATCATGCGGAACTACGACGCCGGCAAAGCTCCCGACGGATTTCCGATCTCGCAGATAATCAATCTTTTCAAACCGTCATCGGCGACTTCGAACTCCGACCGCAACGACCGCATGAAGGTCGAGAAGTCCGACTACGACGTCTGGCGCGTTTTGTGTGTCGAAGGAATGTGGTTCCAGGACCTGTTCAACTACGACTTCCGCCGCACCGAGATGTGCGTGATCCCGTACGGCACGCAGGAAGGTGAGATCAGCTTCTGTGCATATAACACCGGCGTCGGCTGGCGTCAGATCAGTGAGGAGATGCACAAGACCGCATCACTGTCGGAGTGGTACAAGGAACACGGCCGCCACGATGTTTACGCGAAAGGGCATGAAGTGCCGGGAATCGGGAAGGTTCGTTCGCTTTCGCTGCCGGTAATAGCGAAGATCGTTTCTGAGGACCTGGATGAACCGACGGCTTCGCCGTATTTGGTCCAGGAAGAGGAGTTCGAGAAAACAGCAGTTTAGTAACGACAGG
>DATLCA010000445.1:0-1568 GCA_035526605.1 Pyrinomonadaceae bacterium | reverse complement strand
CACGAGTTCTGGCGGCGGACAAGCATTTGACGTCACTTCTGGATTCTTTGAAAAAAGGAATGGCGTCCAATCCGGGGTCGAGCGCGCACCTGCGCTCGGCTTACGACGAATTGTCGAAATGGGATCATCGTGCGACCACTGCTGCGGTCGGGACGACGCTGTTTGTTTTGTGGACGGACCAACTTGAGAAGAGCAAATCGAAAGATGACAAATCAATCACGGCGGCACTGGCGGAAGTTCTGAAACAATTGGAAACCGATTTCGGCACCTGGCGCATCGGGTGGGGAGAAATTAACCGGCTGCAGCGTCCCGACGAAAGCAAGGCAGAAAGTTTTCAGGATAACCGGCCAAGCGTCCCTGTACCGGGCGTCGGCGGTCGGGACGGAGCAGTCTTCACATTTTACGCCGACCAAGAGAAAGGGCAGAAGAGACGCTACGGGGTTGCCGGCGGGACCTATGTCAGCATCGTGGAATTCGCCCCAACGGTAAAAGGGAAATCGGTTCACGTATTCGGTGCAAGCGGGGACCCGAAAAGCCGACACTTCATGGACCAGTCCGAGCTATACGCACGCGGCCAATTCAAACCGGCGTGGTTGGAACTGGCCGACATCAAAGCGAATCTCGAAAGCTCTTATCAGCCAGGGAAAGAGCGCTCACGGAAGAATTGAACAGCAATGGAAGGCGCCCTTGTGAGAACGGCGAATGAAGACGACCTCGACCGGCTACTCGCGTTTGAGCAAGCTATAATCGAAGCCGAACGGCCGTTCGATGCGACGCTCCGACGCGGCGGGGACGTTCATTATTACGACCTTGCGGCTTTAATATCATCGCCGGATGCCGAAGTCGTGGTCGCGCAGGCGGGGCGTGAACTGATCGGGTCCGGTTATGCGCGGATCGAGAACGCAAAGGCGTACTTAAAACATACTAAGCACTCGTACCTTGGGTTTATGTACGTCACGCCGGAATATCGCGGAATCGGAATAAATAAAAAGATAGTTGCGGCATTGGAGGCATGGTCTGTTTCGCGAGGAGTGACCGAGATGCAGCTAGAGGTCTATGTGCAAAATGCCGGGGCGATCAAAGCATACGAGAAAGCGGGGTACAAGGGTGTGATACTCGAAATGCGAAAGAGTCTTGCGGAGAATGGAAGTGGCGAATAGGCGAGTCATACGACCCATAAGCTTCAAGAGTTTATGATCCCGATAAAAGTTTTTCTTACGATAGCGATTCTTCCTTTGTTATTTCTTGGCGCGTACGCTCAAACCTCGATCGCCATCAAGGACGTGACATTGATCGACATGGCAACCGGGAAGTTGCGGTCGGGAACGACGGTCCTAGTGATAGGAAACAGAATAGCCGCCATCGGACCGAGGCTAAAAACTTCCAAAGCAATAAAGGTCATCGACGGGCGCGGTAAGTTCCTGATCCCGGGGCTGTGGGACATGCACGTCCATGCGCTAAGCAAAGACCGCATCGACCAGTTTTCGAAGCTCTTCCTCGCGAACGGCGTCACAGGGGTCCGCGACACCGGTACCACCGCGGAAGGATTCGCGATGCTCGGGCCGCTG
>DATLCA010000444.1:0-3156 GCA_035526605.1 Pyrinomonadaceae bacterium | reverse complement strand
CCCGACGAACGACGCGACGTTCTGTGACACACCGCGCTTCTCCAGATACGCTAAATAATCGGCAAGCGTCGTCCACTCGACGTCGTACTTGAGATCGCCCTGATCGTCCTTCATCTGCTTTTTCATGCGATCGTTGAGCGGGCCCATCGATCCGCCCTCTCCCATGATCTGCGTCGTGACGCCCTGCTTCAACTCGCCAAGCGATCGGGGATCGACGATCAGCGACTCGGTCGACCACGACAGCATGTTGATGAATCCCGGTGCAACGGCGAGGCCTTTGGCATCGACGACAGTTTTTGCCTGTGACGGATCAAGCTTTCCGATCTTCACGATCTTGTCACCCGCGATCACGATGTCCGCAACGACCGGCGGACGGCCCGATCCGTCATACACGGTTCCGCCTTTGATGATCACGTCATACCTCTGAGCGTGTGCGTTCAATGTGAAAAGGAGAATAAAGATCAGAGTGAGTTTCATATATTTTTGTTTGAACTTACGACTTGCTTTGCGTCTTAGCGTCTTTGCGTGAAAACTACGGCCGAGTCCATCGACACTGATGTTCACGCAAAGACGCTAAGACGCAAAGAAAGCTGCCGCATTTCATTGACCCAACCCCATCCGCTTCATCAAATCTTTGAAGCGCGGGTCGTCCCGAAGCGGATCCATAAACGGATCCGATGGCGCGCGTCCGAGAAAACAATCGTGATCTTCAAATGACTTTTCCAGTTCGGCGAAGGCTTTATCTTTTTCGCCCAGCGTCGCGTAGATCGACGCAAAATAGTAAGTGCGAACGTACCTTGTCTTCGCGAGCGCCCTAAGAACTTCGATCTCCCGTTCAGCCTCTGCGCGTTTACCTGTTTTAGCGTAGGCGAGCCCGCCGACAACGGCCGGGATCCACCCGAAAGACCCCTGGGGCCCGCCTTGATCAGAAACAGCTATCGCTTCGTCATAGTTGCCATTTGAGATGTGCGCCATACCAAGCCAGTAACGAGATAACGGAAACACCGGGTCAAGCTCGTAAGTGGCTTTCGCCTGCGCAAGAGCCTTGTCATATTGACGGTCGTAGATGTATCCGGTCACCAGTATCGCGTTGTTGATCATCGATAAAGGCTCCATGTCTGCCGCTTGTTTCAATTCGCGTTCGACCTCGCCCGTCTTACCCATGGCGGAAAGGTATGCCAGCCCATAAGCAAGGTGCGAGTAGGAAATGTTCGGATCGAGCTCCAGCCCGCGTCTGAAATGCTTCTCCGACTCAGCCCAGTTCCAGTCATAGATCGCCAGCGAATCGCCAAGGGCCGAATGAGCCTGCGGAAGATCCGGGTCGATCTCCAGCGCTCGCATCGCCGCCGCCTTCGCGAGAGGGATACATTCCTTTGGTGGAAGATCCGGATTCTTCCCCATAGAGTTGTACGCTTCGGCGGTCGCCGCATACGCGAGCGCGAAATTTGGATCGAGCGCGATCGCCTGCTGATAGCTATCGATCGCTTTCAACATGTCATCCTTCACACGTCTCGCGTAGTGGTATCTCCCCTTCATGTAGAGTTGGTACGCCTCGCTGCTATTGGTGTATTTTTTCGTGATGCCTTGCTCGTTGCCTGCCAGCTTGAGCTGCATTTTTTGCGTGAGCGTCGTCGCGATCTCGCGCTGCGTCGCGAGGAGATCGGCCATCTGTCGATCGTACTCTTCGGCCCAGATAAGTTTTCCCGAACGAGCGTCGACAAGCTGAACGCTGATATCGAGCTTGTCGCCGAGCTGCATGAGCCGCCCCGATAGAACGGCGTCGACGTCGAGCTCTTTCGCGACCTGGGCGACATCGGCGGCTTTCCCCTTGTACCGCATCACGGAGCTTGTCGGACTGACCTTCACGTTGGGAAGTTGTGAGAAGCGAAATATCAAAGAATCCGTCCGGCCGTCGGACAGATAATCGGTGTCCGCGTTGCTGCTCCGATTTTCGAACGGCAGCACGGCAATTGAATTGATGCGGTCGCTGCTGCTGAAATATCGGAAGCCGAAAAATCCGCCGATGAGAAGTGCGGCCAGAATTCCAACTATCGAAAGCGTACGAAGCAAAGTCCCGCTCGGCTTCCTGGATGTCTGCGCTGTCTCCCGCGGCTGTGCCGCCCGATGGGCGGAAAGGCTCCGCCTTTCCGTCACGCCACCCGAAATGTTAGGAGGCTCCGCCTCCCGGGCCGTCGTCTGCAGATACGCTCGCGTCTGCGATTCCAACGGAGAGCCGCCTGAAGGCGGGACGCCGAACGGGGATAAGACTTCAGTCTCATGATCGGAAAGTCTCGCGGTCTCGACCGCTCCAGGTTCCGACAAGACGGCTGGCCCGAACAAAAGCTCCGACCCGTCGTCGAGACAGAAGCTCAGTGAGTCATCGTTATAATCTCTTCCACATTCGGGACACCGTTTCATTATTCTTATGTTGATTTGGACATCACTCCACCCAGCTCGCACTACTCAGATCGATTAGATATTTCTCCTTCGGGTTTTGGGATACCGACCAGCATGACCAGCTCCTCAAATCGCGGATCGGCGCGCAGCAGGTCCAGCTCCGGGTCGATATGGACAAAGATCATCCAGTAATCGCGCTCCCGAGCACCTCGCTCGAGCCATTTAAACGCTTCATCGGTTTCGCCCAGCCCGAGGTGGACGAGGGCAAACGCGTACGGCGGCACATATTGGTCTCCCGCGATCTTGTTAAGCTCGGCGAGCACTTCCCGGGCCTCGGCTTCCCGATTCATTAACCCGTAAACGTACCCCAACCACGCTACTGCGTCGCGGTCGAACGAGATCTTCTGAGCGTCGCGGATCTTCGCAATCGCCTCTTCGTACATCCCCTTTCGGATGTAGACTAACCCGAGCCGGAAATGGACGTTCTTAAAGCCGGGCTCCATCGCGATCGCCTTTTCAAACTGGGTGACTGCACGGTCGTAATCGCGTGAATAATAGAAAGGCCAGGCCAGGTGTTCGTTGATACTGGCCGATAATGGATCGAGCTCGTGTGCGATACGGAAATGCTCCTTTGCTTCTTCGAACCGGCCCTCAACACAGGTTCGTATGCCGAGCATCTGCCGAGCGAAAGATGAGCTAGGATTGAGTTCGACCGCGCGGCGAAGCTCGGTCTCGGAGCCGTTCCAGTCCCAGTCGTAA
>DATLCA010000443.1:0-6317 GCA_035526605.1 Pyrinomonadaceae bacterium | reverse complement strand
CCCTCGCCAATCGTAACCTTGCCGACAAGATCGAGAATGGTGACATCCCCGGCCTGGCGTTCAGAAATAGTAATATCCGACATTTGTTTCTCCTCGTTTTAAGTTAATAGTTTGATAGCAGATTCTAGACCAACAAGAATTCAAAGTCCACGCACCCCGCAATACTTTATTGACGCTTTAACATTTTGACCACCAGTCCGCCGCCTTCGTGATTTGACCACTCGACGACATCCATGAAAGAACGCATAAAAAGAATCCCGCGGCCGTTAGATTTTAAGAGATTCTCGGGGTCGGTCGGGTCCGGAACGTCATCGATCTGAAATCCCGCTCCGTAATCACGAACCGTGATCTCAAAACCTTCTTCGGTTCGCGCAAGCGTCAGGTCGACGGTTTTCTCTTCCGCAAACTTGTTGCCGTGCTTGACGGCGTTCGCGACGGATTCCCGAATGGCGAGGTCGATCGCCGAGACGAAATCGTCCCCGAGACCCTGCTCCTTGGCGAACTCGTCCGCCTTCAATGCCGCTTCATCGACCGACTCGATCCGGCTTGGCAATTTGATCTGCTGTATCCCCGCCACAGTATTGTCTTTGTAAGTTAAAGGCTTAGGTCGTTCGTGTCAAGACAAACCGCCCGCGAACGGTCTAGAATGTTCGAATATGCTAATCCGTCCGGCACGGGCAATTAAAGGCGAGATCTCTCTCCCGGGTGACAAATCCATTTCCCATCGGGCGGCGATATTCGCGGCGATGGCGACGGGCGAATCACGAATCGAGAATTTTGCGACGAGCGCGGACTGTGCGTCGACGTTGAAATGTTTACGGCAGGTGGGCGTCGAGGTTCGCCAGGAAGGCCCTGCCGTTCGGATCCAGGGGGTTGGGAAGTCGGGATTTGTAGAGCCTGCCGAGCCTCTCGATTGCGGAAACAGCGGCACGACAATGCGACTGCTGGCGGGCGTCCTTGCCGGCCAGAGTTTTGAGTCGGTCCTGACCGGAGATGATTCCCTGCAAAAGCGGCCGATGGGACGCGTCATCGACCCCTTGACGGCGATGGGCGCATCTTTCGAGTCTGAAAATAATCGAGCTCCCCTAAGAGTTCTCGGGAGAAATCCCCTCCGTGCGATCGAGTATCAATTGCCGGTCGCTTCTGCTCAGATCAAATCGTGCATGCTGCTCGCCGGTTTGAATTCTGACGGCGAAACGGCAGTCATCGAACCGGTTCCCACGCGGGATCACACCGAGCGGATGTTGAGATGGTTCGGGGTGGACGTGCTCGAAACAAATTTAGCCGGCGGAAAAAGGATCAGCGTGACGGGGACTGCTCAGTTGACGGCCGCGGATGTCGTTGTGCCGTCCGACATCTCGTCGGCGGCCTTCTTCCTGGTGCTTGCGTTGAGTCTGGCAAACTCGGATCTGCGGATCCGAAACGTCGGATCGAACCCGACGCGGGCCGCGATCGTGGAGACCCTCCGTAACCTCGGAGCCGACATCCGGACATCGAACGAACGCGAACTGAATAACGAACCGATGGCGGACATTCATATTCTCGGCGGGATGGGGCAAAACTCCAACCCCGTAATAAAAGGGAAAGTGATCGCGAATCTGGTTGACGAACTGCCGATACTTGCGATTTTGGGAACCCAGCTGCAGAACGGCCTCGAAGTTCGCGATGCGGCCGAGCTTCGCGTGAAGGAAACGGACCGGATCGCCGCCGTTGTCGAAAATCTCAGAAGGATGAACGCCGATGTTGAAGAATTTGACGACGGATTTCGAGTGGGTAAATCCGATCTGAAGGGCGCACGTGTCGATTCTTTCGGCGACCATCGTATCGCGATGGCATTCGCGGTCGCCGGCCTGCTCGCGACGGAAGGTGAAACAGAGATCGTCGGGGCGGAGTCGGTCGACGTTTCTTTTCCAGGCTTTTTTGAAGTTCTTCACGATGTTGTCGTTTACGAATAACGGAACGCGCGTCGCCCTGACCGGCTTTATGGGTGTCGGAAAATCCAGCGTCGCGCGCCATCTTTCCATGCTGCTGGACTGCGGGCGTGTCGATCTCGATTCGTTCATCGAGGAGCAGGAGGGAAGGAAGATCCACGAGATCATTAACGCAGACGGCCTGCCGTTTTACCGACAGGTCGAAAGCCGAAGTCTGCGTCTGGTGCTCACGGAAACCGACGCGCAGATATTATCTCTTGGCGGCGGAACATGGACGGTATCCGAAAATCGACGTGTTCTCAAAAGGCAGGGCCTGACGAGCGTTTGGCTCGAATCGAGCTTCCAGCATTGTTGGCGGAACATCCGGATGTCGAAGAAAGAACGCCCGCTCGCGACCAACAAAGCCGCCGCGCGAGCGCTTTTCGACGAACGTCAAAAGCTCTACGCCCTCGCCGACTGGCACTTCGTCATCAAGCCCGAGTTCACTTCTTACGATATCGCCCGGCAAATCGCGGAGCAGATCTTTTCGTAGGAAGCCAGGCCGACCCGAAAAAAGATTTATATTGAAATTATTCAGTGGATAAACCACTATATGGATACGAATTCATTTCAGGTCACTAGTTATCTTTTAACAGGAGTTTTTTGTTCGCCTTGCTCCGGTTTCTGTCGGGCGAGGTTCTAGTTCAGATAGTCTCGGGAGGGAAAATGAAAATCAAATTTCTAACGGTTATTGTTTTGACGATGGTTGCATTCCTAGGGGCGTGCGGCAAGAAAGATGCGGATATCCAGAAGGCGGTCGCCGACAAGCTCGCGGCAGATAATGTCCGAGGGGTTACGGTTGCGGTGAACGGCGGCGTCGCTACTCTGAGCGGCGAAGTCGCGGACATCACAGTTAAGAATAAGGCCCTCCAGTCGGCGCAGACTGTTGAAGGCGTTAAGTCCGTAACGGACAGCACAACGCTTCGGGCTTTGCCCACTCCTGCCCCGGCACCGGCCGATCCGATGCTGAGTGGGAAGGTTGAGGAAAATCTGAAGAAGGCCGGCTGTACGGGAGCGACCGTTAGCATCGCCAACGGTACGGTCACGTTGACCGGAACCGTACCCGAGGCCAAGTACGCCGAATGCGTGAAGGTCGTCAATGAATCGGGAGCGGGCAAACTCGACAACCGGCTTCAGAAGGGCAAATAAGCAAGGAGGAACATCTAAATGTCTATACAGGAAAAATATCAGACGCTGCTTGAACTCGCGAACCAGAACGGCACGAGCTACGAATTAAGCGAAGGCGACGGCGTTCTTCACGTCAACGGAACCGCCCCGAGCGAAGAAGCAAAGCAACAGCTCTGGGACGAGTACAATCGCATCGATCCGGACTACCGCGCCGGCGATCTCATGCTGAATGTAAATGTCGGCGGAGCGGCCGCGGGCGGCGGAGAAGGCCACACATACACGGTCGTCTCGGGCGACAATCTCAGCAAGATCGGTGAGAAATACGGAATAACCTGGCAGCAGATCTTTGACGCGAACCAGGACGTCCTGAAAGATCCCGACAAGATCTACCCGGGACAAGAGCTAAAGATTCCGGGAGCATAAAGAACTAAACGAATAAAAATAAAGAGGCCGTCCAAAAGGACGGCCTCTTTAGATTGCCACTAGCCTTGAGAGTGGCCTGTAATCCGGCGGCTCGGCAGGTTTACTTCTTGGCTTTCAATTGACGGTTTTCCCAGGCCAGTTTCACGCCGGGATCCACGGCGGGCTCGTCCCTGAGCGGGCGCCCCTTTGCCATGGACCAGCGCTCGAGCCAGGAGATTCCCGAGTCGCCTGCAAAGTCTTCCTTCGTTTTGTAAGCCGGATCGCTTTGCGCTTCCTCAAGGGTTACGAATGAATATCCCCGCTTGGCCGCCATCGCGAAGAAATCATCGGCGGTGTCCGTGATCAACCGGCTCGATGTTAGAACCATCGTCTGCGGAATATCGCGACCGAAAAGCTCGGCCGAATACGCTTCGAAGTGCGCGAACATCCTGCCCATGTAATCGAGGTACGCGGTGCGGATCTCCTTCATCGTATTCAGATCGTTATCGTTCCGGGCCATGTCGTAAGCATACGAGTACATCCACTCCTGATTGTCGAACGTGTATTTGACGGACGTGTACCCGCGCGAGGCGAGCCATGATTCCACTTTGGCCTTATCTTCGCCTGTCTTCCCGGTGTTGAGATACGGGTAACTGAAATATCGGATCGGCAATTTCGCATCGCCGATAATCTGTTTTGCGACACGTTCGTTCTTCTCGATGTTCGCGATGTATTCGTCAGCGGGTGTGTGATAAAGCGAGACGTGTTTGAAACCCCCGAGCCCAACTTGGAACCCCGCGTCGATCCACATCCGCGCGATGTTCGCACGGACGGGAAAAAGCTTTTCACCGTCCGACACCATTCCTCCTTGCAGGAACCCCGTCGCGGGAACTTTGTATTCCTTCAATTTCGCGATCAGAAGCCGAGCTGTCGCGTCCGAATCTTTAGGCGGATTTTCGGTCCTGTCCAAGGGCGGGATCGATACAAACCCGATCGCCAGTTTTCGCGTACCCGACCTTTGCTGAGCATTGACAACATCCGAAGAACTGAATGAAAATACCGCTAGTAAGAATGCCGAGGTAAGCAAAAGGGCCACACCTGCCGTCCAAGCGGAAATGGCCGAGCTTGCCTCGGTTTTTATTTGTAAGATCCTCTGAATTCTTTGCATAAGGTTACCTCCATTAGCCGCCGTTGCGTAACGCGGCATCGTCCGATCCGCCCGCAGGCGGATTTCCTCTAAATTTGCGAGTGCACTCGCGTACGTCACGTGGGAGTCTGCGAAGATTTCCGTCACGGCCGCATCGGCCGCGAACTCGCGCTCGCGCCGTATCTGAGCCGAGATCCACCACACGCCGGGATGATAAAAGATCACCGCTTCGACGATGCATTGCCCGACATTGACGAGAGGATCGAAGCGACGAATGTGGATGAGCTCGTGTGCGATGATCGTCTCGAGCTCTTCCGGGCTGATCTGCAGGAACAGGCTTGCCGGGATTACGATCACCGGCTTCAGAACCCCGACCGCGATCGGTGTCCGCACGAGGTCCGAGGTAAGGAGCCGAACCGCCTGCGTCACTCCGGCGGCGGCACAGAGCCGCGAGAATGTTAGTTTCCAATGTTCATCGGGCTCGCCCGACCCCCGGCTTTTGTATGCACGCAGTTGGTTGAACCCTCCGGCGAGACGCAGCGAGAAGAACCCGACGCCGAGAAGCCAAGCGAAGACCGCGAAGGGCAAAAGGTCGGGAACCGAGCGATCGATGAATTGGAAAAGGCCCGCGAAGGCCGCCATACCGTTCGCGGCGTAATCCGTAGGCGTGTTCGGGGGCGTTTCGGGGCCCGGCGTTTCGGGCGCCGCACCGCCCATCTTCCTGAAATCCTGACCGGGATTCGATGACACGACTGCTGATGGGGACGGCGGCTCGTTTTGGGTGGAAACCTGGACAAATGTGAAAAGCGGAAGCATGGCCGAGACCAGTAACGCGCAGACCGAAAGACTGTAGCGTAAATTCGCCGAGTGGCTGGGAAGGATACGAAGCGCCAGAAGCAGGCCGATGGATACCATGCCGATCTGCCAGAGCGAATGCAGAAGGGTCCAACCCGTATACGCCACCAATTTCGATTCGAGGAACGTTTCCATCATCATTTACTTCCTCCCTTCGCCTCTGCCTCATCGATCAATTTTCGGATAGCGGTGAGTTCTTCGCGGGTCGTCGGCTTGGTCTCCAGAACATGCTGCACCAGACTTAGCGCCGAGCCGCGAAAGGCTTTATCGAGCAATGTCCCGACCAGTTTCGTCTGTGTCTTACGCTGCGAATTTTTCGGCCGGTAGACGTGAGCTTTATCTTTCTCGTCCCGCACGACCAGACCTTTCGACTGCATGATCTGCATCAGTTTGAGGATCGTCGTGTAGCGGGTCGGCTTTCGCTTTTCGATCTGTTCGAAAACTTCGCGTACCGTCGCTTTCTTGCGGTCCCACAATATATCCAGTATTTCCAGCTCGGCAGGTGTCGGATGATTGATTGTCGCCATATTTACCTACGAAGAGGTTCGTAGGAGAAAATATACGAAGATCTTCGTAGGTTGTCAAGCGATTTGTTTCATCGGAGAGCCGGGCAGCAGTGACAGTGTGGGGAAGGAAGTTTTGATTATCAAACCGGGGGACTCCCGGAGCGCGCCCCAAAATGCGGAGCATGCAGCAATAACTTTAGCTACACCCCTCCGCTTCGCCCGGGGTGTAGCTAGAGTTGTTGTTCCGGGGTACGCCCGCCCGCCCCTCCGCTCGAGCTCCTTACCGGATCGCGTTTCCTCAATAATCGA
>DATLCA010000442.1:0-17727 GCA_035526605.1 Pyrinomonadaceae bacterium | reverse complement strand
AATGCCGTGAACTTCGGATGGATTCGTAACATTATCGTTTCTCCTTTTATGAGTTTCTGAAAACTGAAGCCGGCTCCGTCTATACGAACCCTGTTTCAGCCGCCGAGGAATAAAACCTAAAACCGCGAATGGAGGAGCCTCCATGCCTCAAGGCAGGAGCTCCTATCGAAAGTTATTAGTTTTTCAGTGACCCGAGATGAGAGAAAAGCTGGCGCATTATATTCCGCAGCCGCGGCGATAACAAATTATCAAGCGTTAATTCATTTAATTGCACGCAGTCCACTGCGTCGTACATCGACACGGATTTTCTACGCATCGACGATATCCCTCATTACATTTCAATAACGCAAACAAAATCCAAAAAACTGGAATATAAAAAACCACGATTAAAAAATAAAAAATAAAGTTGCGGACTTCGAGAGATTTGCTTGGGCGAATGACATATGGAATACCGCTTGCCAGTATCCGGTTAATTCGAATCACTTCGAAGTTTTAATCGACCAAATTGTTTTAACTGGGAGGTAATGTGCATGCAATATTTTGGACGCGCGACGATTTCAAGGTTCTATAAGTTCTTGATCTCGGCGTTCGCATTGATGGTTTTTTCTCAGGCGGCTTTCGCACAAGCTACATCTGGCGTCACGGGAATCGTTAGCGATCCCACTGGGAAGGTTGTTCCGGGAGTAACGGTCACGCTAACCGATACGAGAACAGACCGCAGTTTCACCACTACAACAAACGACGAAGGTTCCTACACCTTCACCAATATTCCGCCCGCAGAAGGCTACCGGCTGACATTCGCCGTACAGGGCTTTCAGACAAACTCACTTAGCAACGTTACGCTCGGCGTTGCAAAAGTCGAAACGTACGATACGGTGCTTTCGGCCGGAGACGTTTCGGCCACCGTGGACATTGTCGCGGCAGGCACCGGTGACACCCTCAACACGACGGATCCTAGTATCGGTAACGTTATCGACACCCGCCAGCTGCGCGAGCTTCCGATCCAGATACGCAGCTCGCCCGCGGCGCTGATCAGCCTGCAGCCCGGCGTGGTGGGAAATAACATCGGTACCGGGAATACCAATCGTGTCGGGTCGGTTACAGGTTCACGCGCTGACCAGGGCAACATCACCGTTGACGGTATCGACGCAAACGACCAGACGACGGGGCAGTTTGCCTCTACTGTCGGTAACGCGCCTATCGACGCGATCCAGGAGTTTCGGGCAATAACTGTGAACCCGTCGGCTTCCGAAGGCCGAAGCTCGGGTGGTCAGGTGCAGCTCGTTACGAAGAGCGGTACAAACGACTTTCACGGTTCGCTACGCTTGTACAACCGAAACGAAGCGTTTGCCGCGAACAGCTTCTTCAACAACAGAAATGGTACCCCTCGCGGGAAGCTGAACAGGAATCAGTTCGGTGGCAACCTGGGCGGCCCGGTTCCTTTCCCGAACTTTGGTGAACGCGATCCGAGCGATCCCTTCTGGAACAGTGGTAAAGATCGACTGTTCTTCTTCTTCGACTACGAAGGACGGCGTGACGCGTCAGAGGTGACCGGCGAGACGCGTATCGTGCCGCTTCAGCACTTCCGCAACGGCGGTCTGGCTTATATCAGCGGCCCGCAGGCAACATGTGCCGGTGCTCGGTTGAACGTTAATCCGAGTTGTATAACGATCCTGTCACCCACCCAAGTGGCGGGGCTGGACCCGCTTGGAATAGGTGCTAGCCCGGCTCTGCGGAGCTTCATCAACAGCCGGTATCCGCTGCCGAACGATCTGTCGCTGGGCGACGGTTTGAATACCGGTGGTTTTGTGTTCAATGCGCCGGTGAGTCGGGAGGACAACACTTTCACGACCCGTTTCGACGGGAACATCACCGATCGCCAAAAGGCTTTCTTACGATTCAACATCGCCCGACGAACCCAGACTGATACGGTTAATTCTGTCGCGGCACAGTTCCCAGGCGATCCTGCAGCAGCTTTGATCGTCTCCCGGGACTGGTCGATCGCGGCGGGGCACAACTGGGCGATAACGGATTCGTTGTACAACCAGTTCACGATTGGAAACAGCCATTCGAATCTTAGTTTCCCGAATGACTTCAATCCATCATTTCCGACCGAGTTTACTTTCGGGACGCTGAGTGCTCCCTTTGCGGGAATCGACACACAGAGCCGCATCGTCGATACGCCCACGATTCGCGACGACGCTACCTGGGTAAAGGGTAACCACACCCTCCTCTTTGGATTTCAATACAAGCCGATCAAGTCGGTTTCCGGCATCGTCAATGATTTCAACTTCGCTACTATCGGTCTTGGCGGTAACTTGGGCGGTCTCGATGCCAGTGTCCAGCCGGGTAATCTCAATCCGTCCGCAATCTCGCAGTACGACGCCTCTTTTGCCTTCCTGCTCGGGCGTATCGCGAGTGTGAACACAAACTACACCTACACGCCTGAAGGCATCGCCAACGGGCCTGGAACTGGAAAGCTTCGCGATTTCCGGTACAACGAGTACGAGTATTACGTTCAGGACAACTGGAAGATCCGGAACGATCTCACCGTCAACCTCGGCCTCCGGTATCAATACTATTCACCGCCGTATGAAGCGAATGGTTTCCAAACCGGAAACGATGTGGACTTCAACGAGCTGTTCCAGCAGCGTGTGGCCAATGCCGCAGCAGGCATCGCCAGTGACACCTCGGAGCCGTTTCTGACTTACACACTGATCGGAAGGGCGAATAATGGCCGTCCTTACTACAAGGGTGACAAGAACAACTTCGCCCCACGAATCGGCTTCGCTTATTCGCCGTCGTTTTCGAACGGCTTCATGAAGACCGTTTTTGGAGATCGTAAGACGTCTATCCGCGGAGGCGCTTCCATCGTCTACGAACGTGTCGGCGGTGGCTTGACGTTTATTCAGGACCAGGGCTCGTACCTGTTCGATAACTCTGCCAACAGCCCGTTTGGTACCGGTGACGCTTTTGCCGATCTACAGAACGATCCGCGATTCACCGGCATCGGATCTCTTCCGGTGAGCAATACGGCGCCGATAATAACTAACCCGCTGACACCGTTCGTCGACAACGGCGCAGGTTTTGGCAACGCTGATGGTGCTTTCAATTACACGATCGCGCAGGATTTCCAGGTTCCATACTCGTATCAGTACAGCATTGGATTCCAGCGTGAGCTGCCCGGCAATTTTCTTCTCGACGTTTCGTACGCGGGTCGTATCGGGAAGAAACTCTTTACCCAGGCTGACGCCGCTCAGGTCTTGAATTTCCGAGATCCGGGCTCCGGTCAGTTTTTGTTTGACGCGCTGAATGCGATTCAGACGCAACTCCAGGCCGGTACGACGACCGGGAATATCAATGTGCAGCCGTTCTTTGAAAATCAGGTTGCAGCCACGGGGCGCGTTTGCCCGGCGATTGTTAACGGACACGGCGGTTGTACCGGGCTCGTCGTCGCAAGCGCCAATCGTCGAAACCTGATTTTCCGCGGCGACACTGGTGACTTGATTCAGAATTTGTTCGCGAATACGGTATTCACCCCGAACCCACTTCTGGGACCGAATGTGGGTATCAGCTCACAATTCTCGGATAACGTTTACATCACGAACCTCGGGCGTTCGAGATATGACGCACTGCTGGTCAGTCTGCAAAGGCGGTTTTCGCAAGGTCTTCAGTTCGACATCAATTACACATATTCGTTCTCGAAGGACAACAACTCGAGCGTAGCGAACACGGTGATTGGCGGACTGGTATTTGACCTGACGAATCCGGATGCCGGGTACGGCCCTTCGGATTTCGACATCCGTCACATCGCCAATGCAAACTTCATCTGGGAACTCCCGTTTGGGCGCGGCAAGTGGATCGGTGGTAATTCCAACGGCTTCCTGAACACCTTTATCGGTGGGTGGCAGCTGTCCGGAATCTACACCTACCGCTCCGGATTGCCGATGAGCGTTCTGACGAACTCGTTCCCCGTTTCCTTTACCCTTGAATCGCCGGCGGTGCTCGTGGGAGACGCGAGTGCTCTTGGCGGCAATATCAACACTTCGGGCTCAAGCGTGAACTTCTTCGGCGATCCTGCCGCGGCAGCTGCGGCGCTTGCTTCGTTCAGAAACGTTCGGCACGGGGAAACCGGAAGCCGCAACGTGCTGAGAGGGCCAAGCTTCTGGAACTTCGATCTCAGCGTAGCGAAGAACTTCTCGCTACCGTGGGAGGGTCACAGGATCCAGCTGAGAATGGACGCGTTTAATGTGTTCAATCGCAACGTGTTCGCGAATCCGACATCGCTCACGCTTAGCGGCTTTCAAACGTTGGGTGCCGGCGGAACAACCTTTGGCTGTACCGCTTCGAGTGCCGGCTGTAACTTTGGACAGATCACGACGTCGGCATCGACGCCCCGTGAGCTGCAATTTGCCATTCGATACGACTTCTAATTCGGTCGTTTCTTGATTACACTCGGGCCGCGGGAAATCTCGCGGCCTTTTTTCGCGTCTTGGGAAGCCTCAACAAACCGGTCGGAGGTGTGGTAATCTTCTGAACTTCCGTACGACTCCGACTCCAACCTTTTGAGCTGGAAACGAATCTATGTTCTGGAAAATTGTATTGGTTCTTGGGTTTTTGGGACTTTCGCTCGGGGTAGCGGTGACGGGCATCTCGGCCGCGCTGCCGTTCATTACCGATGGCAGGACGAGTTGGGACGAGGCCGCTCTCGGTATCATACCCGGGCTGATCATCCTGATCCTGTCGTTCTTCGTGTTCCTTGCCGGCCTCATTTTTGTGATCATTAACCGTAGGAAGGCAGCCGCCGGGACGATTCCGGCCCCAAGTAACAGAGCTCAGTGAAGCCATTTAAGATAAGAAACATCGACATCGACCCGCCGCTCATCCTTTCGCCGATGGCGGGTGTTACGGATTACACATTCCGTCGCCTGATAAAACGGCGCGGCGGTGTCGGCCTCGTCGTGTCCGAGTTTATTTCGGTTGAGGGCCTGACGCGCGGAAATCCGAAAGCGAAACGCCAGATGCGTTTCGATGAGGAGGAGCGGCCGTTCGCGGTTCAGATATTCGGCGGGCAGCCCCAGCGGATGGTGATGGGGGCCGAGATGGCCGAAGAAGTCGGGGCCGACATTCTCGATGTGAACTGCGGATGCCCGGCACCAAAGGTTGTGAAGAACGGTGGTGGTTCTGGTTTGCTAAAAGATTTGCCGCGGCTCGAAACGATCCTGACGGACATCAAAAAAGCGATCAGCATACCGCTCACGCTGAAGGTGCGCACCGGTTTTTCCGAATCTACCATCAACGTCGTCGAGGTGGCGAAGATGGCCGAGCAGTGCGGTGTCGAGCACATTCAGGTCCATGGGCGCACGCGCGATCAGGGTTACAAGGGCCTCGCAAACTGGGATCTGATCAGACAGGTGAAACAAGCTGTGTCGATCCCGGTTTCGGGTAACGGCGATATTACGACTATAGAATACGGCCTGCAGAAGTGGCGCGAGGCGGGAACCGATGGCGTCTTGATCGGCCGCGGCGCAATGCAGAATCCGTGGATCTTCCGACAATTCGCGGACGCGATCGCAGGGCGCGAGATCTTTCAGCCAAGCCTCGAGGAAAAGAAAAGCGTCTTGCTCGAGTTTTTCGGAATGTGCCGGGAAGAAATGCCGGAACTGCCGGCGCTCGGGAAAATGAAGCAACTGGCCGGCCAGTTCACCAAAGGTCTGGTCGGCGGGGCGCAGTTTCGGCAGACACTTTACCATTCTCATTCGGCCGACGAGATACTGAACAACATTACCGTCTATTTCGAAACGCTCAGCCAAAGTGATACATTTGGCGACGGTGTTATTGAGGCCGGTGATTCGGACATAACCATCGACAGCTGCGATGCGTTCGCCTTACCTGAAACTTTGCAAGCACGGTCCGAAGCTTCTCGATCGTGAGAAGGGAACCGGTGCACACCGACATCAAAATATATATATGAAAATCTTATCTCCACTTACCGCGCTACTCGCAGTCGTGATGATCTCCGCGTCAGTTTTTTCGATCTCGGCTCAGGAGTTGACACCCGAGCAGCTGATCGCCAGGCACCGTGATTCGATCGGCACGAAGGAAGCTTTGGCCGCCGTTAAAAACCAAATGGTCGTCGCCGATGTGCGTTGCGTATTCAGCGGGAGCGCCGCGGTTTTGAAAGGAAAGGGATTGATCTTATCGGAAGGCGACAAAAGCTTGTGGGGGATGAGCTTCAATTCTAACGACTACCCTCAGGAGAAGTTCGGTTTTGACGGGAAGGAGGTGCGTGTCGCCAAGCCTACACCTTCCGCGGGGAGGTCGCCGCTCGGAGATTTTCTTTTCACCTACACCCCTCTCTTGAAGGGCGGTGTGTTTGGCGGGACGCTTTCCTATTCTTGGGCTCTGCTTACGGACCGAAAAGCAAAGATGTCGGTTGATGGTCGGAAGACCATTGACGGCAAAGGCACCATCGGGATGTCCTACGCACCGAAGGGCGGTTCCGACGTTACCGTTAAGATGTACTTCGACGAGAAAACTTTTCAGCACGTGAGGACCGAATACAGCCTGGTCATCAGTGCCACGCAGGGCTCATCGATAGACGCGTCGGCGGGGCAGACCAGCACGATCATTAAGGTCGTGGAAACGTTCTCGAATTTCGGCAAAGCCGGGGATCTGACATTGCCACGGGTATACAAGATCACATATACCCGGACCGGTTCTGCAGGGACCACGATAGACCCGCGTCCAAACCGGGAGGCTGAGTGGGTGTTCGCCGTCACGAATGTGAACTTCAACCAGGAGCTCGAAGCCGGTATGTATAAAGTCGATGGATAGACCGCCCGCGCTATCGCGAAGCACGCGCCTCTGGTTGCCGCGAATTCTTTTCCCGGCCGTTTTCCTTCTGGTGTTCGGCAGCAATTCTTTCGCCCAGCCTCGGGGAGCCGGGGCGGCAGTGAAAGCCGGCGGAGAGGACAATGTCCAAGTGCGATCGTCGCCGGCCTTTGCCGAACTCCAGTTGCGAAAGACCGAGCTCGTTTCCGAGCTCGAATCGCTGATCCTGGATTACACCGAAGAATTTCCGAAGGTAAAAGCCATTCGTTTCGCTGTGACCTTGATCGATCGCGACATTGCCAGGATCTCGAAAGTGAAACCTGCTGAATCATCAAAGCTGACACTGGCGCTCGGCAAGCTGATGGTTCGGAAGATCGAGCTCGAAACGGATATGTGGAACCTGCAGAGGAGCTACAAAGAAGAGCACCCCGACGTGAAGCGGGCAAAGCGAAAGGTAGAGATCTACGAAGCCGCGATCAACGAGATCCTCAACTGAGAGGATCATTCCCGAGAGCGGTTTCCTCTACCACCTCGTACAATTCAGCAGCCGCATTCTTCGATACTTGTTTTGTAGCGGGAACTTGCGAGACGAGCACTTTCGTCACCCGGCTCGCCCGTTTGATCTCGATCAAGTCGCCCGCTTTTATTTCCTTTGAAGATTTTGCGGCCGACTCATTTACGAAAATCTGGCCCGCATCGCAAAATTCCTGAGCCACGCTGCGGCGAGGCACGAGGCGGCTGGTTTTTAGAAACAAATCAAGACGCATAGCAACTTGTAAAAAGTATAAAGGCGGGAGAGTCACATGTTTACTCTCCCGCCCTACTTTTTCACGTGTCAGCCTTATTTGGTTTTCTTGGTATTGGCTTTGTTATCCGACTTGCCCGACTTGCCGTTCGGCTTCGTGTCGGACTTCGGGGCCGGCTTTACATCCGAGTTAGTGGCCGGCGCCGCATCGGTTTTTTCCTTTCTGTCTTCGGCGAACAATATCGGCGAGACAAGCGGCCGGTAGCTGTCGCTGATCTTTATGTATGAGTCCGACCGAAGAGTGGCCAGAAACTTCTTCTGTTCTGCCGGCGATCTCTCAGTGACGATAGCGAGGCGGACCGCATTTTCATCGAAGTAGGATTCCGTGGTCGCTTTCTCGCGAGCGTCGACCCGAAGGATAACGACGCCGACCTGCTCGGCAGCTATCGGCTCAGTGTAACTACCCACGGCGACGTTTTTCAGAGCCGAAGACAGCAACGGCGACAGCTCGGCCGCTCTAAGCTTCTCGGGTTTTCCGTCCTGCGTCACGATGCCGGGATCTGAGTTTTCCTTGGCGATCTTGTCGAAATCTCCACCTGCCCGAAGTTGTGCCACGATCTGCTTCGCCTTCTCACGCACAGCGTTCTCATCCCTGCCCGCATAGCTCAGAACTATCTCCCTCACCGTAACGGTTTCAGGCCGCGTGAACTTGGCCTTGTGCTGCTCGTAGTAATCCTTTATGTCCTTCGCACTGACGCCCCAGTAGATCTTCCCCTGTACCTCTTTTTGGATTACAAGATCGCGCGTGGCCTGCTTTTTCCACACCTCGCGGATCTCTTGAGGATTGACGCCGTTCTTTTCCATTTCCTGATAGAGCGCGTCGAGGGTCTTCATGTTGTACTGCTTCATTATCTCCAGAAAGCGGCGATTCACATTCGCCTCAATCTCGGCGTCGAAACCAAGCTCTTTCGCTTTCTGGACGATCAGTTCTTCATGTATCAAATTCGCGATCAGCTCACCGCGTTTCTCTTCGACCTCGCGCTGGGCATCCTCACGCTTCTTACCCTGCGTCACTCCGGCCTTAACGATCTCGTCAATCTCGCGCCTGACCTTGGAAAGCGTGATGACGTCGTCGTTGACCACGGCGACGACCTCGTCGACTACCTTCTCTTCCGTTTCCTGTGCCGCAGTCGCGGAAACCGTTACGAGGCAAAAAACGATTAAAAAGAGAAATGAACCAAAAATTCTCATCGGTTACTCCTAAAAGTATTCTGCAATAAATAAATGATTAAGCTTATAACGCCAAAACGTTCAAGTCGTTTGATGCAGCCAAACTGGTTCGCGTTTCTTTGCAAATCCCTGAAGGCCAAATACTAGAAAACACAGGTTATTACAGCTTTCTAATTATTATCGGGTTATTCCCGCCCCCACCCTCACCCAACATGAACAGAAAATGCCTTCGATGCGGCCTCGTCAATTATCTAAGTGAACAAACGTGCGTCCGGTGCGGTACCGGCCTCGGCGAAAGTGAGAATATATCGCCAAACCGGGCTTTTCTCAAATCGTCGGTCGCGAAACGCGGCGCCGTTTGCGTTGCGGTTTTGCTGGGGGCTCTGCTCGGTTTTTATGGCTCGCTGGTCCTTTCTGCCGATTCGCTGGATCGCGAACAGCAACGGCGGGTCTGGTCCGCGATCCAAATTCTCGAACAACGCGGGTTCACGAACGAGGTTTTGCTGCTTAAACATTTCACCGTCTTCCGCTCGAACGACAACTGGCTTAACGCTTCAGTCGAGAAAGAGAACGCGTACGCGGCGACGAATTTTCCGTTCGAGATCATCACGGTCTATCCGGACTTTTTTACATACCCGGTCGACGACACAGAGCGGGCCGCCATTTTGCTTCATGAAGCGAAACATCTGGAAGGCAAAGACGAAAAGGAAGCCTACGAGTTCGTGTGGCGGAACCGAAAGCAATTAGGTTGGGACGCCGAAGGCTACGACCGCTCGTTGTTATGGCGCGAGACCCGGAAGGTTACCAGGGAATACGTGCCCGCGATGTTCGCCTGCGATTCAGCGGAATATGGCGACTGTACCGAGTAGCGAGGTATCCACGAATTCGCGAGGCTTCCATCGCGGCAAAGGTACGGCCGCTCAGAATCATTCAGTTGCTCGACGGGCGCTCGCCCCCGGCTAAATTAGGGCCGCGCCTTTGGTGCTTTGCTATTGCCCCTATGCCCGTACGTCCTCGAGCGCCCGACGCGCGGCGCTTATCGGTCCGTCGTCTTCGGCGGCCACACGGAGGATTCCACTCGGCGAAAAGCTCGCTTGTTCGTTTCTCGATAGATACCCCATCAGCTTCTCGGGGTTTACCTTCGCATTTTCACTGAGCTTGATCGCGACACCACCTGCCGTCTTGTCGATCGATACGATGAGCATCTGCTCGGCAAGCTTGCGAAGCCGGCCGTACGCAAATAGGTTCTCCACCGATTCGGGAATTCGGCCGTAACGGTCCTCGATCTCCGCATGAATGTGCATCAGCGCTTCGTCCGATTCCGCCGACGAGATCCGCTTATACGTTCGAAGCCTTTGGCTGGCTTCTGAAATATATTCGTGCGGGATGGACACGTCGACCCCGAGATTTATTGCGACGCTCGTTTCATCAGCGATCTCGTCACCGCGCATTTCCGCGATAGTGCGCTCGAGCATCTTCGTGTAGAGATCGAACCCGAGCGCGTCGAGGTGCCCCGACTGTTGACCACCGAGAATGTTTCCGGCTCCGCGCAGCTCCAGATCAAGGGCCGCGATACGAAATCCCGCCCCGAGATCTGAGAATTCGCGGATCGCACTCAAACGCCGGCGTGCGATCGGCGTCAACTCCAATTCACTCGGTATGAGGAGATAGGCATAAGCCCGGCGGTTCGAGCGGCCGACGCGTCCGCGCAATTGGTAAAGCTGCGACAAGCCGTAGTTGTCCGCGCGGTTGATGATGATCGTGTTCGCCCGCGGAATATCGATCCCATTCTCGATGATCGTCGTCGCGACCAGGATGTCGTATTTGTAGTCGATGAAATCGAGCATCACCTGCTCCATTTCCTTTTCGTTCATCTTTCCGTGACCGATCGCAACGCGTGCGTTCGGCACGATCTTTTGGATCAAAGCCGCGATCGCTTCGATCGTTTCGACGCGGTTGTGGATGAAAAAGATCTGCCCGTTCCGGGCAAGCTCGAGTTCAACCGCGGATCGGATGACGCCTTCGGAAAATTGCACGACCTGGGTGTTGATAGCCAGGCGATCACGGGGCGGAGTTTCGATCACAGACATATCGCGCATTCCGAGCAGCGACATATTGAGCGTACGGGGGATCGGCGTCGCGGACAGTGTGAGCACATCTACTTTCTTCTTGAGTTGCTTGAGCTTCTCTTTATGCGCGACACCGAAGCGTTGCTCCTCATCCACGACGACCAATCCGAGCTTCGGCAATTTCACGTCGTTTGACAGGACGCGGTGCGTTCCGATAAGGACATCCACGTTTGCCTTTTCCGCTTGCTCGACGACGGCCTTCTGTTCTTTCGAGCTTCGAAAGCGCGACAGTAGATCGATCTTCGCCGGGAACGCCGCGAAGCGTTTGCAGAAACTCTCGTAGTGTTGATAGGCGAGAATCGTGGTCGGGGAAAGGATCGCGACCTGCTTGCCGTCCATCACGGCTTTGAACGCCGCCCGCATCGCTACCTCGGTTTTCCCGTAACCGACATCGCCGATGATCAGACGGTCCATCGGCCGCGCGGTTTCCATGTCCTCTTTCACTTCTTCGATCGCCGACGCCTGATCGACGGTCAGGTCGTAAGGAAACGCGTCTTCGAATTCCTGCTGCCACGGTGTGTCGGATGAAAAGGCGTAACCCTGGACAAGCTTTCGCTCCGCGTAAAGCCGAAGCAGCTCATCCGCCATGTCGCGCATCGCGCGTTTGGCCTTCGCCTTTGTCTTCTGCCAGCCGAGACCGCCAAGGCGATCGAGTGTCGGCGAGGTCGCTTCGCCCGACGAATATCGCGAGACGAGGTCCATTCGCTCTACGGGTACGAATAACTTTGAGTCCTCCGCATAGATGAGCAGCATGAACTCGCGGGACATCCCGCCGGCTTCAATGGTCTGGAGCGCCTCGAACCGTCCGATACCGTGGTCGACGTGGACGACATAATCGCCGGATTTTAGATCGCGAAAATCGGAAATGAACGCGCCGAGCTTGCTGCGGGTTCGACGCGCCCGTGACGGCGTCGAACTCTCGGCGTGCTGGACCTCACCGAAAATGTCGGTCTCAGTGAATACTTCAAGCTGCGCCGACGGAATTTCAAAACCTCCGGAAAGCTTGCCGACCTTGATCGCACCCGGCGGAATGCTGGCTTCGTATTCGCGCAGGATCTCCTCGATCCTTTCCGCGAGCCCCAGCGTTTCCATCGCCAGAGTCGGAACCAGCGATTGCTTTTTCAAATCGTCGGCAAACGCCGGAAGGTCGCCGTGGAATTTGCGGGTCGAACGCGAAAGTATTTCCAGCTCGGTGGATTTTTCGACTGCGGAAAAGAGGAAAAGCGGCGGTGCGGACGCACGGCGTGAGCGAAACACGTCAGCACCGGCCGAGTTGGCGGATGGCCGAGACTCGATCTCCTCATGCGTCGATTCAGATACTGGCTCTCCCGCTAAAGCAGGCGATACTGATCCATCGGCAAGAGCTGATGACGGCACAGCGAATTCCTCATCCGTTGTCGCCGCAGTTCTTCCGAGTGCTCTAAGCTCAGCCCTCCGCATTGACCCAAGTTTCGCCCGCAGTTCCTCCGCGGTAAGAAACAGTTCTTTGGGCTCGAGCGCGATGTCCTCCGCGGCGATCGTTTGTTCAAATCGTTCGCGCGTGTTCTCGTAAAAAGTTGAAAGCGTTTGCTCGACAAGCTGCGGCTCGTCGATCACGAGGACGCTGTCGCGAAGATAATCAAAAATTGTTCCGCCCGGCGGTTTAGTAAGGCCGATCAAAAACTCCCATCCGGAGAACGTCTCGCCTTCTTTTGCAAAGTCTGTCCGATCTCGAAGATTGCGAAGAAACCGCTCGTCGGAAAATCTATCCGAGGCAAAGAACGCCCAGTCCTTCATGTCCTGCTCGGTGGCGGAAAATTCGCGCATCGGTGCGAACCCGGCCTCGGGGAGCTGACCCGTCGACAACTGTGTATCGGGGTCGAACTCGCGGATCGAATCGACGGTGTCGCCGAAGAACTCGATCCGCACAGGGTTCTCCGCTTCGGGCGACCACACGTCGATGATGCCTCCGCGTATCGAAAACTGGCCGATGTTGCCGATCGGCTCCTCCCGGACGTAGCCTGCGGCGACGAGTTTCTGCACGAGCGTCTCGGGGGGGAAGTCCGCATCGCGCGCAATTACCGAACCGAGCTCGGCCACTTCGTGCGGCTCGAAAGTACGGGTGATCAAAGATCGCGCCGAAAGTACGAGGATCCCCGGCAATTCGCGCGTCATCCGCCACAAAGCCAGAGCTCGCCGTTCCTGCGTTTCGGCGTGCGGGGAGATTCCGGAATAGACGTCGGTGTCGAACGAGGGAAGCGTCAGCGAGGCCGCGTCCCAAAAATCCAGATCGCAGCTCCAGGTTTCGATGTCTTCATTGTCCTGAGTGATGATGGCGAAATGAGTTCCGGTAGCGGCCTGAACCCGAGACAAAACGTAAGCCTTCGCCGAGATGGACGTGAGCCCACTGATGGAGACAGTGCGCGAACCTTTTTTGAGCTCGGCAATGAGTCGGTCGATTTCCGGAAGTGTATTGAGACGAGCATCCATAAAACGCACATAGCCGCAGAGAAGACGCGCGGTACCGGGTCGTTCTCTTACGGTTGAGTTCGATTGTGCCATAAATGAAAGCGGTTTGCCGAGGTATGAAGGCTCACATATAATCGAACTTCTTTTATTTTCGGCTAGTTCCGGAAGCTCGTTTAATCGGGCGAAAGGGAGAACGTGGGGGTAACGTCGCAAGGTACCCGAGGTCTTTTCCGGTTTCATTCCGTGTATTCCGTGGTTCCTACATCGAAATCAAAACCACGGAATACACGGAGGAGACACGGAACAGAAAGCGGGAATGTTATTGGCTGATCCGATCGGCGATCTCAATTACCTCAGGAAATCAAAACCGTCCCATTACCCGGAAAACTGACACTGACTAATATGACCATTCCCGAGTTCACCGACATCAACGAACAAAACGACCAGACCGCGGCGCGGCTCGAGCACCTTGATAAGCTGCGCGAGATCGTCGGTAATGTGTATCCGAACAAGTACGAACGCAGCCGGGTCTCGGGGACAGAAGACACGATCACGAATCTTTTGAATTTCGAACCGGTGAAAAAGATCGTCGCCGAGATCGGCGAAGTTGTTTCGAAACTTGCTGAAGGCGAGCGGCCACCGGCCGATATAAAAGATGCTCTGAATGTGCGACTGAAAGAATTCGGGAACGTCCGAGTGTCGGGACGTTTGGCCGTTCCACCGCGGGTAATGGGCAAAGCGGCCTTCGTTCATTTGTCGGACGGGATGTCGCGGATCCAGATCTACGTTCGGAAGCAGGATGCTGCGGCTACAAACAACGACACGGCCAAGCTGATCGAAACGGAAGGTACCGCCTGGGAAGTTTTCGGTCTGCTCGATCACGGCGATTTCATTGGCGTCGAGGGTTTTCTTTTTATAACGAATACCGGCGAGCTGAGTGTTCACGTCGAACAACTGCAGTTCCTTTCGAAAGCGATGCTCCCGATGCCGGACAAAATGCATGGCATATCCGATCCGGAGATCCGGCAGCGACAGCGCTATGCGGACTTGATCGCATCCAGCCTGCAGATCGAACACGATGGCCTTACGACCCGGGAAATCTTCGAAACGCGCGCGAAGGTGATCTCGTCGCTGCGCCGTTCGCTCGAAGATGACGGCTATATCGAAGTCGAGACGCCGATGCTCACGCCGAAAGCAACCGGCGCGGCGGCGACTCCATTCGTGACGCACCACAACGCCCTCGACATCACTCTTTATGCACGGATCGCCCCGGAGCTATATCTCAAGCGCCTGGTCGTCGGCGGTTTCGAAAAGGTCTACGAGCTGAACCGGAATTTTCGCAACGAAGGCATCTCGTACAAGCACAATCCCGAATTCACCATGCTCGAATTCTACTGTGCGTACATGGACGTCAACGGGATGATGGATTTCGCGGAGGAGCTTTTGCGCGAGAGTGTGAGGAAAGCGACCGGCGAGTTAAAAGTGCAGTACGAAGGGAAGGAGATCGATTTTACAAAGTTTGAGCGAATAAGTATGCGGGACGCGGTCGGGCGGGCAGGCGGACACCCGAGCGCTGGCGAGGATATCCCAGACATGGCTCTCGTCGAGGCATTTGAGAACAACGTCGAGCCAAACCTAATCCAACCCACATTCATCATCGATTTTCCTAAATCCATCTCGCCGCTTTCAAAAGCATCGCCGGAGAACCCGCAGATTGCCGAACGCTTCGAGCTTTTCATCAACGGTATGGAAGTGGCGAACGGTTTCTCCGAGCTCAACGACCCGAAGGAGCAGTACGAGCGATTCGTCGATCAGATGTCAGAGCGCGAGCGCGGGGATGAGGAGGCGATGGTCCTGGATGAAGATTACATCCGCGCGCTTTCTTACGGCATGCCGCCCGCGGCGGGAATCGGGATCGGGATCGATCGGCTCGTCATGCTGCTCACCAACAAGCACTCGATCCGCGATGTAATTTTGTTTCCGCACCTCCGGCCTGAACGGCGCGAATCGCCCAGCTCAGAATCTGATTCGGAATAACTGATAATTGAAAAGCGATAGCTGGAAACGTCAGAGCTCGTTTCGTTTTCAATTATCAGTTTTCAGTTATTCCGGAGGTCTCCCCGGGCTGAACCTGCTAAACTAGAAATCAAATTTCAAGGGAGGTACGAACATGGGACAGGAATCAAGAAGGATAAAGGACGAGGACGCAACAGGACGCGATTTGCCGGGCGGGGACGGAACGGTTTCGGATGAGGACGTGAACGCGATAGACGACAAGGGCGGTCGCAAAACCGGGCAAGACCATTCGTTGGATAACTACGGCGAGACGTTTCCGGATCATGGGGTCGGCGCTGTGCAGAATGAATCCGATCCGACCAGCGACATTGCACATATAGTTGATTAAGATCATCGGCTACACCGCGTTCGCGCTTGTCGCGTTCGCATTTAATTCGATCCTTTGCCGAATGGCATTGCGCGGCGGCGAAGCAGATGCGGCCGGTTTTACCGCAGTGAGGCTCGCGTCAGGTGCGGTGGCGTTGATCGTCATCAGTTATTTTTTCGGCAAAGGTCGAGGCTCAAACACGAGACGCGGAAATTGGATTTCCGCGTTTTTTCTTTTTGGCTATGCGATCTGTTTTTCGTTCGCTTATGTCGGTCTCACCGCAGCGACCGGTGCGTTGATCCTGTTCAGCTCGGTGCAATTCACGATGATCACCGTCACCTTGTTTCGCGGCGACCGGCCCGGCTCTCTGGAATGGATTGGGCTTTTGACGGCGCTCGGTGGACTCGTGTATCTCGTCTTTCCCGGATTGTCCTCGCCGCCATTTTACGCATCCATGTTGATGGCAGCGGCCGGTGTGGCGTGGGGAGTTTATACGCTGCGTGGAAAGGGAAGCGGCGACCCGCTAGGCGACACGACGGGAAATTTTATCCGCACAGTTCCGATGATCGCGATCGCTACGATACCGTTCCTGTCGCAAATAAATCTATCGGCGCGCGGTATCGTCCTCGCCGTTCTCTCCGGAGCGATTGCATCAGGCGGTGGCTACACAGTTTGGTATGCCGTGCTCAAACATCACACTGCTACACGCGCCGCGGTACTTCAACTTGCGGTTCCTGTGATCGCCTCGCTGGCGGGAGTGTTGCTACTATCGGAATCCATGAGCTCCCGACTCTTAATTGCATCAACTCTAATTCTGGGTGGAATTGCGGTGACGATCGTTGGCAGAAAACCCTAGCCGGTTTCTTCCTTTGCGTCCGCCGCGAGCTTTGCGTGAAATCTCCCAAGAGGTTTCACGCAAAGCTCGCGGAGGACGCAAAGGAAAATCCCCTGAGCTGGATCACAAAAACCGCATCGACTTGCTGAACTTCTTCCCTTGCCCCAGCGTGTCGCGTCCGACCGCATGATAAGAATCATTTCCGCGATGCTGACTCTTCCCCTGCCAATCGCCTCGTGCCTCGAGTGCTGCAAAGCGGACCGCGTCGCGGCCATATCTGAAGTTCACCTCATCGATGATCTTGCTGAGATCGTGGCGGCGTTCGAAGTCTTTCTGCTCGAACAGCCGATAGGGAATTTTATCGGGTGCAGCCAGATCACTTAATATCACGCCGGCTTTTCTATATTGGAAGTCGGGGCGAAACGCGGATTCGAGACAGGCGCCGACCCAGCTATAGATCTCACTCGTGACGTCTGAGTGATAGACAGATCGGTAGCTGTGCTTCCCAAAATATTTGTGCGGCACCGGCCGGAAGCGGTCGGTGTGAAGGAAAACGGTGACGGTCTTCACCGCTAGATTGTTCCATCGCATCTTTTCCAGCGCACGAGTCGTGAAATAAAAGATCGCGTTCCTTACCTCGTCAAAGCCGCTTACCGGATGGCCGAACGTTCGTGTGTGAGCGATCGATTTGTTGCTCCGCTCACTGACCTCCATGCTCAGACATTTGATCCCGTTCAGCTCCCGAACCGTACGCGCGGGGAACAGATTCAAGTGTTCTCTGATCTGCTTTGGCTCGGAGATCTTCAGCGTGTACGCGGTGTTGATGCCGAGATCTTTTAGTCGTAAGGCGGAACGCGGGCCGATTCCCCAGATGCTTCCGACATGCGTTTTTTTCAGCGCGAGATCGGTATAAGGCGAGTCGTAGAGGTCGAGAACGCCGTCGGCTTTGGGCGAGACCTTGGCGATGTGGTTTGCGAGCTTCGCAAGGGTCTTGGTTCGGGCGATGCCGACGGACACGGGAATCTTCGTCTTTTCGAAAACCGCTTCCTTGATGTGACGTCCGAGCATCCGCAATTTATCCGGAACTCCGACGTCGATGAACGCTTCGTCGATCGAGTAGAGC
>DATLCA010000441.1:0-1879 GCA_035526605.1 Pyrinomonadaceae bacterium | reverse complement strand
TCCGCCCCGCGACCGCGACGTGGTTCATCGGGCGCACGACCGCCGGGACCCAGATCGTGCAGTTCGGGGCCGCGGGCGACCGCCCGATCCCGAACGCGTACGTGCCGTAAAGATCGGGCGATACTGTGAATCCTTCGCGCTATTCGCGTCAGCCCTTTTTTCAAGCACGGACCGCGGGGACCGTTAAAGAAAGGACCATGCGTGAATCGCTGCCGAAGCCGCCAGACACAGAGCCGAAACCAGGAAAAGAGAAACTAAAAATATCGCATTCAGCGGATTCTTTTGGAGAGAAATGATTCATCTAATAAACACGCTTCAGAATATTGCCGGTCAGACTTTCCTGATCTTCTCAATTTTGGCCGCCGCGGTTTTGCCCGCGACTGCTGCCAATTGGACTCAGAGCCAGAAGATTACGAGCACTCCCCGCGGAGTCGGGGCCCAGTTTGCAAACGCGGTAGCGATCAATGGCAACACGATGGTTGTCGGCGCGCACTTCGATGGCACGACCGCGTCGCAGGCCGGCGCGGCGTATGTGTTTGTGCTGACCGGCAGTACCTGGACTCAGCAAGGTGTATTGATCGCACCTGACGGGGCGGCCGGTGACAAGTTTGGCCACTCGGTTGCCATCAGCGGGGACACGATCGTCGTCGGCTCGTACAATGACGACTCCCCATTATCGAACGCCGGCTCCGCTTATGTGTATGTGCGAAGCGGAACGACCTGGACCTTCCAGCAGAAACTAACCGCAAACGATGCCTCGGCCGACGATCAATTCGGGATCGCAGTCGCGATCGCAGGGTCGGTGGTTTTCGTTGGTGCGAATTTTTCCGATCAACCGAGTAACTCCGACGCCGGCGCAGTCTATCGATATACGCGAAGCGGGACCGTGTGGACGCAACTGCAGAAACTCCTTCCTGCGGGGGGCGTCATTCTCGGCGATCACTTTGGGGAATCACTCGCGGTCAGCGGCAATAAGTTAGCCGTCGGATCCCCAGGTGCTGACGTACCGTTAACCGCAGCCGGATCGGTTTATGTTTTCGCCGATGCCGGCAGCGGAAGTTATATCCTGCAGGATAAAATATCGATCGCAAGCGGTGCGAACGGCGACAACTTTGGGAACTCTGTCGCGATCGAAGGCAACACGCTTGTCGGCGGCGCACTGCAATATAGTCCGGTAGTCGGGCAGTCCGCTTACGGTGCCGCTTATGTCTACGAATTCAACGGATCCGCGTGGGTCTCGCAGGGGAGGCTGACGGCCTCGGACGGCGCTCCGGTTGATCGCTTCGGCTATTCCGTGGCGGTTAGCAACAACGTCGTCGCCGTGGGCGCACGCGAGGACGATACGGCTGCCGGAGCGGACGCGGGATCGGCCTATGTTTTTACACGCAACGGATCGACATGGTCGGAGCAACAGAAACTCGCCTCAAATGATCCGGCCGCCGGCGACCGCCTCGGCGTGAGCGTCGCGCTGAGTTTTGGCAATCTGGTGGTCGGTGCCGCCGAAAAAGCTTTGACCACTCCAAACGGCCAGGGTGCGGCGTATTACTTCACAATCCCGCCGCCGCGTGTCCGCTTCGATTACGACGGTGACGGAAAAGCGGATATTTCAATCTTCCGCCCGTCGAACGGCCAGTGGTGGTACCAGCAAAGTTTTGACAATGTTGTCCGAGCGACCTCGTTCGGCACCTCGATGGATAAGCCGGTTCCCGCCGACTACGACGGAGACGGCAAGACGGACATTGCGATCTACCGTCCGGCGAGCGGTGAGTGGTTTGTTTTGCGAAGCTCGAACCTAACGTTCTTTTCAGTTCCCTTCGGTATTTCGACGGATAAACCTTCACCCGGCGATTTTGACGGGGACGGCTTGGCGGATATCGTG
>DATLCA010000440.1:0-1479 GCA_035526605.1 Pyrinomonadaceae bacterium | reverse complement strand
GTGTTCGTCGTATGGAGTCGGACAGCTTCTATGGGCAGGCCGAACATTTCGGCCGCGACCTGAGCCATTTTGGTATTGACGCCCTGGCCCATTTCGACGGCGCCGGTCGAAACCGCGACGCTCCCATCCGTGTAGACATGGACCAGCGACCTGGCCTGATTCATCGGCGTCTTCGTAAACGAGATTCCGAAACACACCGGCATCATTGCCACGCCTTTCTTGAAATATTTCGAGGACGCGTTGAATTCGTCGGCGTCGCTTTGAAGCTGCGCGAAATTGTATTTAGTGTCGCCCTGTTCCCACGTCGTGATCGCGTCGCTCTCGGCGATCTGTCCGTAAGGGAATTCGTCCCCGTTCTCGATCAAATTCGCCTTTTGAATTTCAGCGGCGGAGACCTCCAGTTTTTCTGCAGCATGTGCGATGGCCGATTCGATCACGAACATTCCTTGGGGACCGCCGAATCCCCGGAACGCTGTGTTCGGCGGAAGATTCGTGCGGCACGAGTAAGCCGTCGCGGTGACGTTCGGAACAAAGTAAGAATTTGTGCAATGGAACAAAGTGCGTTCGAGGACCGGCGGGGAAAGATCCGCAGACGCGCCGGCGTTCTGGTAGAACGTCGCTTCGTAGGCGAAGATCTTCAGGTCCTTGTCGAGGCCGATCTTGTAATCCGCCGAATAAGGATGACGCTTTCCGGTCATCCGCATATCCTCCATGCGATGGAGTGCATACTTAACCGGACGCCTGGTCAATTGCGACCCGACCGCGCAGATCGCGGCCCACGCATTCGCCTGATCTTCTTTTCCGCCGAATCCGCCGCCCAGTCGCTGCACGTCGACTTCCACCTCGTGCATCGCAAGACCCGTCACTCGACACACGGCGCGCTGAACCGCGGTCGGCCCTTGCGTCGAAGAATAAATTCTCAGGCCACCGTTCTCGGTCGGGACAGCGTACGCGCCCTGCGTCTCGATGTAGAGATGTTCCTGCCCATTCATGTCGGCACGTCCTTCGAAAACGTAATCGCATCGTTCGAAGGCTGCCTCGGTGTCACCGAGCTTGAACATCTTGGGCGGTACTATTAAATCGTTATTGGCCGCCGCGACACGGGGATCCGTTACGACTTCGAGCGGCTCGATCTCGGCAGTAATTTTCTTCGCGGCCTTTCGTGCGAGCTCTTCGGATTCAGCGAGCACGATCGCGATCGGCATTCCCTGAAAATGAACTTCATCGTCGGCCAGCAAAGGCTCGTCAGGAATGATTCCGCCTATCTGATTTTCCCCGACGATGTCCTTGGCAGTTATGACCCGAAAAACTCCATCACTTTTCTCGGCTTCGCTCGTATCTGCTCTTTTTAGTTTCCCGTGCGCGACCGGCGAATCGAACACGCAGGCGAAAAGGGTTCCCTGAACGAGCGGGATGTCGTCCAGGTAAACGGATTCGCCGCGGACGTGTGATTTTGAATCGATGTTTTTCATCGCCGCC
>DATLCA010000439.1:0-3377 GCA_035526605.1 Pyrinomonadaceae bacterium | reverse complement strand
CCGTGGGCGGCTTCCGCCCACGGTGCGGGGCAACAAAAAAGATCTCGCCGCGTGAGCGGCAAATGAATTTAGCCGTGGGCGGCTTCCGCCCACGGTAGAGTTGAAACCGGGTCTCGCCGCGTCAGCGGCGATTGAAATATTCAGCCGCCGCTAACGCGGCGGGATCTTTTGTTGTGGCGCACCGTGGGCGGAAGCCGCCCACGGCTAAATTCCTTTGCCGCTCACGCGGCGAGATCTTTTTTGTCACCCCGCACCGTGGGCAGAAGCCGCCGACGGCTAAATTCATTTGCCGCTCACGCGGCCCCATCCGTTAACACTTATGAATTCACCTGCGGTGCCAACCTCGCGAGCAGTTCCCTCAGATTCTCGAGTTGTGCCTCGGATCCTTGCACGAAGCCCGATGCGGCCATCCTCTCCAAGCGCTCGAGCGATTCGTTGTAAATCGAAATACGGACCTTCGTCGTTCCGTCCTGCTCGCTGAAGTTCAGGTGCCAATCGGAGCCGGGGAGCTCGAGATTTTCGTTTTCGTCCGAGAACGCGTTGAAGAACTTGAAATCTGTTTTTGGAGTGATCGAGGTATATGTTTGAACGGCCCAGCGTTCGCCGCCTTCGGGGCTAACCATCGCGTAGAATCGCCGCCCGCCTTCTCTGAACTCCATCACCTTTGTACGCGATGCAAATGGCTTTGGCGCCCACCATTGATCGAGAAGTTCCGGTTTGGTATACGCGTCCCACACCAGGTCGCGCTCTGCGGCAAATTCCGCGGTGATGTAAACCATCTTCGTCGCCTTATCCATGACAAATTCCATTCTTATTCCTCACCCTTTTTCTTTTTCATGATCTCGAGCACCTCACCAAGCTGATCAAACCGGGACTGCCAGATCTGCCGGTACTGCTCCATCCATTCGTCGATCTCTTTCATTTTTTCGATCTCCAGCGAGTAGTAGATCTCTCGCCCCTTTTGTTCCTGTGTGACGAGCTCGCATTCGGCGAGTATCCGCAGATGCTTCGAAACCGCCTGCCGCGAGGTGTGAAATTGCTCCGCGATCGCGTTCGGCGTCATCGCCTGCAACGCGATCAAAGCAATGATCGCCCGCCTCGTCGGGTCCGCAATGGCCTGGAATACGTCTCGTTTCATGATCGCGAGGAGGATTATGCAACCGATTGGTTGCATATGCAAGCGGGGAAGACGGATTTGGTGAAAAGAAGGGACTCTCGTGAATTCAATGGAGCGAAGATCCCCCACCTTACCCCGGCTCGCGCTGGTGGCTTTACGCTTCCGCCCGCATGCGTCAGTGAGGGATAATCGTCGCTCGCGTATGCGAGATTCGTGAGCCGACTTACCCCTTCACTTCGAGTTCGGAGTTCGGATTGTTTGGCGCCCGGGACGGGGAGGTCTCGATCTACCTCGAGACTAGTCTGCCGCCGACGACGGCGAGCGGGAGCAGAATGGTTGTGAAAATAACGTGATACCAAATCGGAACATACTGCCACGACATGATCGCCTTCATGACGCCCATCGCTAATAGCAGAATGCCGGCGAACAGGGGAGCTCGCGTGTTTTCACCTGCGACGAAAGCGGCCAGTGCCCCGGCAATTAAGGATGCTATCGAACCCAGGACAATATGCGTGAGCAGGGCGCTTGTATCCGCAGTGAACTGGCCGCCATTTTTGATCGCTTCCTCGAACGCGCGTTGATGAGAACCGAACGCCGGCCAGACAGCCGAGATGATTTTTTCGATACCGATCCATAGGATCATCCAGGCAATAAATCCCGCAATGGTTCCCAAAACAATACGTAGCATAGAATTCTCCTTTTTAAAGAGGCGTCACCGGCACTGCGCAGTCGATGTCGTATTCTTCCCAACCCATCTCGAGCGGTTGTCGCCGATAGATTTCCATTCCCGGAAGATTCGCGGGTTGATAACGACTACGCGGGAGCCAATAGCGAAAAAGATATTGAATGACTTTGTTCTCGTGAGCGAAGCCGCCGACGCATCGGATCGCAGCCAGACGGCAAGCGGGAAAATCGGTAATGCCCACCTCGCCATCACTCTTCCAATCCACGGGCACTCGCACGCACCAATCGAAACGACACAATTTGAGCGGAGTCACATCCGGGTTGTCCTGCGACATGCCGTAGAGGGAGATGTTATCCAACTCGCCGCCGCTCTCGCGATACCACTCGATCAATCGGTAATAGGCATTCTTTATCCGCGTGAAAGAACGGTATGAATCGTGGACCCGTACGTACGCCAATCTCTGTTTCGGTAGTGACCGGATCTTCACTTCAAACCCGAAGCTCTCCAAATCTTCCAAAGTATAGCGAGGAAATTCATCTCTGAATTGACCATTCTTGCTATTTTCCAAAGGGCTTTTTCTATCCCACTGCCGCGCAGTTACACCAAACTGCTTTTTGAACGCACGCGAAAAAACCGGGACGGAGGTAAAGCCAATTTCAAGGGCGACGGCCGTGACGGAAAGTCGTGGTGTAGCTCGCAGCAGATTCGCCGCACGCTCGAGCCGCATACGGGTGACCATCTCGTTGACGGTTTCGTCCGTTATCGATTTGAAAACCCGATGAAAATGAAATTTCGAAAAGCATCCGACGCGGGCGAGCGTATCCAGCGATAGATCGCCATCCAGATTCTGACGAACGTGGCTTATGACCGCGTTGATGCGTCGTGTGTATTGCGGGGTAGTATCCGGCCTCGGTTGCGGCAATGCTTTTTGTTATGCGTCCCTGTTACGTGTCGGACGGGACTTGTCGTTTTAACTTTGGGCGATCCTTTGCGCCTGCTCGTAGTAGAGAGTTATCGCACCACATCCAAATGTTTTTGTCTTTATGAGTTTGAGATCGATCCTGTCGGTGATGTTTTTGAATAATTGCAGCCCGCTTCCGACAACGGTCGGGTGGACTGAAATTTGGTATTCGTCGACCAATCCGAGTTTCGCGATGGTCACGATCAAACCCGGGCTGCCAACCAAAATGTCTCGACCGTTTTCCTGCTTGAGCTCCAGGATTTCTTCTTTAACGATCTCGCTTTTCAATTCCGTATTTCTCCAATCGACACTTTTCAGCGTGCGGGAATAAACGATCTTCGAAATATTGTCGATCGCTACTGCAAAGTCGTCCGCCGATTTATCACCGGTCGGATTCTCTATAAAAGGCCTCCAATATTCCATCAGCTGGAATGTTTTTCGCCCGTAAAGAATGACGTCGCCACTATTCAACAGATCGGTGTAATGCTGATGTATCTCGTCATCCGCGGTCATTGAAGTATGATCGCAAAACCCGTCGAGGGTCATGTTCATTGCGGCGATTAGTTTTCTCATGTTTTCTCGTTACAAGAATCAGGTTTGAATGAGGGCGAGGT
>DATLCA010000438.1:0-1413 GCA_035526605.1 Pyrinomonadaceae bacterium | reverse complement strand
CCGGCGATACCCGCTCCAATGACGCAAACATCCGTTTCCGTCGCACCCGGCAGAGCATCTGCTTTTATCCCATCCTGACTGCTTTGCCAATACGAAACATTTCTACCCTCATCGCTTTCCCACATGTTCGGTCCCCCTTTCGCTCGAATTTGATTTGCGATTTTATCATAGGATTTTGAGCGCCTCCCCGATACAAAAAAAAGCGGGGCAAACTCGATGCTCCGCTGAAGAAAGTTTGAACCGGTTCTTAAATCCGCGCGTGCGGTCAGGGATTGGACGTATTTACGGTGCGGGCGAGCCGGGACTTGTCCGCGGCTTTCGTGCTTGCGGGTTTGTTTACCGGTTTTGCCTGCTCGGCCTTCTGGACGGCGAACTCCCTGCTCACGACGGATGCTCCGCCCACAAAAATATCAACGCGGTATCTTCCCGCAACCCACTGCCCGGCGGGGCGTCCGGTGAAATTTACCCGGTCCTGATTGTCCTTGGTCGTGTAGCTCGTCGAAACAACTTTGGTGTCCGCTCGAACGCCCGGAACCGCAACCGCGACAAGATTCATTTTAACCGTCGTCGGCACGGCCGAATCGAGGAGGACGACGCAATAAATAGGTACATCCGTGGTAACGAAGCTGGACGCTTCCTCGCCCGCCTTTCCGGTACCGTCATCCTTTGCGAAATAGATCTCCGTGACGGCCGCCTTCGCGGGAGCGGGATTCACCGCCTGAGCAAAAGCTCCGAGGCTGCCGGCGAAAATAAATGTGAAAGCTAGTGCTAATTTAGGGAAGGACATGGCGTATTTAGACTCGGCTATTCGTTTGAGAGAGGAAAATGCGTTTTAGTTGCTTTCGGGTCGGAAAGATTATTAGGCGGACGGGGTCGGTGTCCGTACCGATTCGAGTATCGCTTTCTTCAAAGCGCCGGAATCGCCGGGCGGCACGTTGCTGAGGTTCGGGACACCCTCGACGCCGCAGGAAGCGGTCGCGATCACGGGCACCCCGGAAACTGCGGCGAGGAGCAGGCGGCGCGGCTTGTGTTCGACGAATGCCGGGAGGACGACGAGATCCGCAACCTCAAGCCAGTTTTCGGAGCCGCGCTCCACGTCGAAACCTTTCCAAAATTCGGCGCCTTCGGTCGGCGGGCCAAGAACGATCAGCTTCACATCCAGAGATGCTATCGCTTCGCGAAGTTCGTAACAGCCTTTCCGCCCGACCGTCGCGGCCGGAAACACGAGGACCGGCTTTTCGTTTTTGTGATTCGCCCTTCGTGCTCCGGGCCGGGGCATTTCCCAGTCCAGCAGCCGTGCCCGGTCCGGAAAGAGTGCGGCGACGTCCGAGTGCGGTGTGATGATCGCACGCGCGTTTTTCAACGCTTCCCGCTCGGCAGCGACGAGGGCAGCATCCGCACGGAAATCTCCCA
>DATLCA010000437.1:0-5481 GCA_035526605.1 Pyrinomonadaceae bacterium | reverse complement strand
GTCGGGCTCGACGAAGGCCGCTCTCGCGGCATCCGAATACAGTAACTCGCGCGTGTAGAAGCTGAGCGGATAGTCTTTGTCCCACTTGTACGCGACCTCGTTCGCTTTCTCGAGCAGGGAAGCGCCGTTTTTCGAAGCATTAAAGCCGGCGACGGCGTGCATCCAGAACAACGTGATGGTCTCGTGATACGGCATCTCTTTTTTCAGGTCGACCTTGAATCCGTTCTCGAGCAGGTTGAGAATCCCGCTTCGCATTTTCCCGTAAGCCGTTTCGAGGTCATGTATTGTTACGTAATAAAGTGCGACCACGAGGTGCTCCGCATGCTTCCAATCATCGTGCGGTATCGTCGCCTCTTCGAAGGATCTGACGAGTTCGAGGACCTCACCTTCATTTTCATATTTCGTTTTCATAATTGCTCCAAATAAAAAAGACAGAACGATGCGGTTGGGCCCGAACCATTCTGTCTGAATCTCGAACCAAAATAATAGTCTAGGGCCCAACTTGCCGCAAGTCGGGTGGAACCCGGTGCAGGCGGTAGTGTTCGGCAATCTGTCGAGCCGAGTCTTCAGGTGTTACATCGGTGGTGTCGATGATCAGGGTCTCGCGACCGGGCACGGGCGTCGTGAGGTTTATCGGGTCGCCGGCGCGTCCCACCGACGCCGGGTCCGTGAGCTTTCCGATCTTCACGCGTGATTCATTTCCGATCCGCCGTTTTCTCTCGTCATCGTCGCACAGCAACAGAACCAGATGCACTTCGCCCCCGTGATCTTCCGCCGCGGCTATCAGCTCTTCAATGTGCTCGTCATCCGCACCGAACTCGTAGCAGAAGGTATGGATAAGATCGATCCCTTCGCGTACGGCGGCGGCGATCACCTCGAAGCGGACTCTGGCGACGGTCTGCCAAAAACCCGGGGCACCGAACTCGAAGACGGTTTTCGCGCAATCAATACTGATGTGGTTGTGGAACACCTTCGCGCCGGTAACGTTGCCAAGCTCACTTGCGACGGTGAGCTTTCCCGCCGCCGGCGGTCCGTGAATGATGATCAGTTTCATATTTCACCTCACAGAATGTTGAAACTGAATAGCCGGGTTAGAGGGCCGGGCGTCCCGCCGCTCTCGTGTCAGTGGTCGGGGCGCCCAAAATAAAAACGCGGCTCCGGTTTAACCAAAGCCGCTATCTAACCTCTTGAAATTTCAAATTTGAAATTTCAAATTACTACGCTGCTACCTTTACCTGCTCCACTTCCTCGTGGTCGTCCATAAACAGATACTTTTTCCACTCGGGCCGCGACTCGGCGTAATGGCAGAGCAGAACGTGATCGAGACCAAGACGCAGAAGTTTTTGCGAAGTAAGCAGCGGCATGCGCGCCTGCTCCGGCGTGCGGTTGCCTTTGCGCTGGTTACACTTCACGCAAGCCGTGACCAGATTGGCCGGAGTGCTTTCGCCGCCTTGGGCGCGGGGAAGAATGTGATCCAGCGTCAGGTCTTTCGCGTGCTTATGCTCGGCGCAATACTGGCAGCGATACCGGTCGCGGATGTAAACTCGCGCCCGCTTCATCGTCGTCTCGCGACGATTGCGGCGGACATGAACGTAGTGCCGCAGACGAACTACGGACGGGACCGGAAAAGTCGTCGAAGGCGAATGAAGCACATTGTCGCCGTCGTTTTCTTCGACAAACACCGCACCGCGAAACCAGAGACAAACGGCACGAGCAACACCGACGGTGCCAAGTGGCTCGTATGAAAAGTTCAATAGTAAAACTCGACCAGTCAGCAAAATTCTTTATCCTCCTTTTCGCGGTTGAAAGTTGGCTTAGGACAGCTCACGTTTCTAACCTGTAATTTAATTCAATTGTGGGTGTTTAGACAAGCACAATATGTGGGAGACGTGGGCCCCGGTGAAAACAATATAGGCGGGTCTTATGACCGAACCCGATAGTAGGGCCGGAGACATTTCCGCGACCCAGGGGATCTTCTTGCACGAATCTTCACGGCGCAAGGCGCATGACACTAAAATAAGACCGCACTTTTCCAAATCAGAACACGGATAATGCGGAGTGATGCGGATCTGATTTTTCTTGTTTCGTGTGATTCGTGTGTTTCGTGGTTTCCGGTTTCCTAAAACCCGAACTACGAAACACACGAATCACACGAAAAGAACACGAATAAGAATTTCGGATGCACTTGACCTCGGATGCGACTTGAGGCAAGGTGGGGGACCTGAGGCTCGAAACCCCCATATTAAAAGAAAACCTATGGTCCGAAACATACTTGCTGTTATCGCCGGCATCGTCGTTGGCTCGATCGTCAATGGAGCTCTGATCAACTTAGGGCATTACGTCGTGCCGCTTCCGCCGGGTGCCGACGTCAGCACGATGGAAAACCTCGCGGTCGCCATGAAGTCTTTTGGCCCCGAGCAGTTTGTCTTTCCATTTTTAGCACACGCGATCGGAACTCTCGTCGGAGCGTTCCTCGCCGCACTGATCGCGGTATCCCACAAAATGAAGATCGCAATCGCGATCGGTATTCTCTTCCTGATCGGTGGACTCGCCGCCGGCATCATGATCGGTTCTCCGATGTGGTACAACGCGATCGATTTCATTTTCGCGTATATGCCGATGGCGTGGATCGGAGCGAAGGTCGCGGGGATTCTGCGCGGTCGTGAGCTACCGCGGTAGCCGCTCGATCGTTATCAGATCTGTTCGTCGCCTTCAGCGACGGAATTCCTGTCGATTTCTAACCTAGGGTTCCATTCGCTTCCGCTCATTTCACCCTAGGCTTTAAGTTCGTCGCCGTTGGCGACAAAGCGGTCAACCCTTCACGCAGATGACCTGCTTCAGCTCAGCGACGACCTCGACGAGATCGTTCTGAGCACGCATGACTTCCTCGATGTCTTTGTAGGCACCGGGGATCTCATCGACGACGCCTTTGTCCTTTCGGCACTCGACGCCCGCGGTCTGCTTCCTCAGATCATCGATCGAGAATTTCGCCTTCGCTTTCGTACGCGACATTTTTCGTCCCGCACCGTGCGAGCACGAGTTGAACGCGTGTGGATTCCCGAGTCCTTTGATGATGAACGATTTCGCTCCCATCGAGCCGGGGATAATTCCGTAACGTCCGGCTTCGGCGTTGATCGCACCCTTTCGAGTTACGTAAACCTTGTCGCCGAAGTGCTCCTCGATCGCGACGTAGTTGTGATGGCAGTTCACGACAAATTCGATTTGCGATTTGCGATTTGCGATCGCCTCATCGATATCGAGATCTGCACCAAACATGCGATTGAAGGATTTGATCAGTCGCTTCATCATGATCTCTCGATTCTTCATCGCGTACCGCTGGGACCAGTCGAGATCGTGCCAGTAGGCTTTGAACTTGTCCGTTCCCTGGATGAAGTACGCGAGTGCCGGATCGGGAAGAGTGTTCAGATCATGAAGCGTCTTCGCCGTCGCGATGTGACGTGTCGCGACCTCGTTACCGATGTTTCGCGAACCCGAGTGCAGCATCAGCCAGACGTTGTCATCCGTGTCTAGGCAGACCTCGACAAAGTGATTTCCTCCGCCGAGCGTCCCGAGCTGCTTCATCGCTTTCCGCTTACGATCTTGAACACCGCGGTGAAGCTCGCCGAACTCGGCCCAGGCTTCCCACTCGTTGGACTCGTCGACGGGATCACGATAGTCGTTAAACCCGACGGGGATCGCACGTTCGATCTCATGCCGAAATTCCGCCATTTTACGATCGAGAATTCCGCTTCGGAAAGGCGTCTTCACTGCCATCATCCCGCATCCGATGTCGACACCGACCGTCGCCGGAATAACAGCGTCCTTAGTTGCGATGACCGAACCGACCATCGATCCGATCCCGAGATGCGCATCCGGCATAATCGCAACGTGCTTGAAGAGACACGGCAGACGCGAAACATTCCGGAGCATGTTATGCTCATCGGCCGACATCTCATGAGTTACCCACGAGAGGACGTCTGCCTGCGAGCCGCTAATATTGAGTTTGTTGTATGGCATGATTCCTCCTATTTAGATGTAGGACAGACTTTCCGGTCTGTCCTTTAATTGAACAGGCTAGAAAGCCTGCTCTACGAAGATGGCGACAAGTATTTGCGAGAGATCCGCTTTGATAAAGCGGGCGAGATTCGAACTCGCTACCTTATTAAGGTAGTTGCCATGTACTCCCACGGGCATTCGCCAAAAAGTGATTTTACCGCCGGGACGCCGAGACGGAGGGTTCTTTCTCTCCGCCTCCGCGTCTCGGCGGTAAGCTGCTTTACAATGCAACCTGATCAATCACACCGAACCAGTGACCGTCGCCGAGGTTCCCGTTTGCGAATTCCGAAACAAGTGAAAACACCTGATCCGAAAATCCACCGACGTTTAGAATGTCCCGACGTTCTTGAGCCTGCGTGTGAGCGTTGGGCTGGATGTCAATACAGACGAGCTTCGCGTCGCGGTTACGCGACTTGAACTCGTTCCATTGACGCATAGTCTCCGTCCCGCTGTTCCAGGTTCGCTTCGTGTCGACCCACGATTCGTTATCCGAAACGTAGACGATCACGTCACCTTTCGCCTTGCGACGATTCAGTTCCTTAAGCGGCGCCGAGCAGTTCGTTCCGCCCGACGGTAGCCCGGCCAGGATCTTCGCGTTAGTCATGACCGAATCACGTGGATTCAGTCGTGCCTCAACGATGTGATCCGAGAACGGGAGCACCTCAGCCGACGGATTCTTCCGGAGCAGAGTCGCGGCGACGAGCGCGGCGACATCGAGACACGTCACTTTTGACGTCGCTCCCTTGCGGAAACCCGTGACAGGGGAGTGCATCGATCCGGAGATGTCTGGAAAGATCCAAACCTTTCCGTCGATCTTCGGCACGTTCTCGGTCGCGATCTCCATCGCGTCCTGCAGCGACTCGGTGATCTCGCGCGGAATCCCTTTGTTTTCCTCAGCCGCCTTGAAAGCCGACATCAGTTGAAAAGGGAAGACGCGAGCTCGCTTGATCGCCTCCGCATCTCGTAGACGGTCGGCGACGATCTTCACCATCGCCTCGTCCGAAAAAACTCCGTGACGCTGAAACGTGTTCAGGTTCATACGCGTCATCTGCCACGGAGCTTTTCGAGCGATGGCGGTCCACTCGGATTTGCCGAGCGGCAGTGCGGTCAGCATCTGGAATGGGACGTCCGGCACGTTAGCCGAATCTCCCGCCTTGAACCGCTCGAACTGCTTAACGATCTCCGGCAGCTTATCGGTGTCGATCTCTCGCCCGATGAAGTAACCGAAAAGAGCCTCACGCTCGGCGTCGGCGGGTTTCGGGTGGACCATCTTCAGGATGTCGGCGATCGAAGGCGACTGACCCACAGCCTGTTTAAAGATCTGCTCGGAACCGCGGTTCTCGAACCATTCGCGAACCATCCGCTTCGGCAGCGACCCGAGCGACTTACGCCCGACCGCACCCGAACGCATGATCTGCACAAAGT
>DATLCA010000436.1:0-3345 GCA_035526605.1 Pyrinomonadaceae bacterium | reverse complement strand
GGTAAGTGGTAAGTGGTAAGTGGTAAGTGGTAAGTGGTAAGTGGTAAGTGGTAAGTGGTAAGTGGTAAGTGGTAAGTGGTAAGTGGTAAGTGGTAAGTGGTAAGTGGTAAGTTCGAGATGGACGCTGTCCTGCACGAACTTACCACTTACCACTTACCGTTTACCACTTACCACTATTTACAGTTTCAGCCCCGCCCGCGTCAGCATCGTCTCGAACCCTGTCTTGTCGACGGCTTTTACGTAAGCGTCGCGGGGCTCGACGACTCCTTTCTTCACCAACTCAAACAACGCATCGTTCAGCATCACCATGCCGTGGTTCTTTCCCGTCTGCATCGCCGACGGGATCTGGAATGTCTTGCCTTCGCGGATCAAATTGCTGATCGCTGGTGTGATGATCAATATCTCCAGAGCCGCAACCCGGCCTCCGCCTTTTTTCGGCAGCAGTGTTTGCGCGATCACGCCTTTTAACGATTCCGAAAGCATGACGCGGATCTGCTGCTGGCGGTCCGCGGGGAACTGATCGATTATCCGGTCCACGGTGGACGGCGCCGTCGTCGTGTGCAGGGTTCCAAACACTAGATGCCCCGTTTCGGCCGTCTCGATCGCGATCGAGATCGTCTCCAGATCGCGCATCTCGCCGACGAGCACGATGTCCGGATCTTCACGGAGGGCCGCACGCAGCGCATCCTTGAAACTGTCAGTATGATTGTGAACCTCACGCTGGTTGACGAGGCATTTCTGATTCTCGTGCACGAACTCGATCGGATCTTCGATCGTGATGATGTGATCTTCACGTTCCTTGTTTATCGCGTCGACCATCGCGCATAGCGTCGTTGATTTGCCTGAGCCGGTAGGGCCCGTGACGACGACCAGCCCCTTCGACAGCGAGCATAGGTCCATACTCGCTTTCGATAAGCCGAGCTCCTGCGCGGTGAGGATCTTCGAAGGGATGATTCGGAATACCCCGCCCATCCCCTTGCGGTCCATAAAAATGTTGCAGCGGAAGCGGGCGAGGCCCGGAATCTCGTAAGCAAAGTCCGTATCGCTGCGGTTCTGAAACTCGTCCTGGTTGCGCTCGGGCATTATGGAATGCAGCAGGTCTTCCATCGACTCCGGCGTGAGCGTCGTTTCCGCGCACTCCAATAGCTGCATCTTGCCGTCCTTGCGGACCATGGGAGGCATGCTGACCGCGAGGTGCAGATCCGACGCACCGACCTCGGCCATTCGGTTGAAGAGGGCGTCCATGCGCGCGGTCATTATGAAATTCCTTTTCCTGCGGTCGGTCTTACGCCTGTCCATGGGGGGCAGTACGACATCCGGCGGAACCGTGGTCGGCATCCCGCGCCGCTCCGGCGCGGGAGATTCTTCCTGTACCGGCTTTTCGAATTGCGATCCGAAAGTATCCGGCTGAATTTCAAAATCCTGCCATCGGCCGGGGGGTTCATAATCGGACGTGTCGGAGAAAACAGTTTGAAACTGGGGATCGTTGGCTGACACTATCTCGATCGCCGGCCCGCCGTCGACTTCGATCTTCGGCATCGATGCGCGGTCCTCGACGAGCAGGTCGGGGACGGCGGCCATGTCGAAGGGTGACGTGACGTTGATCTGACGGCTTACGGCTGAGCTTTCAACAGTAAAAATATTTGTATCCGAGACGTGCGGGTCGGACAGCACCGGCTGCGGGGTCATGTCCGGCGCGGCGGCTGTTTCACGAGTGCTGGAGATCTCGTTGCCGAGCAGCGGCCGAACCGTGACGTTAAACCCGGCTGGGGATTTTTGAAGCGTGAAGCTGAATTTTCCAAGATTGTGCGGATGGACGAATTGGATCGTGGGGAGATTTGGGAGGTTCTGTTTGACGTCGGGCGGTATCAGCGGGAAGACCATCATGCTGATCTGCGTGCCCAGCAGCGGCGTGTTTGCGACATCCGTTTGGCCGCCCGCCGCGATCACGTATGGGTTCTTGTTGGGCTCAAGATGCAGTTCGTAGCCGGCGCAAGACATGAGAGTTTGCAGGTACTGATTAAGCTGTTCCATGGGGTGTTAATGTGAAAGTTTGAAGCAGTGAAAGGTAGAAAGGCAGGTGCGAAAGTGAGCGGGAAATTGCTCTGGTAAAGGATAGCACAGGCCGAAGCGGGGTGTCAGCAGAAAAGATAAGAGGCCGGAACGAATTTGAAATTTGAAATTTGAAATCGATTCCGAAATAGGAAATATGACTCGGAAAGCTGAGATCTGAAATCCCAAAACCTACACCGTAACGGCTTCCTGATACTCACCCCACACTTTGCGAAGGGCGTGGCTGATCTCGCCGACCGTTACTTCGGTTTCTACACAGTTCAGGATTCGCGGCAAAAGATTTTCAGTTCCGGTTGCGGCCTCTTGCAGAGCGGTGACGGCGGCGTTTGCCTTTTCTGAGTCGCGTCGCGCTCGGACCGCGCGAAGGCGTTCTACTTGGTCGCTCTCGATCTGTTCGTTGATCGTCATGATCGGTATCGCCGGCCCGGATCCTTCGGCTTGAAACTTGTTTACGCCGACCACGACGGCATCCTGCGTTTCGACGGCACGTTGATAGTCGTAGGCCGCTTCCTGGATCTCGCGCTGCACATAGCCGGTCTCGATCGCACGGAGCATGCCGCCCATCGCGTCGATCTTTTCGATGTAGTCGGCCGCGAGCTTTTCGAGCCGCGTCGTCAGCTCTTCGATCGCATAACTTCCGGCCAGCGGGTCGACGGTGTCTGCGGCGCCGGACTCGTGCGCTATAACCTGCTGAGTTCGCAACGCGATACGCGCCGCGTTTTCGGTCGGCAGCGACAAAGCTTCGTCCATCGAATTGGTGTGCAAACTTTGCGTTCCGCCGAGGACGGCGGCGAGCGCCTGGATAGTCGTACGGACGATATTCACCTCCGGCTGTTGTGCGGTCAGCGTCGAGCCTGCGGTCTGCGTGTGAAAGCGCAGCATCAACGACCTCGGATCCTTCGCACCGAAGCGGTCCTTCATTATTCTTGCCCAAAGCCGACGCGCGGCGCGGAACTTCGCGATCTCTTCGATCAGGTTGTTGTGCGAGTTGAAAAAGAAAGAAAGCCGCGGCCCGAACTTATCTACTTCGAGCCCCACATCGATCGCGGCCTGTACGTAGCAAATTCCGTCGGCGAGTGTGAAGGCGATTTCCTGCGCCGCCGTCGAGCCGGCTTCGCGGATGTGGTATCCGGAGATCGAGATCGTGTTCCAGTTCGGCACTTCATTGGCGCAATACGCGAACGTGTCGGTGATCAATCGCAGGCTTGGTTCCGGCGGATAGATGTAAGTTCCGCGCGCGATGTACTCCTTCAGGATGTCGTTCTGGATGGT
>DATLCA010000435.1:0-1576 GCA_035526605.1 Pyrinomonadaceae bacterium | reverse complement strand
TTAATATCTATCGCACTCCTCATTTCGGTTTTTGTCGGTTCGGTGCGGGCTCAGGATAACCAAGAGCTCGAAGCGGAACGCGCGGCCTCCGGGAGATTGAAAGGCGAACATCCTCTCGTCGCGCTCGCAAAATCGAAACTATCATCACTGCGTCCGGAGCTCGCGGGCGTACATCCGCGAGTGTTCGTGACTCAGGCGGAGATCGACAAGCTAAAAGAAAAATCAAAGTCTCAAAAAGAACTCTGGCAAACCGCAATGTCGAACGTTCGGGCACTAACCGTCGAACCCGCCAAGCCGCCCGCGGAAGAACGGCGGGTTCAAAACGAGGTCGGGATCGGGATCGCGGAAGCCGCTTTCGTGTACAAGATCACGGGCGACAAAAAGTATCTTGACGCGGCGAAGAACTACATGGACGCCGCCGTGTCGTACGACGTCTGGGGTTATTCGTACAACAAGCCGAACGTCGATCTGGCCGCCGGACATCTGCTTTACGGGATGGGATGGGGATACGATCTTTTGTACAACGATCTGACAAACGCGGAGCGGGAAAAGTATCGAAACAAATTAATCAAGCAGTCGAAACTTCTCTACGATTTCTTCAAACCGAAATCCGGCAAGTCCTACTCCTACAGCCAGAATCACACATTTATCCCGATCACGGGATTGGCGGTCGCCGCGTACGCGCTGATGGGCGAAACGCCCGAGGCAAATGATTGGGCGGCGACATCGCGCGCGATTTACGATCGCGTACTCGCGACATATTCGGAAGACGGGTATTACTACGAAGGGATGGAGTATTGGATCTTCTCGACGCCGTGGCTGGTCCACTACATGGACGCGCAGCTGCACGTGACCGGTGAGGATCTTTACAAAACAACACCCGGATTAAGATCGGCTCACGAGTACGTCGCGCATGCGACGCTGCCGGGCGGCGAATTCAATTTCGATTTCGGCGACATCTACGCGGGGCCGGTGACGCGATCGCGAAAGGGCGACGACTACAGCCGCGAGCGGATCAACGGCCACTTTCGCACCAACTACAACATCCTTTACAACCTCGCGAACCGCTACGGCAATCCCGAAGCACAAGGCGTCGCCGACTGGCTGAAGTCGAAGGGCCAAGTGAACGCCGAAGAGTTCTGGACGTTCATCTGGTACAACTCTGCGATCAAGGCCACACCGATCGCGCGACAAAAAACATTTCATTACTTCGCGGATCACGAGGTCCTATACTGGCGCTCGGGCTGGGGAGATGACGCCACCGCGTTTGCGTTCAAGGCGGGACCACCGGAGGGTCACGCAGCGGCGCGTAAGCTTGCGCTTTTTCCGGACTGGCGCCTGTCGAGCGGCCACGCTCATCCGGACGCCGGAAGCTTTATCATCTGGTCCCGCGGCAAATATCTTACTGGAGACTCCGGATACGCCGGTGTGCCAATGACCGAACATCACAACACGGTTGTCATCGGCGGCGTAGGCCAGGGGCGTGAAGGTAAAGGGCACGATGCTTTTGCCGGGGTGCCGTACGACTCACTAAACAAGATCGGGATGCGGGACGTGAAGATGAGCGACAGCGGCG
>DATLCA010000434.1:0-9325 GCA_035526605.1 Pyrinomonadaceae bacterium | reverse complement strand
CTAATCACAGCTAAAGATTTATTGAATTTAGCAAAAGAGCTATGGCAAATAAAATTCGCAAAGCCGTTTTCCCCGCCGCCGGCCTGGGCACCAGATTTCTTCCGGCGACCAAGGCTTCGCCGAAGGAAATGCTCCCGCTGGTGGACAAACCACTGATCCAATACGCGGTTGAAGAGGCGGTCGCGAGCGGGATCGAATCGATCCTTATCATCACCGGACGTGACAAGACGGCGATCGAGAACCATTTCGACATCTCCTTCGAGCTCGAACAGCTGCTGCAAAGCAAAGGCAAAACGGAAATGTTCGAGGTTGTCCGGGCGATCTCGGAAATCGCCCGGATCAGTTACACGCGGCAGCGGGAAGCCCTGGGGCTTGGACATGCGATCTATCAGGCAAAGGATTTCGCCGGCGGTGACCCATTCGCCGCTTTGCTTGCGGACGACGTTATGGACTCGGAAACACCCGCTTTGAAGCAGATGGCCGACGTCTTCGAGAAATACGACGCACCGGTCATCGCGACGATGCAGGTCGCGGGCGAGGCGATCTCGCGCTTCGGGGTTATCGACGCGGAAGAGATCGAGCCTAATGTTTTCCGGATCCGCGACATGGTCGAGAAGCCGGCGTTCGCGGACGCTCCGTCAGATCTCGCGATCATCGGGCGTTACATTTTCACGCCTGACATTTTCGACGCGATAGAAAAGACCGAACCCGGTGCGGGCGGGGAGATCCAAATCACGGATGCGATGCGTTTGTTGCTGAAAGAGCGCCCGTTCTACGCGGTGAAGCTGGAAGGCACGCGGCACGACGCCGGAGACAAGCTCGGATTTCTGATCGCAACGGTCGAGTTCGCTTTGAAGCGGGATGACTTGGGAGCTGACTTTCGCGAGTATTTGAAGAGCTTGCAACTTAGTTAGTTTTCTTGTTTCGTGTTTCTTGCTCTGTTCGTGTGATTTCGTGTGAGTTAGTGGTTTCAGTTCTCTGTGGTTACGAACTGGAACCACGAACCCACACGAAATCACACGAACAAAGCAAGAACACGAAACAAGAACGTTTTCGGAATGCTGCCGGGAGTTCGTTTGCGTCCTGGTGAGATTTTTTAAGAAAGCCGCGGAACACCGAACACACGGCAGAAAAACCACCGATCGAATTCGGAAGAGATGCCACTAGCAACTATTGACGACGCCGTCGAGGAGATCCGTAACGGCCGCATGATCATAATCGTCGACGACGAGGATCGCGAGAACGAAGGTGATCTCGTCTGTGCGGCCGAGCTCGTCACCCCGGAGATCATCAGCTTCATGGCGATCCACGGCCGCGGACTGATCTGCCTGCCGCTCACCGAGGAACGGTGTGACGAGCTGCAGCTGCATCCGCAAACTCCCGACAACACCTCGAGCATGGGTACGGCCTTCACCATTTCAATCGAGGCAAAATCGGGTGTAACAACAGGCATCTCCGCCGCCGACCGGGCGAAAACGATCCTTACCGCGGTGAACCCGAACTCAAAACCTTCCGATCTGGCACGGCCCGGCCACGTATTTCCCCTCCGCGCGAAACGGGGCGGCGTACTCGTAAGGATCGGACAAACCGAGGCCAGCGTCGACATCGCGCGAATCGCGGGACTCGCACCGGCGGCGGTCATCTGCGAGATCATGAACGACGACGGAACGATGGCCCGTCTGCCGGAGCTTGAGTTATTCGCTGCCAAACACGGGCTGAAGATCATCTCGGTCGCCGACCTCGTCCGCTATCGGATCGAAAAAGAAACGATGGTCCGCAGGGTCATCGAAACAGATCTTCCAACGGATTACGGCGTCTTCCGGGCGATCATGTTCGAGAACGAAATGAACGGTGAGACGCACATCGCCCTTGTCATGGGCGACGTCGACGCGAGTTCTGGTACAACCGAACCGGTTCTCGTTCGCGTCCAAACGGAGAATGTCACCTTTGCGATGTTCGGGTCGACCCTCGGTGAGGCGTCCCGGGCGATGCAGGCCTCTCTCCAAAAAATCTCTGAAGCGAATCGCGGCGTCCTTCTCTACCTACGCCAGCGTGAAAACAATCTGGATCTCGTAAATCAGCTCAGGACGTACGCCCTGATGCAGGAAAAAAATATTGATTTTCAGGCGGCGAAACGGGAAACTGGATACGGAAAACTTCACGATTACGGCATCGGCGCACAGATCCTGAAAGACTTGGGCGTGAAGCAGATTCGCCTGCTCACGAATCATCCGCCGCGTGTAAGTGCGATCGAGGCGTTCGACCTCGAGATCGCGGACACGGTCAGCTTGTAAACGGTCGCTAGCAAAAAGAGGCAATGCCGGAAGAATACGAACAACGGGAAGAAAACGAAACCGGACCGCTGGAGGAGAATAACGAAGCTGTTACTCCTGCACGGCGGCGGCGCTACTTTACGCGCCGGAATGCCCTTTTCACCAGCGGACTTCTGGCGATCCTGGCCGTTCTGATTGCGGTCCTCGCGGTCCTTTTCTACCGAAACGGCGTTGTCGACAATTACGTCAAAACGCAGTTTGTCGCAAAGATGGCCGACATCGGGATCGTCTTTGAAGCCGATGTATTTCGTCTGACGATCAATCCCCTCGAGCTCGAATTAAAAAACGCAACATTCCATGACCGGGTCACGGGCGAGAAACTTTTCTCGGTCCGCGACGCACACCTCGGCCTGACCGTCGACAATCTTTACGCCTGGCAGCTAAGCCGCGATATCAGTGTTAACACGACCGACGTCAACGGCGCTGAGATCTGGGTCAGATTTGACGAGAACGGCAACTCGAATTTTTCAAATCTTAAACTGGTCGAAGACCAGAATGGCCAGCGGGTCAATTTCAAATACGACTCGATGCGGTTTGCGGTGAAGGACAGTGTTATTCATTTCGGCGACGTATCGCGAAATATCTCCGCCGACGCGAATAACGTTCAGCTCTTCCTCGAGCCCGAGAGCTACGACGTCCCCGACGAGCAGAAACGCTACAAGATCGATTTCACGTCGACCGATTCCACATTCGTCTACGACGAACATGCGCTCGAGGACGTCGACGTACGCGCACGCGGGATAGCCGACCGCACCGGTGCGGAGATCACGGACCTGAAGATCGACACCCCGATCGGCGTCTCGACCATGAGCGGCACGCTCGCCGATTGGGCCGATCCGAAATACAGCCTCGATATAGAATCGACGGTGGATCTCACGCAGACGTCGAATACCTTCCCGCTCGGAGCCAACCTTCGCGGCGTCGGAAATTTCAAGGGCAAGGTCACGGGTGAAGGTGAGAAATATCGAATCGAAGGAACCGCGGATTCGCAAGCGTTGACCGCGGAAGGTATTTACTTAAAGGCAGTCAATGTCGCGGCGACGGTCGAAGGGACGAACTCGAATTACGAGGCGAATGGCAAAGCGGTCGCCGAGCTTCTCACGTTCGAAGATTTCAGAATCGACTTCCTTCGGATGGCCGGCAACGTTCGCGGGTCGGGCACGGATTTCAGATGGGTCGGCGAACTGCAGGCGGCCGCGGCAAAAACGAAATCGCTGACACTCGGCGGATTGTTTCTGTCCGACGCGGTTGCGGAGTATAAGGACAAACAATTAACCGCCACGGCGGGCAACGCCCGAGCCCAGCGCTTTTCCGTAGCCGAAGCTGAATTCGAAACTCTCTATGCGAACGATCTCCGTATCGCGCACAGTAACGGCGTAACGAACCTCTCCGCACCCGCTGCCCGCGCGGCATCGCTGAAAACGAAGGATTACCAGATACAGGGACTGACCGGCCGGAACTTAAAAGTTCGAGATAATGGTCAAAAGACCGACGTGAACCTTGACGGCGTGAGCGCCGCGTCGGCGAACGTCAAGGGTAATCGGGTCCGAAATCTGCGAGCGGACAGCTTTGCCCTGACCGATGTCCCGAGCTCGACCGACCTCAAACTTGCCGGCGTGCGGGCCGAACGGGCCGAGGGCGGCGGGGCGACCATCACCGGTATCCAGTCGTCGTCGATCCGAATACATGACACGGGACCCGAGACATTAATCTATTCGGACAACCTGAGAATCGCTCGTGTCGACACGAACGCCGCGACGCTCGGCAACCTGAACATCGGCGGGGTCCGCTTGACGATCAGGCAAGGAACTATCCAAGGTCGCTCGAGCGATGTCGACGCCGGCACGGTCGTTCTTAATAAAACCGGAGCTCTGGATCAAGGTGGAACGCTCGAGGCGGTAAGGATCGCGAAGCCGGTATTCGTCGTCGAGCCATCGGGCCGCTATCGAGTTACGGCCGACATGAGCATCGGCAGCGGAATCATCGGGAGCATTCCGATCGGCGACGCCCGTGCGAGCGTGAGTGTGAATAACGAACGCGCCGAGCTCAGCAATCTTACGGCCGCGGTGATGGACGGGACACTGGACGGCAATGCGACGATCGCGTTCAATAACCGCACCGTGTCCAACGTCAACGCCAACTTCTCAAATCTCGATCTCGCAAAGCTCGCATCTCTGCAAGGCGGGCGCGTGATCCCTCTCGTCGGACAAACTAGCGGACGGGTCGACCTGACTTTCAACGGAACAAGCTTGCGGACGGCGTCGGGGACTGTAGCGGCCGACATTACAGCCAGCGCGGGCAACGCGGACAGCGGGCTTGTTCCTGTCACCGGACGCGTCGAGCTTTCCGCCACCAACGGCCTGTTCAACGTCGATGTCGCCCGTCTCAATACGCCGAACAGCGAATTGACCGCCACCGGGCGCTTCGATCTTCGCTCCGACGATTCGAATCTGAACGTCGCGGTAAATTCCCGTGACGCAAACGAGATCGAGCGTCTCATCCGTGTCGTCGGGTTGTCGCCGGCTCTCGAAGAGCAGATGAACTCGCTTGAGGTGACGGTCGCGGGCAACATGACGTTCAACGCGACGGTGACCGGCAACCTAACGGACCCGACCGTGATAGGCAGGGCCACCCTCGACCAAATAGCGCTTCGCGGTCGGACGCTTGGATCGGTCGCGACCGATATCGCTATTTCGCCGCTCGGCACAGAGCTTCGCAACGGAACGCTTCGCGAAGCCGATGGCGGGACGATCGCGTTCAACGTAAATGTTCCTCAGGGCGGAGCGAACAATGTGGCGGTTCAGGCGACGCTGACCAACATCGATGCGGCGAACCTTATCGCGGCGCTCCCCCTTGAAAAATATCTTCCCGCCGGGATTCGGGATTTCAATGCGCAGACTTCCGGGACGGTTAACATCACGGGGCTTCCGAATGATGCGAACGGCGAGATCGATATTTCATCGGCCGCCGGGTCCGTCTCCGGTCAGGCATTCGACGCATTCATCGCGAAGGCGCAATTCCGCGGAACCGTCATCGATCTGCAGAACCTCGAACTGCGTTCTACGGACGGCTATGTGAAGGCCCACGGTACGTACGACCGGGCGTCGACTGCGTTCGATTTCGATCTTGAGGGACGCAACTTCCAACTGACGGCGATCCGCAACTCGTTCACGAACAACGAGAGCGTTCCCGCCATCACGGGCAACGCGGATTTCGTCGCGAAGGCGACCGGCCGCTCCGACGTGCCGTCCTCTTACAACATCAACTTCAACGGAACGGCACGACAGGTGGTCGTGAACGAGAACGCGTTCGGCGATGTCACGTTCAAGGGGAACACGGCTAACCAGATCCTCAATGCGGATCTGACCGCGACTCTCGACGGACGCCCGCAGGTGATAAATGCGACGTTGAACTTCGGCGACGACAACGTCCCTTTCCGCATTGCGACAGATTTTAACCAGAGCCCGCTCGCACCTTTCTTCGCATTGCTCCCCCAGCTGAAAGGGATCACGATCGGCGGGACCGGGACGGGGCGTGTCGAGTTCGGCGGAAACCTTGCGAAGCGCGACGACCAGGGCAAGGTCGTGTTTACCGGCGAAGCTCTGACGGGCTCGGCCGAGTTCAGTCAACTGTCTCTGCAGATCCAGGACACGCCGCTGGTCGCCACGGAGCGGGTCGTCGTCCGCTTCAACCCGCGGGAGATCACGTTCGAGTCCGCTCGGTTCGCGGGCGGAGGTTCGAACGTCGTTATCGCCGGGACGAAGGCGATCACCGACGACGGGATAAATAATCTGTCGGTCGATGGGCGGATCAATCTCAGTCTTCTGAATGCGTTTCCGCAGATCGCGGCGACCGACACATTTTTCGGAGGATTCGCGAACGTCGCGATCCATCTCGCCGGGGTGAACAGGACAGCCCGCGTTTCCGGCACGGCGACCCTCGAGAATGCAGCGGCCGCGACCTTTATAGGATCGAGCCGTCTGAGCTTCGACCGCCTGACCGGCCGCATTCTCTTCTCGTCCGATCAGGCCCAGATCGCGGAGCTGCACGGCTATCTCGGCGGCGGTGCATTCACCGCGACCGGCGGCGTGCTATTTGGTGACGGGCTGGCGGTTGATTCGTTCCGCGTCGCGCTCGACGGCACCAACGTTACAGTCCCGCTCCCCGAGGATTTCATCACGACAGGCGACGCAAAACTCGAGATTACGGGTCGACGTGGACAAAGGTCCCCCATCCTCAATGTTCAGATAGCGGGCCGCATCCTCGCACGCCGCAGCCTATACACGCGCGATATCGAACTGGCGAATATTGTCGGAGCCCGGCGCGAAAGCTCCCTTTCGTCGGGAACCTCAACCGCGATCCGCGCACCGCGATTCGACCTGACCATTGAAGGGCGCGACGCGCTCGTCGTTCGCAACAACATCGCCGACCTTACGGCGTCCGTTTCCTTGCGGCTTACCGGCACGACCGATAGTCCGCAGATCTCGGGCCGCATAACGGCGAACAGCGGAACGATATTTTTCCGCAAGGACCGTTACATCGTGCAACGCGGCGTCCTCGAGTTCCCGCCCGACACCGCGATCGAGCCGGTGATAAATCTGCAGGCCGAGTCCGAGATCGCCGGATACCAGGTGTTTGTGAATTTGTCCGGGCCTCTGACCGATACGGAGCAGTTGAACGCGACGGTCCGCTCAAGCCCCGCGCTTCCGCAGGCTGACGTCGTTTCCCTCATCACGACCGGTAATTTGTCGAACACCGAATCCGGGATCCCGACGCTCGCGCAGACGGGGATAAATACTGCCGCCGAGATCTTGACCGACACGATCATCAACAATCCGGCGCGCAAGGCGACGGACCGGTTGTTCGGCCTTAATGTTTTCGAGATCGACCCGATAATCTCCGGTCAGAGATTGAACCCGTCGGCGCGGCTGACGGTCGGTCGGCAGATAAATAACAATTTGCGTGTTACGTACGCGACAAATTTGTCGCAGGACCAGAACCAGGTCTTGGCGCTCGAATATAGAGTGTCGAATAAAATTTCGTTTGTCGCTCAGTATGAGCAGCGGAGTTTGAGCAACGTCACGGGCAACCGGGATAACTTCAGTTTCGAAGTCCGGTTCAGGCGAAGATTTTGATTGTAAGATTTGGCGCGTGCGGCGCGATAGATTTTCTCCGGAGAGGAATGGTACCAGCAGGGTTGGCAAATAAGCGGGAGCTAGTCGGATTGTTGTGCAGATTCGTGGCCGGCCGCGCGCTCTCGATAGTGGTCGCGGGTCTTCTTTGCCTCATCCTGCTTGCGGCGAATGTTGGGGCTCAAAATCAGTTTGAGGACAAGCCGATAGGGGACGTCTCGGTAACCTTCGAAGGACGAGACAAAAATTTATCCGCCAACGAGACGTTCCGGATGATCGCGCAGGAGAGCCTCGGCGCGAACTACTCGTCCATAAAAGTTCGGGAGGCGATAGAAAAGCTCTACGACACGAAGCAGATAGCGTCGGTCGTCGTCGAGGCCAATGAAACTTCGAACGGCGCCGTCGCGATTCGCTTCCTGGTCAGGAGAAAAACGCAGGCCCAGCGGGTCACCATCGAGCTTCCCGAAGACGACGAGTCCAAGATCACCGAACAGGAACTTCTTTTCAGGGTAAACCTGCTCGATCCCGGGACCGCGATAACGGACAAAACGCTTCAGGACAATGCCGACCTGATTGTCGAATACTTGCACGAGAAAGGATTTTTCAAAGCCGAGGTCACCTACACGCAGCGTCCGATCGAAAGCGAGACCGAGGTGGGCGTCACGTTTCGGGTAACGCCCAATGCACAGGCTACGGTTTCCACGTTCAATATCGCGATCGAGGGGTTCGACAGCGCGAAGCTGCTCGACGAAGTGAAGTTGAAAAACGGCGCGCGCTTTTCACGTGCCGCGCTCACCGACGACATCGACACGGTCCGCGACATCCTCCGTCAAAGTGATTATCTTGCCCCGTCGCTCGATGAGCCCCGCGTCGTTTACCAAAATGAGACCAATACGATCGCGATCACGCTTGTCGGGAAGGTCGGCCCAATCGTCGAAGTCGATGTCGAAGCCGAGCGCGACCGTGTCGGGAGCCGGACTCAAACCCGTCTTCTTCCGTTGAAACGTGAGGGATCTCTGGATTACGCGGCGATCGTCGAAGGCGAGCGGCGGTTGGAAACGCATTACCAGGAACAGGGGTATTTCTTCGTCAACGTCACTCCGGTTTGTTCGGTTGACCCGCCGCTCGAGGTGACGGATTCCGCGGCGATCAAGAACGACACCGAGTTTCTCTGCTCGGCTCTTAACAGTGCCGATCTTCAGAACAAGAAAGTCGCGGTCACTTATCGCGTCGATCTGAACCGCCAGTTAAAACTCAGAGACATCCGGCTCGAGGGAACGAGCCAATTCACGATCACCGAGATCAAAACGGTTCTCGAATCACAGGAAGCAAATCTGCTCGGCATCATCCCGCTGTTCGGTTACGGCCGAGGGTATACGAGCGAGCGCCTGCTCGACCAGGACGCGGCGACGGTCCGCTCGCTGCTTCGCGAGCTGGGGTACCGCGATGCAACGGTGCGCGTCAATCAGGGTGTTTCGCCCGACGGCAACGACCTGATCATCACGTTCGTTGTTGAAGAAGGCCCGCGGACGATAATCTCCGGGATAGAAATCAACGGCAATACGGGCTTTACCGATGACGTGCTGAAAGCGCAGCTTCCGAAACTTGAAGGTACTTATTTTTCCCGGGCCAAGATCCGCAACGGGCAGCGGAAACTGGCAGAATTTTATTCGCAGGCCGGCTTCTACGACGCCAAGGTTGATTTCTCCATCGACGAACGCGTCACCGACCCGGGGACGGGCGAAAGTCTCTTCAAGGTCGTATACACGATCAACAACGAAGGCCAGAAGGTCGTCATCGATCGCATCCTGATAACCGGCAACGAGAAAACCAAGGAGGAGGCCATCCTCCGAGCGCTGA
>DATLCA010000433.1:0-2388 GCA_035526605.1 Pyrinomonadaceae bacterium | reverse complement strand
TTTCGAAAACCGGTTCAAGGCTGCGGTAGGGAGGTAGGCATAGGCCTCCTGAAAGGAGGCTTCTTAAAATTGCCACTAGTTTTAGTTAGTGGTCGACTTCAAGAAGAAAAGGCTTTAGCCGAATAGGAAAAAATATTTCATTATCGCTTCAGCCCAATTTGGGCTGAAGCGAAAAGGATGATTGGTTTTTTATAACTGTTCGGCTAAAGCCTTACTTGTTGTCCGATATCCGCCAGGTAAAGCTGGAGGCAATTTATAAGAGGTCAAAACCGTTTCGTTTTTGGTAACATCGGTATAGAAATCGCCGGAATTCATCAATAACCATGACCAAAATCTTCTTTCCTTTCTCGGGGCGACCTCGCTTTAAACTCGCTGCTCTTCTCGCCGTGCTCACCGTGTTTGGTTCTCTCGGTATGCGCGGGGTTAACGGACAGACGACACCGATCACGCGGCAGGAGACGCTGCGCGGAACCATCACGCCCGAGCGCGAGTGGTGGGACGTTCTGCATTACGATCTATCGGTTCAATTCATACCGGCGACAAGAACCATCAGAGGTTCGAACGTGATCGCCTTCAAGGCTCTAAAGCCCGGCCGCAAGATGCAGATCGATCTCCAGGCGCCGCTCAATGTCACGAAGATCATTCACGGTGGCGCAGACGTGAAGTTCGAGCGCGAGGGAAACGTCTTTTGGGTCACTCTGGATAAGGAAATCGCGCAGGGGGTGGAGGACAAAGTCCAGGTCTTCTATGAGGGCCAGCCTAAGCCGGCCGCTAATCCACCTTGGGACGGGGGCGTCTCGTGGGGGCGCGACGATCTCGGAAACTGGTTCATCAACACGACCTGTGAGGGAATCGGGGCGAGCATTTGGTGGCCGAACAAAGACATCGGGTATGACGAACCGGACCGCGGAATGAATATCGGGATAACGGTCCCTGAGGATCTCGTCGCGGTCTCGAACGGACGTCTCGAAAAGACGGATCACGACGTCCCTGCCAAAACCAAAACCTATCATTGGAAGGTCGTAAATCCGATCAACAATTACGGCGTGAACGCGAACATCGGTAACTATGTGACGTGGTCTGAGACGTACGACGGCCTCGGCGGCAAACTCGATATCAGCTACTGGGTCCTGCCGCATCAAAAGGCCGCCGCCATGGAGACCTTCAAGGAAGTGCCGCGGATGTTGAAGGCGTTCGAACATTGGTTCGGGAAGTATCCGTTTTACGAAGACGGTTACAAGCTCGCGACCGTTTCATATCCGGGGATGGAGCATCAGAGTTCCGTCACGTACGGCAATTACTTTCGCAATGGTTATCGTGGACGCGACGTGAGCTTTACGGGGATCGGCTACAAGTTCGACTTCATCATCGTGCACGAGTCCGGCCACGAATGGTTCGGCAACAACATCTCGATGAAGGACGCGGCCGACATGTGGATACACGAAGGCTTCACGAATTATTCGGAGAATCTTTTCGTCGAGTACTATTGGGGCAAGCAACAGGGGGCGGATTATGTAATCGGAAGCCGCAAGAATATCCAGAACGACGCCCCGATCATCGGTACCTACGGGGCCAACCGCGAGGGCTCCGGCGACATGTACTACAAAGGCGGCAACACGCTGCACACGATACGACAAGTGGTCAATGACGATGATAAGTGGCGCGCGATCCTGCAAGGACTGAACAAAGATTTTTGGCACCAGTCCGTCACGACTCAGCAAGTCGAGTCCTATATTTCGCAACATGCCGGGATCGACTTGAGCAAAGTTTTCGACCAATACCTTCGGACGACTCGGGTACCTCTGCTGCGATACAAGGTGGAAGGGAACAAACTGTCGTTCAATTACGAGCGCGTCGTCCCCGGGTTTGCGATGCCGATAAGGGTGCTGATCAATGGAAAAGCGGTTTCCCTTGCGCCTACTGAGTCGATGAAGACGATCACGCGTCCCGAGGAGATAAAGACGTTCGAAGTTGATCGGAACTTCTACGTCGAATCAGAAAAGCTTTAGTAGGCGGTCCGGCTAATGGGCCGCCGCGGGTACTTGCGGCCGCAGCTCTACGTCGCGGAGCGACGGCCGAATTTAGCCGTGGGTTCTAACCCACTCGCGGGGCAAAGCGAACCGCGTTAGCGACGCACGAACACCCGGGGGTGGTATGTTCTTATTCCTCCGCGAAACCCCGAACGCAATCTAAAGGAATCGTGCGTCGATGACGCGACGCGATTCGTTTTGCCCCGCGTGTGGGTCAGGACCCACGGCTAAATTCGGCCGTCGCTCCGCGACGCAAAGCTGCGGCCGCAAGTACCCGCGGCGGCCCATTAGCCGGATGGCCTACTAAAGCTTTTCTGATTCGACGTAGAAGTTCCGATCAACTTCGAACGTCTTTATC
>DATLCA010000432.1:0-11890 GCA_035526605.1 Pyrinomonadaceae bacterium | reverse complement strand
TGACGTGGGACCAAGTTCTCGACGAGATCGCCGCGAAGATCAGAACCGCGTTAAAAGAAGATCGGCGCAACGAGGTCGTATACCACGTTGGACGTCCCGGTCACGAAGGGTTCATCGATCGCGTGCTCCAGGCTTGGGGGGTTGACGGTCACAACAGTCACACAAACATCTGCTCGGCCGGAGCGCGATTCGGTTATGCGATCTGGCAGGGCGCCGATCGGCCTTCGCCCGACCACGGCAACGCACAGTTCATTCTGCTGATCAGCGCCCATCTCGAATCCGGCCACTATTTCAACCCTCACGCGCAGCGCATCATAGAAGGGATGATGAACGGCGCGAAGCTTGCGGTGATGGATACGCGGCTTTCCAACACCGCGTCGATGGCCGACTACTGGATGCCGACATATCCGGGAAGCGAAGCGGCGGCGCTGCTCGCGATGGCGAAGATCATCATCAACGAGAAACTTTACAACGAAAAGTTTTTGCGCGATTGGGTGAACTGGCGGGAATCCTTGCAGGAGCTCAACCCTGAATCCGAAGTTACATTTGAAAATTTCATATCTGAAATTTCAAAGTTGTATGACGAATACTCGCCCGAATTCGCTGAGCAGGAAAGCGGAGTTCCGGCGGCGACAATCATAGATGTGGCGCGGCAAATCGGACGCGCCGGGACGCGATTCTCGTGTCACAATTGGCGGTCCGCGGGTGCCGGGAATCTCGGCGGATGGGCCGTCGCACGATGCCTGCATTTCCTGAATGTGTTGACCGGGAGTGTCGGAACTGTCGGCGGCACGTCACCGAGCGCATGGAATAAATTCAAGCCGGCCGGTTTCTCGACACCTCCGGCGCAAAAGTTCTGGAACGAGCTTCACTTCCCGCTCGAGTATCCGCTCTCGCACTATGAGATGAGTTTTCTGCTGCCGCATCTTTTGAAAGATGGCCGCGGGAAGATCGATACCTATTTCACCCGCGTCTTCAATCCGGTGTGGACGTATCCCGACGGATTCTCGTGGATCGAAGCGCTCTCGGACGAATCCAAGATCGGGATGCACATCGCGCTGACGCCAACTTGGAACGAGACGGCGTATTTCGCCGACTACGTCCTCCCGATGGGCATGGCGAGCGAGCGCCACGATCTGACGAGTTACGAAACGCATTCGGGAATGTGGGTCTCATTCCGGCAGCCCGTCCTGCGCGAAGCGGCGCGGAAGATGGGACGGCAGACGACGTTCACCTATGAGACAAATCCCGGCGAAGTTTGGGAAGAGGACGAGTTCTGGTTCGAGCTTTCGTGGCGGATCGACAAAGACGGCGACCTCGGAATCCGTCAGCATTTCATCTCGCCCTACCGCCCGGGGGAAAAGATCACCATCGACGAGTACTACCAATACATTTTCGAGAACACAAAAGGCCTTCCCGATGTCGCGGCCAAAGAAGGCCTGACGCCGCTCGATTACATGCGCAAATACGGCGCGTTCGAGGTCGAGCAAGCGGTCTATGAAAAGCACATGGATCCGGCAGCGGTGACGGATCTTAACGACGAAGAAATCGATGCCGAACGCGGCGAGATCCGAAAGGACGGCAAGCTCGTCGCGATCATCGCCGACGGGAAAGCGCGTGTCGGTTTCAATACTCCGTCCAAACGACAAGAGCTTTTTTCGAAGACGACATCCGAATGGGGCTGGCCGGAATACAAGTTTCCAACCTACGTGAAAAGCCACATCCACCCGGACAACCTCGGTCCAAACGAGATCGTCCTCGTTCCGACATTCAGACTCCCGACACTTATCCACACGCGCTCCGGAAATGCGAAGTGGCTCAACGAAATTTCGAATCGCAATCCGCTTTGGATGCACACTTCCGACGGTGAGCGTTGGGGGATCAAGACGGGAGATCTGGTTCGCATCTCGACCGAGATCGGCTACTTCGTGAACCGCGCGTGGGTGACGGAAGGAATGCGCCCCGGCGTCGTCGCGTGCTCGCATCATATCGGACGATGGCGCCGCGCACAGGACGCGACGAACAATCGGTGGTCGACGAACCAGGTGACGATCAAAGAAGAGGAGCCGGGCAAATGGAAGATGTGGGTTGTCGAAGGCATCGGCGCTTACAAGAGCGGCGACCCCGACACTGAACGGATATTCTGGACCGATGGCGGTGTCCATCAGAACATCACGTTCCCTGTCCATCCCGATCCGGTTTCCGGAATGCACTGCTGGCATCAGAAGGTCACCGTCGAGCCCGCGCATCCGGGCGACGAACACGGAGATGTTTTTGTCGACACCAATAAATCCTTTGAGATTTATAAGCAGTGGCTCGCGATGACCCGGCCCGCGCCCGGACCGAACGGGCTTCGCAGACCCTTGTGGCTGGCTCGCCCGCTCCGGCCCGCCGAAGAGATGTTCTATGTCGGTAATTCGAAGACCGACGAATATTAGGGCTTAAATAGAATGTGCGAAGATTAACTTTCTGCTCTGACGGATAAAGGTAAGTCACTCGCCTTCAACAAGATCCGCCTCGACGCCGGAGGCACTTCTTCACTGTAACCTCGGGGACACTACCGCGCGGCTTAAAATCTTACACTAGTAGAGGCATGGATAATTTGCCGCAGGTCGTTTCTCGCAAACGGCCTGTCTGCTGTTATGGGGAAGTTTTTCGGGACCGCTCGCGAACACTTCGCAAAGGCCGCTTACCCCGACAGCCGACGACAAGAACAAGGGGGCTAGTTAGGTGAGATATTTAAGTGGATTTGAAAGCACGCATATTTTCGGCACCGGAAAGGACGTGTTGGAACTGACAAGACATACAGAGCTTGTCGAAGAAGATTTAAAGTTGGTAGCCGACTGCGGTTTGGACACGCTGAGGTATTCCGTGCCCTGGCACAAAGTAGAGCAGGTGCCCGGCGAATACGATTGGGCGTGGCTGGATAAAGCAATGGACTGCATGCGCGAGTTGGATATCGCGCCGATACTCGACCCGTTGCATCACACCAGCTTTCCGGAATGGCTGATCGGCGGTTTTGCGAACCCCGAGTTTGCATCGCGCTATCTGAAATTCGTAACGCTGATCGCGGAGCGATATCCGTGGGTACGCCACTACACGGTCGTCAACGAACCGTTCGTGACAGCATGGTTTTGCGGGCACGAAGGCGCGTGGTACCCGTATCTCAAAGGCCCAAAGAATTTCGTCCCGATGCTGATGAACGTGATCGACGCGATCGTTTCCGTCAGCCGGATGCTGGTGCGGAATGTGCCGGGAGTGTGCCTCGTCCACGTCGATGCCGCTGAGCGGCACCGCGCGATGGATTGGGAATCGCGTCCCCATGCCCAGTTCAGCAACAACATTCGATTTCTAGTGCAGGACCTCGTTCTCGGGAGGGTCGACAGAGATCATGCTCTTCATAATTACCTGACCACCAACGGCGCGGCCGAGGAACGCCTCGCGCAATATCGCGCGGAGCCCGCGCGCATCGACATCATTGGTCTCGATTACTACTCGCACTGCGAACTCGAATGGTGCCGCCAAGGGCGGATCTTTCCTAATCGAACTGCGGAAGGCCTTGTGCCGACGGCGGTGGAATACGCGGAGCGATATCACCTGCCCATAATGCTTTCCGAAACGAACATCCGCGGTTTTGTGTCGGACCGCCTTTCGTGGTTGAAGTTCATGACTGAGCAGTGCGAAGAGATCGAGCGCCGCCTCGGTGGAATGGGCTTGCCGTTCGAGGGTTTTTGCTGGTATCCGTTCATCGATTCCACAGATTGGTCTTCACTCGTGACAAAGGCGAGAGGTCACATCGACCCGCAGGGAATCTTCTGGCTCGACGAGCAGACTTTGTCACGCAACGCGTCGGAGCTAAGCGATGTCTACACCGCCCTCGCGCTCGGCATGGCCGGCGCCGATGACATTCCCGCCTACAGATTTCGGGAGCCCCTGACCCAGGATCTGAGCGGACTCATGCCCTTTATGGAACATTGGGATTGGATCGAGCCGGGCGTGACGTCCCGCATCTGGAGCATCCCGTCGTTCGGCGCAGAGCAGGCAGCAAGCAGTCGCAGGTAAATATTTAATGGTCGAGACTGCTATCACACAACGCCCGTCTAAGCGGCAGAACTTTCTCTTTTGCACGGGAATCGAAAACAGCTACCCGACGATAAAAGGGCGGGACGGGACGACGGTCCGGATCGATCAGATGGAGAAGTCGGGCCACTACGACATGTGGCGGGACGATTTTCAGCTCGTTCGGGAACTGGGCCTGGACTACCTCAGGTACGGCCCGCCCTACTACTCAACGCATCTCGGCCCCGGCCGGTATGACTGGACGTTCGCGGACGAGACCTATAACGAATTAAAGGAACTGGGAATAACGCCGATCACCGATCTTTGTCATTTCGGAGTCCCGGACTGGATCGGCAATTTTCAGAACACGGAGTGGCCGGAATATTTCGGCGAATATGCCGGGGCGTTTGCGGAAAGATTTCCATGGGTGCATTTGTACACACCGGTCAACGAGATATTTATCACAGCCATGTTCTCCGCACAGTATGGATGGTGGAACGAGCGGCTGAAGACGGACGTGGCTTACGTAACTGCGCTGAAAAATCTTGCGCGCGCAAATCTGCTCGCTAAAGCGAACATACTCAAGGCTCAGCCGAACGCGATTTTTATCCAGAGCGAATCCAGCGAGTATTTCCACGCCGTCGATCCCGAATCAAAGCCTTTGGCGGAGACCCTCAATGAGCGGCGATTTCTCTCACTCGATCTTTGTTACGGCAACGACGTCCGGGCTGCGATGTATATGTACTTGACCGACAACGGAATGTCGCGGGACGAGTATCAATGGCTTATGGAGCAGGGCCGGCTGGTAAAGCCGTTCTGCATCATGGGCAACGATTACTACTGGACGAATGAGCACTATGTCGATTCGGAAGGGACCATCACACCGTCCGGCGAGATCTTCGGCTACTACGTGATAACGAAACAGTACTACGACCGCTATCACTTGCCGGTGATGCACACCGAAACAAATTTGCAGGACGCGGAAGAAGCGCCGATGTGGCTGCGAAAGCAGTGGGAGAACATGCTCCGGCTGCGTGACGACGGTGTGCCGATAATCGGCTTTACGTGGTACTCACTTACCGATCAAGTGGACTGGGATAACGCGCTGCGGCTCGATCGGGGGAAGGTGAACCCGCTGGGACTTTACGATCTGCAGCGCAGAATTCGGCCCGTCGGTAAGGCTTACAAAAAGCTTGTCGAGCAGTGGCGCGGGCTGCTTCCGCTCGAGAGCCGCAGTCTGGATCTGCACCGGTCGATGACCAAGTAGGAATTGAATGGAATATCGAAAGCTCGGTTCGAGCGACTTTGAGATCTCGCGAATAGGATTCGGCACATGGGCTGCCGGCGGCGGCGACTGGACGTTCGCCCTCGGCCCGCAAGACGATATGGAATCTATCGCGGCGATCCGCCGCTCCGTCGAGCTCGGCATCAACTGGATCGATACTGCTCCTCTCTATGGCCTCGGCCATTCCGAGGAGATAGTGGCCCGGGCCCTTGAGGGGATGACGGACCGGCCGTATGTTTTTACAAAATGCGGCATGCCGTGGGACGCGAACGGCCGGATCTTTCACAGCCTCCGAAGCGACAGTATTCGCCGAGAATGTGAGGCGAGCTTGAGACGGCTTCGCGTCGACGTGATCGATCTTTACCAAATCCACTGGAACATTCCCGAGGAGGAGGTCGAGGAAGGCCTTGAAACCGTCGCCCGCCTTCAACAAGAAGGAAAGATCCGCTACGCCGGGGTTTCCAATTTCACGGTGCGGCAGCTCACTCTGGCCCGCCGCATTGCGTCACCCGTCTCCCTCCAGCCGCCCTATTCACTGCTGGAACGCGAGGCGGAAGACGAAATAATTCCGTTCTGCAAGGAACACAATATCGGCGTCATCATTTACTCGCCGATGAAGTCGGGCCTGTTGTCGGGGAAGATGACGCGCGAACGAATCGCCGGATTTCCATCTGACGATCTTCGCCGCAGCAAGCCGGAATTTCAGGAGCCTCAGCTATCGCGCAACCTCGACGTCGTCGAAACTTTGCGCACGATAGCCGCTCGGCATGGGGTTTCCGTGGCCGAGATCGCGGTCGCGTGGACGCTACACAACCCATACGTGGACGCCGCGATCGTCGGCATGCGCCGCCCGGACCATGCCGAGACGATCGTTCGCGCCGCCTCCGTGCGGCTTGGGCCCGAAGACCTCTCAGAAATCTTGGATGTGCTGGCGCAAGATCTGGCGATGCTGGCCACTTCCATCTGATTCTTCCAATCCCGGATCCCCATTCTTTCGGCAGGCAGCTTGAGCGCCGGGCGGAGCACCGCTAGACTCTCAACAATATGAGTTTGAAAGAAAGAATTATTTCCGACCTGACCGACGCGATGAAGGCGAAAGACGCCGGACGCTTGTCGACGCTGCGGATGGTGAAGGCCAATCTGATGAACCGCCAAATAGAAAAGGGCGGAGAATTGACCGACGAAGAGGTGAGCAAGGCGCTGCAAAGTTTAGTCAAGCAGCGGCGTGATTCGATCGAGCAATACGAGAAAGCGGGCCGCACCGAGCTCGCCGAAAAGGAAGCCGCCGAGATCTCGCATATCGAAGCTTATCTTCCTCAGGCCGCGACCGCGGAAGAGATCGACGCAGCGGTAGACGCCGCTGTCGCGGAAACGGGAGCGTCGTCGATGAAAGAGATGGGCGTCCTAATGAAGGCCGTTATGGCGAAACTGGCTGGGAAGTCGGCCGACGGGAAGATGGTCAGCGAGGCCGTGAAGGCAAAACTTCAATAAGGTGAACGCTCACGCGAAAGAAAGTTGGCTTACCCGCAAGCGGCGCGACCGAGGCCGGCGGGCCCTGCAACGTCAGTTGGAATATCAGGAAGCGAAGGCGGCGGCCCTACAGTCGGACCAGCACGAGCTCGTCCGATCGAATTTCCTGCGTTGTCGCGTCGTCCGGCAACGCCTGGAAAAGATACAACAGATTTCTGAGGACGCCCGCGTTCTTGAAGTGGGCAGCGGCGCACACGGTCTGATATTCGGTTTCGGCGCGCCACTCGGCGTCGGTGTCGATCCGCTGGCGGTAGATTACCAGCGTCTATTTCCGACTTTGCAGAAACAGGCAATTACCGTCGCTGCGGTCGGCGAAGAACTGCCCTTTGCGGACGCTTCTTTTGACGTCGTGCTCAGCGACAATGTGATAGATCATGCCGAACGCCCGCTCGCGATCCTCGACGAATTGGCTCGGGTGCTGGCCCCCGGCGGTCTTCTTTATTTCACGGTCAACATTCATCATCCGATCTACTCGCTCGCTTCGCACGCACACGGGGCCTGGAACGGGCTGGGCCTAAAACTGGAGCTATCCGCATTCGCCGACCACACGGTTCATTTGACAGAGCGCAGCATTGGCAAAGCATTCGAAAAGCTGCCGGTTGAAATTCTCGAACGGCAATCGAACGTCGCCGAAACAATGGCGGCACAGCGGGCCTCCAAAATGAAGGGTCCGGATTCGTTGCTAAAGAAGCTGTTCTTCAAGAATGCCTTGTTCGAAGTCATCGCGACAAAGAAAAGATCCGCCGTATAGCGGATCTTCTGCTGAGACGGAATCCTATTTCCCCACCCTAGCCAAATATATTTCTCACTTTCTCGATAAACGATTCGTCCGTGAACTCGGTGTCTTCGACCTCGGCAAGTTTTTCGAGAAGCTTTCGCTGGTCCTTCGTCAAGGCCTTTGGGGTGATCAGAGTAACGGCGACAAACAGATCGCCTTTTCCTCTGCCGCCGAGAGCGGGCATGCCCTGCGACTTCAGACGGAAAACTGTTCCCGTTTGCGTACCCGGAGGAACTTTTAATTCCTCTTCCCCATCGAGCGTTCTGACTTTCACCTCGGCACCGAGCGCCGCCTGGGCGAAGGAGATGGGAACAGCGGAGTAGAGATTCGCCCCCTGTCGTTCAAAAGTTTCGTGCTCTTTAACGTGTAATACCACGAACAGATCGCCCGAAGGTCCGCCGTTGACCCCGGCTTCTCCTTCGCCGGTCACACGAAGCCGCGAACCGGTTTCAACACCGGCCGGGATTTTTACCTCGAGAGTTTTTTCCTTCTCGATGCGTCCGGCACCGCGGCACACTTTACACGGATTGCGGATGATCTGGCCCTTGCCCTGGCAGTTCGCGCAGGTCCGCATCACGCTGAAGAATCCTTGCTGATAACGGGTCTGTCCGCTGCCGCTGCAAGTGATGCAGGTCTCCGGCGAACTTCCCTTTTCGGCCCCACGGCCGTCGCACTCTTCACATTTCTCGAGGCGCGGTATTTGGAGTTTTTCTTCCTTACCCGACGCGGCTTCTTCAAGCGTGATCTCGAGATCGTATCGCAGGTCCGAACCGCGCTGAACGGCTGAGCGTGTCCGCGTCCGGGAGCCGAACATGTCTCCGAATCCGAACAGATCGAATATGTCTTCGATGTTGGAAAAACCCGGATCGAATCCGCCGCCGCCCATTCCGCCGTGCCCGAATCGATCATACTGCGCCCGCTTCTGCGAATCGGAAAGGACAGCGTATGCCTCCGCGCATTCCTTAAATTTTTCTTCCGCCTGAGCATCGCCCGGATTTTTGTCTGGGTGATGCTTCACCGCCAAGGTCCGATACGCCCGCTTGATCTCGACGTCCGACGCGGTCCGCGCAACACCTAAAACTTCGTAATAATCTCTCTTTGCCATGAAATCGATCTGGAATCTCAAATTTGAAATTTGAAATCTAAAAGGCGCCAGCCCAAACCTTTGAACTGACGCCAAGTGTTATTGTATCGAACCTGTCAACCGGGACTCAAACAGGCAGAGTGGTAAGTTCATCCAGCAAAGATCGCCTGTTCGAATAGGGCGCACTTACCACTTACCGTTTACCGTTTACCAATTAAGCCGGCGCCATCATCGCCGCCGTGATGCGGCTTGCCGCCGTTTCAACCTGGGTCAGGAGCTCGTCCACCTCCGTCTGATCGGCGACAAAAAGCGATTCCTCCGCGGTATTGAGAACCCCATTGATCTCCATCTGTTCTTCGGTCGGGAACGAACGGCCAAATTCGGCCATCGCTTTGCGCGCGTTCTTGATCATGTTGTCCAGGCGGTTTCGTTTCATGATCAGCTCGCGTTCTTCCCTGTCCCTTTCGGATGAAGTCTCGGCCTCGCTGATCAAACGCGCGATCTCTTCCGGAGCGAGTCCGGAGGAAGGCGTGACCTGCATCGCCTGTTCCAATCCCGTCATCTTGTCCTGGGCCGAAACGTTCACGATCCCGTTCGCGTCGATCTCGAACGTAACGTCGATCTGCGGCACGCCGCGGGGCGCGGGGGGGATCCCCACCAGCTCGAACTTGTTCAGGCTCCGGTTGCCACTGGCGATATCCCGCTCGCCCTGCAGAATGTGTATCTCGACGGATTGCTGATTATCCACGACGGTCGTGAACGTCATCGTGTTCTTCAGCGGGATGGTCGAGTTGCGGGAGATCAATTTCACAAACAGGCCGCCCCGCGTTTCAAGTCCCAAGCTGAGCGGAAGCACGTCGAGCAGGACGATGTCCTTGACGTCGCCCGTCAACACTCCACCCTGGATCGCCGCGCCCATCGCGACGACTTCGTCGGGATTTATCTCGGAAGAAGGCTCCTTACCAAAAACTTCTGTGACGGTTTTTGCGATTATGGGGGAGCGGGTTTGCCCGCCGACGAGGATAACTTTGTCGACGTCCGAAGGTTGAAGCTTGGCGTCCCACAACGCTTTCTGACAAGGCTCCACCGACATGTCGACGAGATCTTTTACAAGCTCCTCAAATTTTTCGCGCGTGAGATTGGCGTTGATGTGCTTCGGGCCGGCCGGATCGGCGGCGATGAAGGGCAGGCTGATGTTTGTATCCTTGAGGCTCGACAGCTCGCATTTCGCGCGCTCCGCCGCTTCCTTTAATCGCTGCAGTGCCAGCCGATCGTCTTTCAGATCGATACCGTGCTCCGCTTTAAATCCGGCCAGTAGCCAGTCGATTATCCGCTGATCGAAATCCTCGCCACCGAGAAAGGTATTGCCGGACGTCGAAAGAACTTCGAAGACCCCATCGTTGATCTCGAGGATCGAGATGTCGAACGTGCCGCCGCCAAGATCGTAGACTGCAACCTTCTCGGTCTTGTGCTTGCCGAAACCATATGCGAGCGCCGCGGCGGTGGGCTCGTTGATGATGCGCTCAACCTCAAGACCCGCGATCTTGCCCGCGTCACGGGTCGCCTGCCGCTGCATGTCGTCGAAGTAAGCGGGGACGGTTATGATCGCCTCGGTTATCTTGTCGCCGAGAAATTCCTCGGCCGCCATCTTTAATCTCTGGAGAACGATGGCTGAAATTTCGGGCGGGCTGTAGACACGATCGAGTACCTTGATATGAGCATCGCCATTCGGGGCCTCGACGATCTCGAACGGAACGACCCCGCGCATCTTCTCGACCTCGGGCGCATCGTATTTCCTGCCGATCAGGCGCTTGACGGCATAGAGGGTATTTGCCGGATTGGTAACGGCCTGCCGTTTTGCGATCTGGCCGACCAGCCGCTCATCCTTGTCGGTAAAACCAACGACGGACGGCGTCGTGCGGCCGCCCTCTTTGTTGGAAATTATCTGCACGGTGCCGTTTTCAAGAACGGACACGCAGCAGTTTGTAGTACCTAAATCGATTCCAATTACTTTGCTCATATTATTTTCCGGGGAGGAACGGTGTTTCGATCGGGGACTTTGAGCGGGGGCGGGCTATGGTTGGTCGGAGGTCTCTACGTCGGAGTCTACTGGGAGCGAGAGAGTTGGTTCAGAAGATTCTTCACTGAAGGTTTCACCGTCCTCGAGGGCGGTCACGGCGCTGGAAGAACTTGATTCGGTGGGCGTCTGTTCCCCGCCTGGGGTCATCTTCGCGACTTTCACCATCGAGGCCCGGATCACGCGATTGCCGATCCGGTAACCGCGGAGCAGCTCGGCGCAGACTGTGTTCGGTCCGAAGTCGCTGGACTCTTCGGTGGCCACCGCTTCGTGAAAATGCGGATCGAAAATTTCCCCGACGGTAGCAATGGGTTGAATGCCCATTTCACCGAGAACATCGTTCACCTGCTGGCTGACGAGTATCACGCCGTCGAGAAACGGCTGAATCTCGGTGCGCTGCTCCTCGCGCATCGCGAGCGCGAAATCCACGGCACGGTTGAGGTTGTCGAGAGCGGGCAGCATCTGAGTGGCAAGGTTGCCGATCTGCGACTGGAACGTTTCGTTCCGTTCCCGCTCGGTCCGTGATTTGAAATTCTCGAAGTCTCTGGCCCGTCGCAGGGAGGCCTGCACCAGCTCCTCCTGCTCGGACCGCATCCGGGAAATTTTTTCTTTCAATCCCGCTATTTCTTTTTCTGAGGCAGCCGAGGACGGCGGCACGGGCTTCTTCGCGGAGGCGGACGCTGCCGCCGACGGTGAAGCCGCTTTTTTGAGCTGAAATTCTTCTTTGAGAAAATCAGGCAGGTTGGCGTCGTCGAAGCTCGACGCTATCTCGATGATCGTCGTGTCGGCAGTTATGTGAAGGTCCTTTTCCTTCGCCTCGAGCTGCTTGATAAAATCATCGACTGAAACGGTTTCGGCCGTCTCAGCGTCGTCGGCAATTTCGCCGATGTTCTCGATTTCCTTATTTGGATCCATTATTTGTAAAACCGGCGGGCTGCCGATTTTCCGGAGTTAGTTGTTCTTGGTGACGTCGCGTGACATCATCTTTTCGAGCACCCGAGCCACGTAGGAGACGATCGATATCATCCTGGCGTATTCGATCCGGGTCGGTCCCAGCACACTTAGCGTGCCGACTGC
>DATLCA010000431.1:0-6882 GCA_035526605.1 Pyrinomonadaceae bacterium | reverse complement strand
TCTCGCCGGTGCGTCCGTCGTAGAGGTTCACCTTCGCATGTTCGGGCAACTTGGCTTCCTTGAGGTATCCGCGAATCTCCTTTTCCTTGATGCCGTCGAAAACCGGCGTCGCGAAACGCATGCCGAGCAGTTTGGCCGCCCAACCCAAGTGCGTTTCGAGCACCTGTCCGACGTTCATACGCGAGGGCACGCCGAGCGGATTCAAAACGATATCCACGGCGGTTCCGTCCGCGAGGAACGGCATGTCTTCTTCAGGAACGATTTTGGCGACGACACCCTTGTTACCGTGGCGTCCGGCCATCTTGTCACCGACCGAGAGCTTGCGCTTGGAAGCGATGTAGACTTTGACCTGCTTGATGATGCCGGGATCGACTTCATCGCCGGCTTCGGCGCGTTCCATCTCTTCGTCGTGCTGCATCTGCAGATCGTCGAATTTCTTTTTAAACTGACCGATGATTTCGTTGATCTTGTTACGGATCGGCGAAGGATCGATTTCGATGCGATCGTAAACGGTCGCGAGCTTGCGCAGGAGCGTTTTGGTGATCTTGCGGTTGGCCGGGATGATGATTTCGCCGGTCTCGCTGTTGACGACGTCGAGCGGAATTTTTTCGCCGAGGAGGATGTTGGAGAGCGCTTCGGTGAGCTGCTCGCGCAATTCCTCGAGCTTTTGCCTGTGCTCTTCGTCGACCTGCTTGGCCGCCTTTTTGTTTTCGGTGACAGCGGCTTTCGCGACGCGATCCGATTCCTTTTTGGAGGAAACTTTCACGTCCATGACGATGCCATAAGTGCCCGAAGGAACTTTGAGGGATGTGTCCTTAACGTCAGCGGCTTTTTCACCGAAGATGGCGCGGAGAAGACGTTCTTCAGGCGCGAGTTCAGTTTCGCTCTTCGGCGTAATTTTGCCGACGAGGATGTCGCCCGGCTTCACTTCGGCGCCAACACGGATTACGCCGTCCGGTCCGAGGTTCTTGAGCGCTTCTTCGCCGAGGTTCGGGATGTCGCGGGTGATTTCTTCAGGCCCGAGCTTGGTGTCGCGCGCGCCGACTTCGAATTCATCGATGTGAATCGAGGTGAAAACGTCGTCCTTAACGATGCGTTCGCTGATCAGGATCGCGTCCTCGAAGTTGTAACCGTTCCATGGCATGAACGCGCAGAGAACGTTGCGTCCGAGAGCGAGTTCACCGCCCTGGGTGCAAGGACCGTCCGCGAGGACCTGGCCTTTTTTGATCGAGTCGCCCTTTTCAACGAGAATTTTCTGGTTGATGCAAGTGGCGGCGTTCGAGCGCATGAATTTGCGCACGGTATAAACGTAAATGCCTTCACCGGTGTCGGTGCGAATTTTCTTTTTGCTCTCCGGCAGCTTTCCGTCCTTGGTGATGATGATCTGGCTGCCGGTTACCGAGGCGACCTTGCCAGATTCTTCAGCCACGATGACAGCGCGCGAATCGCGAGCGACACGCTCTTCCAAACCGGTGGCCACGAGCGGCGCTTCGGTGATGAGGAGCGGGACAGCCTGGCGTTGCATGTTCGAACCCATCAACGCGCGATTCGCATCGTCGTGTTCGAGGAATGGAATCAAACCAGCAGCCACGGAGACGAGCTGTTTGGGCGAAACGTCCATGTAATCGACACGGTTCGGTTCGACGTCAACGAAATCGCCCTTGGAGCGGCACATGACGCGGTCCTGCGTGTAGTGACCTTTGTCGTCGATGGGCGCGTTGGCCTGGGCGACGATGAAGGTTTCTTCACGATCAGCAGTGAGATAATCGAGATGGCCGGTGACACGACCCTTCTCCACCTTGCGGTAGGGAGTTTCGATGAAACCGAAATCGTTGACGCGCGCAAAGGTCGCGAGCGAGGCGATCAGGCCGATGTTCGGACCTTCAGGAGTTTCAACGGGGCAAATACGACCGTAGTGCGACGGATGAACGTCACGGACTTCGAAGCCGGCGCGATCGCGCGAGAGACCGCCAGGCCCGAGTGCCGAGAGACGACGCTTGTGCGTGAGCTCGGCGAGCGGGTTGATCTGGTCCATGAACTGCGAAAGCTGGCTGCGTCCGAAGAAGTCGCGCACGACGGCGGACAGGGCTTTCGGATTGATCAGCTTCTGCGGAGTCATCTGGTCCATGCCTTGATCGAAAAGCGTCATGCGCTCTTTGACGAGGCGTTCGGTGCGGGCCAGGCCGACACGGCATTGATTGGCGAGCAATTCGCCAACAGTACGGATGCGGCGAGAGCCCAAGTGATCGATGTCGTCCAGTGTGCCTTCGCCCTTTTTGAGGCGGAGGAGATATTTTGTCGCTGCGACCAAATCTTCCTTGGTCAGAATGCGCGAATCTTCGCTCTGCTTGAGGCCGAGCTTCTGGATGATTTTGTAACGACCGACGCGGCCGAGGTCATAACGCTTCGGATCGAAGAACAAGCGTTTGATGAGCGCGCGGGCGTTGGCGGCGGTGGGCGGATCGCCGGGACGAAGGCGGCGGTAAATATCTTTGAGCGCCTCTTCTTCGTTCTTGGTCGGATCTTTCTTGAGGCACTTGATGATGATGCCGTCGTCCACGGTGGTATCGACCACTTTGATCTTCGTCGTGCCGAGTTCGGCGATCTGCTTGACGACCGCTTTGGAAAGCGGCTCGAAAGCGCGGGCGACAACGATGCCCTTGTCGGGATCGATGGCGTCTTCGATCAAGACCTTGTTCTGAATGGTCTCGAGGTTTTCGGCTTCCTTGATGGTCAAGTCTTCCAGTTCGTAGAAAAGCTTGAGGATATCCGCGTCGGTGCTGTAACCGAGCGCGCGGAAGAAAGTGGTCGTCAGGAATTTGCGACGGCGTTTTTTGCGGTCCAGATAAACGTAGAGCAGGTCGCTGGTGTCGAACTGCGCTTCATACCAGGAACCGCGATCGGGAATGATGCGGAAACTGTGCAGAGTTTTGCCGTTGGGATGCTGGGTGGCTTCGAAGGCCAAACCAGGCGAACGGTGCAATTGGCTGACGATGACGCGTTCGGCGCCATTGATGACGAAAGTGCCTTGCGGGGTCATGAGCGGAAGTTCGCCCATGAACACTTTTTCTTCCTTGGTCCCCTTCTCTTCCTTGAGGAGGAAAGTGACGTGGAGCGGCGCGCCATAGGTGATGCCTTCGCGGAGGCATTCGAGCCAATCCTGCTTGGGTTCGCCGATTTCGTAGCTGTGGTAGTCGAGGACGGACTTGCCGTCGTAACTTTCGATCGGAAAGACTTCGGTGAAGACAGCTTGCAGGCCGAGATTTTTGCGCTTGGATTGCGCAATCTCCGCTTGCAAGAATTCACGGTACGAATTGACCTGAATCTCGATGAGATTCGGTGGGGCAATGATTTCTTTGATCTTGCCGAAGTTGATTCTTTCAGATGCTCTGGATGGCATTTTAATCTCCGTTAAATTCTGTCTCAATTCTACCGACTTCCTTGATCATCAATAGACGACACGAAACCGGCACTCCCTGGTGACAAGGAATTGGCTCCGGTTTCGTTAGTGTCCGCTACTTTTGGTAGATAAAGTCGCCTACGATAATCAATTAAGGGATTCCTGTCAACTCACCCTATTCGAGTGGGCTTGGAGTCCGGGCTTTCCCCCATAAACCGCTCTCGCGCATTGTTTTTTGACGAAAGCCCGAACCACAAACCGTTCTTTTTAAGAGGAGCGGTGAAAAATAATTCCACCGCTCCCCACGTATTCGAAAGCTTACTTGACTTCAACTTTCGCGCCGGCGTCTTCCAGCTTCTTCTTGGCCGCGTCGGAATCCGCTTTATTCGCGCCTTCCAACACAGGCTTCGGAGCGCCTTCAACCAACGCCTTCGCTTCGGTGAGGCCCAATCCGGCCTTCACTTCGCGAACGGCTTTGATGACAGCGATCTTCTTGTCAGCCGGAACCGAGGCGAGGATCACGTCGAACGTGTCCTTGGCCGCTGCCGGAGCAGCCGCGCCGCCGCCAGCAGTCGCGCCGCCGCCGCCACCACCGCCCGCCGCCGCCACAGGGGCTGCCGCGCTCACGCCCCACTTACCTTCGAGCGCTTTAACGAGTTCAGCCGTTTCCAGAACGGTCAGGCCGCTCAGTTGATCAACAATAGTATTAATGTCCGCCATATTTCCTTTCAGTCTCGTCGTTCCGCGCAGCCGCGAGGATTTTCAGCGCACCAGCCGGGTCGCCGACGATTTACTTTCTTTCTTGTCTTAATCCCGCGGGCTTCATGCACGTGGGAAATTGTTTTGGTTTGTAGTTCAGGCTTTAGCCTGCAGAACGTTGAACAGGTCGAACGCTTTGCAAGCTGAAGCTTGAACTACAAACCTGGGCAGCTTACGCCGCCTTGGCTTCGCCGCCTTCCTTGTCGGCGCGGGCTTGGAGCACGCGGGCGAGTTGGGAGGCCGGCGTGTTGAGCAAGCGAACGAGCGTTGTGGCCGGAGCCAACAACGTGCCGAGGAGCTTGCCGCGCAGAACGTCGAGCGACGGGAGGTCGGCCAACGCTTGGAGGTCCTTCGCTTCGAGGCGGGAATTATTGAGGTAACCGAATTGGAGCTTCGGTTTCTCGAATTCAGCCTGGAAATTCTTGAGAATCTTGGCCGCGGCCGAGACGTCTTTTTGGCCGGTCACGACGGCGATCTGGCCGGCGAGTGTGCCCGAGGCGAGATCCGCAACTTTGGCTTCCTTGGCCGCGATCCGGAAAATGGAGTTCTTCACGACATGCGCTTCAGCGCCCGCGCCACGAAGGCGTTTGCGGAGTTCGTTGAAGTGCTTGACGGTGACACCGCGATAATCAACCACGATGAAGAACGGCGAGGCGTTCAGCCGGGTGACGTATTCGTTGCCGATAAATTTTTTCTCTTCGCGCATTGGAAAATCTTTCTCTTAAAGGTTACTGCTGCACCCATTCACGCACATCCAGGCGCACGGGCGGACTCATCGTCGCGGAGAGCGTGCAGCTTTGGATGAAGATGCCTTTGACCGCTGCCGGGCGGGCTTTGGCAACGGTTTCGATGACCGTGCGGGCGTTATTGATGATGTGTTCGGCCGGGAAATTCGCTTTGCCGACGGCCACATGGACGTTGCCCGCTTTGTCGACTTTGAATTCGACGCGACCGGCTTTAACTTCGCGAACGGCGCGCGCGGTGTCGTCGGTGACGGTCCCGGTCTTGGGGTTGGGCATCAACCCGCGAGGCCCGAGGACTTTACCGAGTTTACGAACTTCACCCATTGCTTCGGGCGTGGCGATCGCGACATCGAAATCGGTCCAGCCTTCAGTGGCTTTCTTGATCATGTCATCGAAGCCGACATATTCGGCGCCAGCCGCGCGAGCCGCATCAGCAGCAGCGCCGGGTTTGGCGAAGACGAGGACTTTGACGGTCTTGCCGCTGCCATGCGGGAGCGGGACGGTGCCGCGAACCATTTGGTCGCTCTGCTTGGGATCAACCCCGAGGCGGAAAGCGAGGTCAACGGTTTCGTTGAATTTCGCTTTGGGGAATTTCTGGAGAACCTCGACCGCTTGTGGAAGCGGATAGGTTTTGTTCGCGTCGACCTGAGTCAACGCCTTCTTGTATCTCTTACTCGGATTCTTCGGCATTTACTTTTTGCGGTGCAAACGAGTTTTTTAGGCTCTCCCGCGGTTTACTGTTAATCCGCCGTTGCCGGCGGCAAATTCTTTTTCGTATGTAGTTCCAGCTTTAGCCGGTTCGCGCGCCGATTGCTAACGGACGCCGGAGCCGCCTAAAGGCGGAACTACATACCATCATCAACCTTGGACTTCGATTCCCATGCTTCGGGCGGTCCCGGCGATCACACGGAAGGCGGCGTCTTCGTTCACAGCGTTCAAATCTTTGGCCTTGAGCTTCACGATGTCCATGACCTGTTTCCTGGTGACTTTACCGACCTTGTCCTTGTTGGGCTGCTTGGAACCGGAGGCGATGCCAGCGGCTTTTTTCAGCAGGATGGAGGCGGGCGGGGACTTGGTGATGAACGTGAACGATTTGTCCTGGTATACCGTGATCACAACCGGAATCACCATCCCGGCCTGTTCTTTGGTCGCGGCATTAAATTCTTTGCAGAAGGCCATGATGTTCACGCCTTGCTGACCGAGGGCGGGACCGACGGGCGGGGCAGGGTTAGCCTGCCCGGCCGGAATCTGCAATTTGATCTCTCCAACAACTTTCTTCGCCATAAAAATTCTTCAGTTCGTTCGCGGAATTCGCCTCGCAGCGCGAGGCGAGCTACCTACGCTTTTTCAACCTGCCAATATTCGAGTTCGACCGGGGTATTCCGGCCGAAAATGTTCACGGTCACCTTCAATTTTCCGCGTTCGGGTTCGATTTCTTCGATGACACCGCTGAAATTGAGGAATGGACCATCGTTGATCTTTACGGTTTCGCCAACTTCGAAGTTTACCTTCGGGCGTTCGTGATCTTCGCCTTCTGAAATCTGGGATTTGATGGAAGCGATTTCGTCGTCGCTGGTGGGCGTAGGACGTTCGCCGCCGACAAAGCCGATGATGCCGGGAGTGTCGCGAATAAAATACCAGGGCTTCTCGATGACGCGCTTGTTGTCATCGAGCAAAATCATGTCGACGAAGACGTAGCCCGGATAAAGTTTGCGGGTGCTGACGGTCTTCTTGCCGCTGCGCACTTCCGCGACTTTTTCCATGGGGACAAGGACTTCCTTGATGAACTCGCCCATCTCGTCGGTCTTGAGACGTTTCTCGATGCTTTCCTTGACCTTCTGTTCCTGGCCGGAAAGCGTATGGATGACAAACCACTGGTGATTCATGTCGTTTCTTAGTGGATGCCGCGGTTCACGACGGACAATGCAAAGTCCACCACGATGGTAAAGAGGCCGAGCAGGGCCATGGTGATCATGACAA
>DATLCA010000430.1:0-7755 GCA_035526605.1 Pyrinomonadaceae bacterium | reverse complement strand
ATCGCGACCCGCTCGGCGCAGACCGTGAGGCCGTAGCTCGCCGATTCCACATTGCACCCCGAGATGACTTCACCGTCATCCGTCTCGAGCGCCGCACCAACGCGAAAATCCGAAAACGGCGCATACGCATACTCGCGAACCTCCGCGGCTGCATCGATCAATTCCTGATCAGCGTGTTTCATCACTCCCTTTGCTACTTCCACCGCGTACTTACAAAAATAATAATTACCCTTCTCTATTTCTTATTTCGTGTGATTCGTGTTTTGGTTTTAAGAAAAGGCAAAACCACGAAACACACGAATCACACGAAATAAGAATAATCAGTTCAGTTCGCGTTCAAAAAACCTAATCATCTGGCGGAGCCAGAATGATCTTATAGCTCATTACACCAAATCGGCTCGTTTAGGAGATTATCTCCCAATTTCAGAAATTCTGAACCTGTTCCGCACTTAACTTCTCGCGTACAAGACTGCAAAGCAAGTCGACTGTCATACCCGTCTGCGAACCCTCCGGGATGATCACGTCCGCGTGTCGCTTGGACGGCTCGACAAACTCGAAATGCATCGGCCGAATCGTCAGCTCGTACTGTTCGAGCGTGCGCTCGAATGTCCGGCCGCGTTCGGTAATGTCGCGCCGCAACCGGCGCATCAGGCGAACGTCGTCGGGCGTGTCGACGAAGACGCGGCAGTCGAGAAGATCAAGCACCCGCGATTCCGCAAAGATCAAAATACCCTCAACTATCACGACGGGCTTCGGCTCGATCACTTCGATGTCGTCGCTCCGCGTGTGGGTGACGAAATCGTAAAGCGGCATGTCGATCGACAATCCCTGCTTTAGCCGGATCAGATGATTGACGAGCATGTCGCTGTCGATCGAATCCGGATGATCGAAGTTCGCCTGGTGACGCTCGTCGAGCGGCATATCCGAAAGATTGCGGTAGTACGAATCCTGCTCGACGAGCACGACATTCGAGCGCCCGACCGCCTCGACGATCGCCCTCGCGATAGTCGTCTTGCCCGATCCAGTTCCTCCGCAAATTCCGATTATCATATTCGTGTCTAACCGTGGAAGTAAAAACCTTTTGCCGCGGATTTTCGCGGATAACGCGGATCAGAAGGAAATCGGTTTTATCCGCGTCATCGGCGAAAATCCGCGGCTAAATCTCTCTTTTAGAGTTCCGACTCAATTCAGATATAACTCGCTGCAAAAGCTCCTTAAAAATATCGGCCACCCGAACTCCCGTTTCCATGACCTCTTCGTGGTTGATGGCTTGATCGATCATTCCCGCGCCGAAGTTGGTGATGCATGAGATCCCGAGGACCCGCATGCCCTGATGCCGGGCGACGATGGCCTCAGGAACGGTCGACATCCCGACGGCGTCGGCACCCAGCAGACGGTACATATGGATCTCGGCCGGCGTTTCGTAGGTCGGTCCCGACAGTCCGCAGTAAACCCCGCGGTGAAGAAAGTCGGTAAGCTCTTTGTCCTTTCCCTTCTCGAATCTCTCTTTCGTGATGTGCGCCGCGGCATCAACGACGATCTGCTGGAGCTCGGGATCGTAAGCAGACGTCATATCCGGGAACCTCGGCCCGAAGCGCGTGTCGTTCGCCCCGCGGAGTGGGTTCACGCCCATGCAATTCAAATGGTCGCTGATCAGCATCAGGCTGCCCGGTTCCATGTCGCCTCTGAGGCTGCCGGCGGCGTTCGTCAGTATGACGTTTTCGATCCCCATCAATCCGAAAGTACGCATCGGGAACGTGACCTGCTCCATGTCGTAGCCTTCGTAAAAATGAAACCGGCCTTGTTGGGCGGCGATCGCGATACCGTCGATCTCACCGAGAACCAGTTGGCCTGCATGACCCTCGACGGTCGATCGGGCAAAATGCGGGATCGATTCGTACGAGATCTTCACGGGATCGCGCAAGTCATCCGCAAAAGACCCAAGTCCACTCCCGAGTACCACGACGGTCTTTATCGGATGTGCGTACTTCGATTGAATGAACGCGGCCGCTTCGGCCGCCATCTCGTAACTCATAAAGGGATTGACAGATTAGCACACGCAAAGCGGTTTAAGCTTTACCATCTATGCGTCTGAACACCGATACCTGGTCCGCTTTCTTTGCGACTTTGCGGCTTTCCGGGAAACCAGATTTCGTTCCGCAAGTCGCAAAGCCGCAAAGAAGAATCTAGCTCTCTTTGTTATAAGGAATTCCCAGAGCCTTCGGCGCCCGCGACAGGCCGATAAAGCCGGCAAGCACGATTATCGTCAACACGTAGGGGATCATTTGAATGAACTGGACCGGAATGTCTTCGCCGGACGGAAGCTTGATCACGCCCTGCATCTGGATCGACAGGGCCTCCGTGAACCCAAAGAAGAGACAAGCAAACAGTACCGGAACCGGCTTCCATTTCGCGAGGATCAGGGCCGCCAGCGCTATGTAGCCGCGTCCGGCGGTCATCGCTTTTGTGAACAAGGAGCTCTGCCCGATCGAGAGGTAGGCACCGCCCGCGGCGGCAAGCACGCCGGAAAGGACAACAGCCAGATATCGAAGCCGGATGACATTCACACCGGCCGCGTCCGCGGCGGCCGGATTCTCCCCCGCGGCGCGCAGACGCAGGCCGAACGGGGTTTTGTATATCACGTACCAGACGACCGGCACGAGCGCGAATGCGAGAATCGAGGCGACGTTGAGGCGGTTAGCGATGTCGTACAGTAAAAATTCCTTCGGGATCTGCTCGGTCGAGCCGGCCGAATCGTAGATCGCCGCGCTTATCACCGAGGGCAATCCGATCATCAACAAGCTCACCGCAAACCCGGTGACGACCTGATCAGCTTCGAACTTGATGACGGCGACCGCGTAGACGAATGCGAGTGCCGCTCCGGCGATCAACCCACTTAGAAAACCGATATAAGGATTATGCAGTTCATAGGTGACGACCGCGGCTGTGAAGGCTCCGGCGAGCATCAACCCCTCGAGGGCGATATTGATCACGCCCGCGCGTTCCGAGAACAGCCCGCCGAGCGCCGCGAAGATAAGCGGCGTCGCCGTCCGGATCGTCGAGAACAGCAGGATAAGTAAAAATGTCGGTGTCAGAACGTCGGTCATTATTTCCTCGAGAATTTCTGCAGCGAGGCAACGAAGATAATAATTATTGCCTGCAGTACCTGGACGAGATCTTTAGAAACGAACCGGGTCTCGATATCGACGAAGATCTCGCCGCGCTTCAGGACCGCAAAGAAGATCGCGGCGATGAAAATGCCGAGCGGGTGATTCCGGCCGAGAAGGGCGACGGCGATCCCGAGAAATCCCCAGCCGTCCGAGAAGCCGTCGTAATAGCGATACCGGTACCCGAGCACTTCGCCGATCGCGACCATCCCGGCGAGGCCGCCGGATATCGTCATAGCGATAATGATCTGCCGCTTTGGTGAAATACCTCCGTATTCCGCCGCGGAAGGATTTTCGCCCACGGCACGTAGCTCATAACCCCATTTTGTTTTCCAAAGAAAGACGTAAACGAGGACGCACATCAGAATCGCGAGCAGGAATGCGACGCTGAGCGGCACGAAATCCGGCATGCCGGGAATGTACTGGCTGATTCGCGGAATGTGAGCGCCCTGCCCGATCTCGGCCGTCTGCATGATCGGATCGCCGGGAATCTTGTAAAAGTACTGGGTGAAATAACTGACCAAAGCGACGGCGATAAAGTTCAGCATGATCGTATTGATCACTTCGTGGGAACCGAACTTCGCCTTCAAGATACCGGGGATGGCCCCCCAAATCGCGCCCGCGATAATCGCTGTGGCGATGCACAACAGGACCAGCAGGACGGATGGAAGACTGTACCAGGCCCAGTCTTCCTGCTTGCCGAAAATAGTTACAACCGTGCCTCCGAACTTGATGCCGACCCAAGCGGTGGCGAACGCCGCCACATAAAGCTGGCCTTCGGCGCCGATGTTGAGCAGCCCGCAACGGAAGGCGACAGCGACCGCAAGGCCCGTAAATATCAGGGGTGTCGCAATAAAAAGCGTGTAGCCAAGGTCGTTCAGGGAGCCGAACGAGTTCCCGATCATGTGGTAAAAAGCGGTGAAGGGGTTGTCGCCGATGAGTAAGACAATCACCCCGCCCACGACAAACGCGGCAACAACGGCAATGAGCGGCCAGAGAACTTCGCGCAAAATTTTCATGTCTAACTGGACCCGGAGGCAGCGAGCGAACCCGAGTTTGTTCACTCGACAGACTGATTTTGGTGCTTGCTAAATATACCCGCAAATCGATGTCGTGTCACCTGAATCCGTTATTTCCGTGCGAAAGGGCCAGGTAATTCCTCCAAAAACCACTTGACAAGCCCACACTCAGATTTTATTATGGTGCCGGACTAAGTAATTGGTCATTAATTCAAATCAACCCATACTTTTTTTGGAGGACATGAACATGAACATAGTTAAATACGATCCTTTCAGGGAATTGAGGAGCCTTCAGGACGAGATGACCCGCCTGTTTACAGGTGTTGTGCCCCCTTCAGGCAATCGTGAAGAGATGACCCATGGAAACTGGGCGCCGAGCGTCGACATCTTCGAAGACAAGGAACGTCTCATCCTCGAAGCCGAGCTGCCGGGCATGACCCGCGGCGATTTCGAGATCTCGGTCGAGAACAACGTCATCACCCTCCGGGGCGAAAGGAAATTTGAGAAGAAGACCGACGGGGAGAATTACCATCGAGTCGAGCGCGCGTATGGTGCGTTCAGCCGTTCATTCACTTTGCCGCAGACGGTGACCGCCGATGGCGCGACGGCCGACTTCGAGAACGGCATTCTCCGAGTTGGTTTGCCGAAGCGCGAAGAGACGAAGGCGCGGCGCATCGAGATCACAGGGGCCGGCCCAGCAAACAGGACGATCGAGGCCGAGACCCAGAAATCGAAAGCAGCAGGCGCATAAGATCGGCGAGCATTTTTTGAAAGGTGAATGGCGGAAAACATCTCGCCATTCACCTTCATCATTTACACTTAACTTATGAGATTCGACAGATTCACGATCCGCGGCCAGGAAGCCGTCCAAGAGGCGATCGGCGTCGCCGAAAAAAATCAGAACCAGCAGGTCGAGCCGGAACACATCCTGGGCGCGATGTTCGAGCAGAAGGAAGGCGTCCTGCGCCCCATCCTCGGAAAGGTCGGCGCAAACGTGTCAGCGATCGAAAGCGATCTTCAGGCCGCGATCGCGAAGTTTCCGAAAGTCTCGGGCGGGCAGCAATATTTCAGCACACGCACTAATACAGTTTTCCAGAACGCACAGAAAGAGGCCGAGAAGATGCAGGACGAATATGTCTCGACCGAGCATCTTCTGCTGACGATAGCGGATGAAAAAGACGGAGATGCGGGCCGCATTCTGAGATCCAACGGCATCACCCGGGACGACCTTGAAAAAGTAGTTACTGACATGCGCGGGGGCAGCCGCATCACCGATCAGAATGCGGAGGAGAATTTCCAGGCGCTTGAAAAATATGCGCAGGATCTGACGGAACGAGCGCGAAAAGGAAAGCTCGACCCAGTCATCGGACGCGACGATGAGATCCGTCGCGCGATCCAAATACTTTCCCGGCGCACAAAAAATAATCCCGTGTTGATTGGGGAACCCGGCGTCGGTAAGACCGCAATCGTGGAAGGCCTCGCCCAGCGCATCGTCTCTGGCGATGTGCCGGAGACCTTAAAGAACAAGAAGCTGGTGTCGCTGGATCTGGGCGCGATGCTTGCGGGTGCGAAGTATCGCGGCGAATTTGAAGATCGCCTGAAGGCCGTCCTGAAAGAGATCGAGAAAGCCGAAGGGCAAATCATCCTGTTCATCGACGAGCTCCACACACTTGTCGGCGCCGGCGCGTCCGAAGGCGCGATCGACGCGTCCAACATGTTAAAGCCGGCGCTCGCCCGGGGAACTCTGCGGGCCGTCGGTGCGACCACGCTCAACGAATATCAGAAGTACATCGAAAAGGATAAAGCGCTCGAGCGACGCTTTCAGCAGGTTTACATCGGAGAGCCGACCGTCGAGGACACGATCGCGATATTGCGCGGATTGAAGGAACGGTATGAGGTTCACCACGGTGTCCGGATCAAAGATGCCGCGATCGTCGCCGCAGCCACCCTCTCAAATCGATACATCACGGACCGGTTTCTGCCGGACAAGGCGATCGATCTGATCGACGAAGCCGCTTCGCGAATTCGTATCGAGATTGACAGCCTCCCGCAGGAGATAGATGTGCTCGAGCGCGAGATCCTCCAGCTCGAGATCGAACGCCAGGCGTTAAGCCGCGAGACGGACGAGAAATCGAAAGGGCGGCGTGAAGACATCGAAAAACGAATAGCCGATCTCAACGAGAAATCGTCCGCGATGAAAGCCAAGTGGCAATCGGAGAAGGACGAGATCGAGAAAATGCGTAAGTGTAAGGAAGAGCTCGAGCAGGTGAAGCTCGAACTCGAACGTGCACGCCAGACCGGCGACCTCAATAAAGCGGCGGAGCTGCAGTACGGAAAGATCCCGCAGCTTGAGAAGGAGTTGGCGGCGGAACAGGAGCGCCTCAGCGAATTGCAGAGTACCGGGGTGTTCCTCAAGGAAGAAGTGGACGAGGAAGACGTCGCCGAAGTCGTCGCCAAATGGACCGGGGTTCCGGTGACAAAAATGCTTCAGGGCGAGATGCAGAAACTCGTCGCTATGGAAGACAACCTGCGCCGCCGGGTCATCGGACAGGATGAAGCGTTGCGGGCCGTGTCGAATGCGGTACGCCGCGCCCGCGCCGGTCTGCAGGATCCCAATCGGCCGGTGGGCTCATTTATTTTTCTGGGGCCGACGGGCGTCGGCAAAACCGAGACGGCGCGAGCGTTGGCTGAATTTCTGTTCGACGATGAGCGGGCGATGGTGCGGCTCGACATGTCGGAATATATGGAGAAGCACGCGGTCGCCCGCATGATCGGAGCTCCTCCGGGTTATGTCGGTTACGAAGAAGGCGGCCAGCTGACCGAGGCGGTCCGCCGCCGCCCGTACTCAGTTGTGCTTTTCGACGAGATCGAAAAAGCGCATCCGGATGTCTTCAACGTCCTCCTGCAGATACTGGATGACGGACGTTTGACGGATTCGAAGGGCCGCGTCGTCGATTTCAAGAACACGGTTCTGATCATGACCTCGAACCTCGGCTCGCGCGAGATACAGGCCGCAACCGAGAATCCGCTCGCTGATCGAGATATAAGAACGAACGTTCTGCAGGTTCTTCGCGATCACTTCAAACCGGAGTTCTTGAATCGCATCGACGACATTGTTGTCTTCACCCAGCTCGCCCGCGAGCAAATCGCGGAGATCATCGATGTGCAGCTGGAGAAGCTTCGAAAGACTCTGGAAGACCGCGGTATCACGATCGAGCTCGACGAATCGGCAAAACTGCTGCTCGTGCAGGAGGGTTACGATCCGGTCTACGGCGCCCGGCCTCTCAAGCGGGCCATACAAACGCTGGTACAAAATCCTTTAGCGGTCAGCCTGCTGACGGGAGATATCGCCAGCGGCCAGTCTGTGCGAGTCTCGGCTGAAAATGGCGAGATGAAATTCACACCCGTCGGGGCGGGGCAAAAGGCAGTCAGCTCACAGTAGTCGCGGAGTCGAAGTTTTCTATTCACGATCCACGATTTACTATTAACAAGGAATGTTTAAGAGAAAGAAAATGAATCAGGACGATCCTATCAACGGAGAAATATTTGACGATGAGCCGGTGAAAATC
>DATLCA010000429.1:0-10033 GCA_035526605.1 Pyrinomonadaceae bacterium | reverse complement strand
AGGGGTGAAGTATGGAGCTCGGGTCTGCAGGAACATTCTCAAATCGTTACATCGGCTCCGCCGATAGCGATGACCGCCTCGTTGAACAACGACTGAACGAACTGCTCAGGCTCAACGCCGAGATCGCTGAAGAGAAAGCCTTGTATAGAACAGAAGCCGAGCGTGTAGCCGCTTCGTTAATGACCTTCCCGGTCGGCTCCCGGAAGACTTATTCGTATTTTGGATGGATGATGGGTACCTTGCCTCCCTTCGCGATGGTCTTCAAGATAATCGGCGAAACAGCGTTGTACAATCGGTTTTCGATTCTCCTGATCACGCTGCTTGCGATGGCGGGGCTAGCGACCGGAATTGTCGGCTACGCGACAGGGCGCTTCATTCCCGCCGCAGTTGGCTACGCATCGAGCTTTAGATTGCCAAATAGGGCGCTCCTCCTTTCGATGTTTGGTCTGGCGTGGGGCGCGGTTTCGGGAGCGATCGGCGGTTTATTTCTATTTGTCGTCGGTTCCGTCTTTGCCGGTATCGTTGGCGGACTCGTCGGAGCTGTCGCACTACCGGTTCTCGCGACTCTTCACTCACTGATGCGGCGCGGGGACGTCATCGAGGCAAGGCACTTCCTCCCGATCGCTTTCGGAATCACGCTAACGCTGTGTGGTCTGATCGCTGGCTTGTAATTCAAGATCTGCAAGTTTGAAGGCCTTTGTACCCCCGAATTTGGTGCACTGGCGTATCGCCGCACCGGAAGGCTGCACATTTATTCCCTGTCAGCGTCAATTTGAAAGTCGGTCGTCTTATATTGGATCCGTGATGCTTTGCGCCATGCTCGAAAACCGTTCTATCCTTTAGTCCGTGCTGGTCCTGCTCCACCTCTTCGCACTGTTCCTTCTCGTACTGCTCGGCTTCTACGTTTTCGTAGCTAACCCGAGGAGCCGTGCGAACCAGACCTTCGCCGCGTTCATCGCGTTCCTCGCACTCTGGACAACGAAAGATCTGGTGTTCTGGAATTTTCACGACGCCGGAGTGAAAGCCGGGTGGTGGGTTGCCGCAAGCTTCACTATCGCGCTGCTCATGCAGTTCGTTCTCGTCGTCTTCGCCTGGGTGTTTCCCGAGAACGCTCGCACGCCGAAACGCCGCGCCGCGATCCTATTCGCTCCCGGGGTTGTCCTCATCCCCGCAGGCCTTCTCGGATTTCTATGGCGGCAGGCCGCCTTTGATCACGGACGCTTCGACATCGACCTCGCCCCGCTCGCATATGTTTTTGTCGCATACGTTTACTTCGTGTTTTTTTATGGGGCCTCGGTTTTGTACTACAAGTACCGAAAGTACAAAAACACGCAGCGGGGGCAGCAGGTCGGAGCGATTCTGTGGGGACTGGTGATCACCGGAATTCTGAAAACGCTTGCGAACATCGTTTTGCCGTACTTCGGGATCTATGACCTGCTTCCCTACAGCGCGATTTTCGTTTTGCCCGGCGTGGTCATCTACGCGTACGCGATCTCGAATTTCAAGCTCTTCTCGCTGCAAACCGCCCTCGACCAATTCCGGCTCTTCCCGATCACCTACAAGATCGCGCTCAGTATCGCGTCGGTCGCGATAGCAAGTTTCGTGATTTTCCAGCTCCCAATTGTATGGTGGTCTTTTCAAGACGGTGTGACGGCGGAAGGCTGGCGTCGATACTTGGTCTTCAGTGTCGTGTCCGCACTTTTCCCGAACCTGCTCCTTCTCCTCCTCGTCGTCAGAACCATCTCGCGCCCGCTCCAACGCATCACGGTCGCCGCAGTACAGGTTACGAAGGGCGACTATGGGACCGAGGTCGATCTCAGAAAGAGCAACGACGAGATCGGCTTGCTCGCCAACTCTTTCAACGAGATGAGCCGAAAAATGGCTTCGGATATCGAGAACCTGCGCCAAATGAATGAGCAGTTGATGCGGGCCGACAAACTCGCGGCAATGGGTACGCTCGCCGCCGGCGTCGCGCACGAGGTTAACAATCCGCTCGCCTCGATATCTTCTCTTATTCAGATGATGCGCTCGGAGAACGGTCCAGCGGACATGGACGAAAGACTCGAGCTCATCCAGACCCAGATTCAACGGATTACGCGGGTGACGAAGGATCTTACCGACTTTGCTCGTGTGAATCCCGCCGCGAAATCGCCGGTCAGCGTCAACGACGTCATCCATACGGCCTTTCGATTAGCAGAGTTCGACTCAACTTTTCAGAAGCTGAAGATCGTGAAGAACCTCGCGCCCGATCTTCCGACCATTCTCGCAGACGCGGACCAGCTCCAGCAGGTGGTCCTCAATATTTTTCTGAATGCCCGTGACGCCATGCCCGACGGGGGCGAGCTAAAAGTTTCTACCCGGTCGCTCGGCTCGGAGGTCGTCATCGAAATCAGCGACACCGGAACGGGTATCGAGACCGAGAGCGCAAAGCAAGTCTTCGATCCGTTCTTCACGACGAAGTCCGCCGGCAAGGGCACGGGGCTCGGGCTCGCAGTCTGCTACGGGATCGTTACCGCGCACGGTGGACGCCTCGAACTTAAGCAACCGGAGAACCGCGGCGCGACGTTCATCGTCGCCCTGCCGGTCGCTTGACAGCCACACCGTTTCGTTGCAATTTATCTCTACACTCCGCGTTACCAAATCTTTTAAAACGAGGGTCCTTCTGATGAAACAACTTTGCCTGTGCGCCGCAATAGTTTTGCTGGCGGCCTGCACGCTCCTCGGCCAATCGAGGCCGACCGCTTTCATAAACGCCCGCATCATCCCGATCTCCGGCCCGGTGATCGAGCAAGGGATTTTGCTCGTCCAGGATGGAAAGATCAAAGCCGTCGGGGACGCCCGAACCGTGCGCCTGTCCGCGGATGTGGAGACGATCGATGTCGCGGGCAAGACCATCATGCCCGGACTTGTCGACTCACACAGTCATATCGGCGGTGGGTCAGGGGCCGACGGGTCGAGCCCGATCCAGCCGGACGTCCGGCTCCTTGATGGGATCAACGCGCGGGCGTCCAGCATACAGCGGGCGCAATCCGGCGGTATCACGACCGTAAACGTGATGCCGGGCTCGGGCCATCTCGACAGCGGCCAGACCCTGTACCTGAAGCTTCGCGACAATGCGATAAAAATCGATGACCTTCTCATCACGAGTGCCGACGGAAGATACGCGGGCGGGATCAAGTTCGCTAACGGAACGAACTCGATTCGCACGGGCGGCGGAAATTTTCCGGGAACTCGCGCAAAGTCGGCGGCTCTTGTTCGCGAGCAGTTCATCAAGGCGCAGGAATATCGCGATAAGGTCAAGAAGGCCGGCACCGACACGACGAAACTTCCGTCGCGGGATCTGGCAATGGAGGCTCTCGTCGAAGTGCTCGATGGAAAACGTACCGTCCATTTTCACACGCATCGTCACGACGACATTCTGACGGCCCTGCGTCTGGCGAAGGAGTTTGGTTTTCGAATCGTCTTGCATCACGTGTCGGAAGGCTGGAAGGTCGCGGATGAAATTGCGAAGGCGAAGGCTCCAACGTCCATAATCATGATCGACTCCCCCGGCGGGAAACTGGAAACCGTCGACCTGAGCTACGAGAATGGAAAAATCCTCGACAAGGCCGGCGTCCTTGTTGGCTTTCACACGGACGACAGTATCACCGACTCACGCTGGTTTTTGCGATCCGCCGCCCTCGCCGTCCGTGCGGGAATGTCGCCGGAAAAAGCGCTTTACGGAATGACGATGGCGAACGCTATCATGCTCGATCTTCAAAACCGAGTCGGTTCGCTCGAGGCCGGCAAAGACGCCGACTTCATTGTTCTCTCGGGCGACCCGCTGAGCGTCTACACGCACATTCTTCAAACATGGGTTGAGGGCCGGAAAGTATTCGACCGCGCGGACCCGAAAGATTATTTGATAGCCGTTGGCGGGCTCGGCGCGACGGATGACGCCGATGGCGGACACATCGATTGCTTTGACGGCGATATTGGAGGAAACGAATAGTGAAAAACGCAAAACTAAAACCTAACAACGTGGTGATCTTCGCCCTGATACTTTTCACTTTTCACTTTTCCCTCTTCACTTGCTCCGCCCAGATCGCCGTCAAAGGCAATGTGATATGGACGATGGCGGGCGACGCGATCTCGAACGGAGTGGTTCTTATCAAGGACGGAAAGATCGAGAACATCGGTCCAGCGGCAAGTATCTCGATCCCGGCAGGGTACCGGGTTGTCAATGCGAATTTCGTTACGCCAGGCCTCATCGACGCGCACAGTGTCGTCGGGCTGAACGGGTACTTGAACCAACCGCACGACCAGATGGCGCTCGATGGCAGCGCATCGGTCCAACCGGAGCTGCGTGCGATCGACGCCTACAACGCGCAAGAGAGACTGGTGGAGTGGATCCGCGAGTTCGGCGTAACGACGATACACACGGGGCACCAGCCCTCGGCGCTGGTTTCCGGGCAGACGATGATCGCGAAGACTTGGGGCAGAAATGTAGACGAGGCGACGATCGTCCCGACGGCCATGGTCGCCGTAACGATCGGCGACGGAGGCAACGCGGGGCAGGGAAAATCCCCTGGCACGCGTGCGAAGCAGGCGGCCATGTTACGTGCCGAATTGATAAAGGCCCAAGAGAATTCCAAAAAAACGGACCCCGCGAAAGATCTTAAATCGGAGATAATGCTTCGGGTGATAAAGCGTGAGGTTCCACTATTGGTAACTGTGAATCGCGCCCAGGACATCCTGACGGCGCTCCGGATCGCGAAGGAATTCAATCTTCGTATCGTGCTCGATGGGGTCGCGGACGCGCACATGGTTCTCGATGACATCAAGGCTTCGGGCTTCCCTGTTATCGTTCACGCGACGATGGCGCGGGCCGGAGGCGAGACCGAAAATCTATCGATGGAGAACGCGGCCAGGATTCGCGCCGCCGGTATTCGGGTCGCGCTGCAAAGCGGTTATGAAGGCTATGTTCCGAAGACCCGGGTTGTGCTCTTCGAAGCAGCGATGGCGGCTGCTAATCGCATGCTCCCGCGCGAAGCTATGGCAATGGTGACGATCGACGCCGCTCGCATTCTTGGAATTGACAACCGCGTCGGATCGCTTGAGAAAGGAAAAGACGCCGACATCGCGATGTACGATGGAGATCCCTTTGAATTTACGACGCATTGCACCGGAACGATAATCAACGGTCAGGTTGTCAGCGAAGTCGTTCGATAACGCAGACCTCTCGCTGCTCTTTCATTAGTGATTAATAATTACGGAATCATTAATTACCAATGAAGAAAGGAAATTATGCTCGCATCAATATTTTTGCCCTTACTGCTTTTATTCCAGGCCCCGGTGGTCGCTCCTCGCGCCGCCGAAACGCCGAAACCTGATGCGGTCGCCGTGCAAAAGGACGAGCCGCCTGTGGTCACGAAACACACCGCTCGGGTCGCCGGCAAAACCTTGAGCTATACCGTTACGACCGGATTCATGCCGCTCAAGAACGCGACGACCGGCGACACCGAGGCGCGGATCTTTTACATGGCATACACGCTCGACGGTGTAAGCGATCCGAAGACGCGCCCGCTTATGTTTTCCTTCAACGGTGGACCGGGATCCGCGAGTGTGTGGCTGCACCTCGGAGCCCTCGGGCCACGGCGGGTAAAAATGCTCGACGACGGAATGATGCCTCCGCCGCCTTACGACATGGTGGATAACGAACAGAGCTGGCTCGACCAGACTGATATGGTGTTTATCGATCCGGTGGGAACCGGATATTCGCGTGCGGCCAAACCCGAGCTCGCGGGCAAATTTTTTGGCATCAACGGGGATATCGAATCGGTCGGCGAATTCATCCGGTTATATCTCGGACGAAGCGAACGGTGGAGCTCGCCCTTATTTCTCGTTGGCGAGAGTTACGGAACAACGCGGGCGGCCGGTCTGTCGAATCATCTTTTCGAGCGAGGCATCGGGCTCAACGGAATCATTTTGATATCGACGGTCATGAATTTTCAGTCGATCCGTTTCGCGGATAATAATGACCTCCCGCTCATTCTAATTTTTCCTTCATACGCGTCGACGGCGTGGTACCACAAACGTCTTCCGGCGGAGCTGCAGCGGAAGCCGCTCCGCGAAGTCTTGAAGGAGGCGGAAGAATTCGCGGCGAATGTCTACGGACCGGCGCTGATGCGCATCGACCGTCTTTCGGCGGCCGAAAAGCAGTCGCTTCTGGACAGATTCTCTGCGTTAACCGGTTTGAGCCGCACATTCGTCGAGCAGAATAATTTTCGTGTGGATCTGGACGAATTTAATAAAGAACTGCTACGCGATCAACGGCGCACGACGGGCCGGCTCGACAGCCGGTTTCTCGGATTCGATAAGGACTCCGCAGGAGACAACACCGATTTCGACCCGAGCATGTCGGCGATCCGCACACCCTACACCGCGGCCTTCAACGATTACGTCCGACGTGATCTGAATTACAAATCGGATATCGAGTACTACATCCTCGGCGGTGGGATCACCGGCCCGTGGAACTGGAACGTGAGTAACGGATACGCCGACACTTCGCAGGCGTTGTCGTCCGCGATGCGGAAGAATCCGTACATGAAAGTGTTCGTCGGGTGCGGCTACTACGATATGGCGACCCCGTACTTTGCGGCGGAGTATTCCGTATCTGCAATGAACCTCGACCCCCAGCTGCGGCAAAACTTCACGTTCGGCTATTACGAGGCCGGGCACATGATGTACATCGAGAAGAATTCGTTGAAGAAGTTGAAAGACGATGTCAGCGGATTTATGCAAACAGCACTGAGACGATAGCAGTTACGAACACCCGCTGGCTGCTAATTGCCGAGGCCGGTTCCTCGTTGCTAATGTTTCGTCTGCCCGCAAATCTGATCGATCGCGTGTTGGAGAATCGGCCGGATGACCTCGAAACATTCGGCTACTCCTTTCGGGGAACCCGGAAGATTAATTATCAGAGTTTGATTTCGGATCCCCGCGATCCCTCGGGAGAGCATCGCCATCGGCGTTTTGGATGAAGTCTCGCGCCGCATTGCTTCGGGGATCCCCGGAGCTTCGCGGTCGATCACGCTTCGCGTCGCCTCGGGTGTGTTGTCGCGTTGTGCAAATCCGGTCCCGCCGGTTGTTAATATCAAATTGACGTCCGACCGTTCCGTGATCGAGTAAAGAAGATCCCGAATGTGAAACAAGTCGTCGCTGACGGTGTGGCGGAACACCACTTCGGCTCCGAATTGGATCAACAGTTCGGTGAGGTTGTGTCCGGATAAGTCATCTTCGAGGCCCCGCGTATCGCTAATCGTCAGCACAACGGCGGAAATCTTTATCTTGCTCATGCGGCGGTTGATTCGATCTTCTCCAGGTCTTGCTTCCGGTTACTATAAACCACACTTAGCAGAACGCCGAAAACGACGAGCAGCATCCCGGCAAGCGACTCCGCCGACTGCTCCTCGCCGAAGATCAGTGAACCTATCAACAAGGCATAGATGAGTCCGCTGTAATTGATGATCGCGACCCCGGCGACCTTTTCCTTCTGCAGCGCGTTTGTCAGAAAGATCTGTCCAAGCTGCGAGAAAACCCCGATCAGAAAAAGATAAAACCAATCCCACCCGGCCGGCGTTTTCCATTCGAAGAAGATACTGATGAAGCCCACGACAACACCGACAAGCTGGAAATGCAGCACCACCGTCAGCGGATGCTCGCGCCCCCGAAGGCTCCGAACCAGGTTGTACGCGACGCCGGAGCAAAATGCCGAGACGATCCCAATAACGAGGAAGAACAGAGAGACACGGGTGTCGATGCGTTCGATCAGAAGAACACCCGAAAACGCCACGCCGTAAAAGATCCACTGCATCGAACGGACTTTTTCACTCAGAATGAAAATCGCGATGATGCTCGTGAATATCGGCGAGAGATACTGGATCGTCATCGCCGACGCGAGCGGAATATTCTGCAGCGTGATGAAGAAGAGGAACAGCGCGGTCGTTCCAAAGAGGCCGCGAAGCAAAAGCAGCGAGCGGTTCGAACCGCGCCAGTCCGCCTTCGCGCGATAAAGTCCGATGACGCAAAATGTACTGGCGATCGTGGTGCGGAAAAACACGACCTCCATCGCCGGTATGTGCGAGACCTGCTTCACAAAGACATTGGCAAGCGAAAAGGCGAGCGTCGATATGAACATCGCACGCACGCCTTCGGTCAGGAATCTGTTTTCGTTGCTCAATTGGCAATCTTGGATATCTTAGTTTTCGATGAGCAGCCGCAGTCGTCCGCGCAAGCCGTCTTTGCGGAGAAGGCTTTTGTCTTACGGAGAAAGATCGTAGCCGCATAGACAAGTGCGGCGAGGATAACGAGCGTAACAATAATCAGTTGTGCGTCCATTGGTTATTCAAAACCGAGCATCCTTCCTCCCTGATAGGTTATGAAGGAAGCAAGATACGCCAGCCCGGTCATGTAGCCGACCATGAACAACGTCCATGTCCATGAGTTCGTCTCACGTCTGACAATCGCGATCGTCGACATGCATTGCATCGCGAGTACGAAAAACACCATCAGGGTCAACGCTGTCAGCGGGGTCCATACCACCTTTCCACTGTCGTCCTTCGCGTCTCGGATCGCGGATATCAAGGTTTCCGACTCCTCGTTCTCGTCCTTGCCGACATTATAGATGATGCTCAAAGTCGAAACCAGAACCTCACGGGCCGCGAAGCTCGCGATCAGCGCGACGCCGATCTTCCAATCAAATCCCAGTGGCCGAATAACGGGCTCGATCGCATGGCCGAGGCGTCCGGCAAAACTGTTGCGAAGCTGCTCGCCTTCGGGCAGCGGCAGCTCAACCGCTGGGTCGCCTTTGTCAGCACCGGTTGAAGCAGAAAGCTCGGTCTGCATAGCCGACGGCTGAGCCGCATCTGCCCGCGGAAAATACATCAGCGCCCAGAGGATGATCGAGATGGCGAGAATCACGGTTCCGGCCCGCTTCACGAACAGCCACGCACGCGTCAGCATGTTTTGAAACACCGTGCGGATGCTGGGCATTCGGTACGGCGGGAGCTCCATAATGAACGGCGGCGGCGGTGCTTTTAGCAACGTCCGTTTGAGAATGAACGCGATGATTAGTGCGACGATGATACCGAGCGAATACATCGCCAACATGAGAACCGCGCCGAGCGAAATGAACCCGAATACTTTTTGCCCCGCGAAAAACGCGCCGATCATCAGAGTGTAAACCGGGAGCCGGGCCGAACAGCTCATGAACGGCGCAATCATAATCGTCGCAAAACGGTCGCGTCGGTTCTCGATCGTTCGGGTCGCCATTATGCCCGGGATCGCGCACGCGAAACTGCTCATGAGCGGCAAGAACGCTTTGCCATGCAAACCGACACGGCTCATCAGCTTGTCGAGAAGAAACGCCGCTCGTGCGAGGTAACCCGTATCTTCGAGTATCGAAATAAACAGAAACAGCAGCAGGATCTGCGGAAGAAACACGAGCACCCCCCCGACGCCCGCGATTATTCCGTCCACGACGAGGTCGGCAAGAATTCCCTCAGGCAGAAGCGTCCGAACGCCGTCACCGAGCGCGCCAAAACCCTGCTCCAGCAGATCCATCGGAAGCGTCGCCCATGAAAAGATCGCCTGGAAAACGGTGAGGAGAATTAGAACGAGGATGGCGAGGCCGAAAAACTTATGCGTTAAAACGCGGTCGATCTTTTCCGAAATCCGGTGCTCACGCTTGTCGTTGTGGTGGACCGACTCCTGGACTGCGTCGGAGATAAAATTGTATCGCGCGAAAATCTTGGCGTTGTCTCCTTCCGGGACGCCGCCGTTGAGCGCGTGCGGCAGCTTGGGCTTGCTCCCGACGATCGCGAGCACGTTTTCCGCGAGCTCATTCTTTCCTCGTTCCGCTTTCGCGTTGACCGCGATCACCGGCACGCCGAGGCTTGCGGAAAGTCTGCTGATGTCGATCTCGTGCTTCTGCTTTTCGAAGACGTCGATCATCGTCAGCGCGATCACCACCGGAATTCCGTATTCGAAAAGC
>DATLCA010000428.1:0-6246 GCA_035526605.1 Pyrinomonadaceae bacterium | reverse complement strand
GCCTTGGTATCTGCAATTTACGTTACAATAAGCTTTATTTTTAATCCTTTATTTTCAGTTTTCTTTTATGGGTTTTTCGACAACTGCAATTCACGCTGGAAACGAGCCTGACATTGCGACCGGTGCCGTGAGCGTACCGATATACCAAACTTCAACCTACGCCCAGGAAGGACTCGGAAAGCACAAGGGATTCGAATACGCCCGCACTCAGAATCCGACCCGCCTCGCGCTCGAGAAAAACATTGCGGCCCTGGAGAATGCAAAGTTCGGCTACGCGTTTGCTTCCGGGATGGCTGCGATCGACACCGTACTGAAGCTCGTCAAGGGCGGTGAGCATGTGATTCTCGGCGACAACACTTACGGTGGAACCTACCGGTTGTTCAGCCGCATTCTGGTCGACTACGGGATCGAGTTTGATCTCGCGGACACATCCGACATCTCGAACCTCGAAAACGCATTCAAGACGAATACGAAAATGGTATTCGTCGAAACCCCGACCAATCCGGTTATGACCGTGACCGATCTTCGCGCGGTCGCCGAGCTCGCACATGCGCGCGGGGCGAAGGTGGTTTGCGACAACACATTCCTGTCTCCATACTTTCAGAAACCGATCGACCTCGGCTGCGACATCGTCGTACATTCGACGACAAAATATTTGAACGGACATTCGGACAGCGTCGGGGGCTTTGTCGCTTTGAATGACGAGGCGGATGCGGAGTGGATCCAGTTCGTCCAGAACGGGATCGGCGCGATCCTTTCCCCCTTCGATTCGTTCCTCGTTCTCCGGGGAACGAAAACTCTTGCCGTGAGAATGGAAGCCCATGACAAAAACGGGCGTGTGGTGGCGAACTTCCTGGCCGAGCATCCAAAAGTACAGAAGGTGTATTATCCCGGCCTGGCTTCGCACCCGCAGCACGAACTGGCAAAGAGACAACAGACGGGTTTTGGTGGAATGGTCTCGTTCGAAACCGGGTCGCTCGACAATGCCAGAAAAGTTTTAGAAGGTGTAAAGCTCTGCACCCTGGGTGAAAGCCTGGGAGGCGTGGAGTCGCTCATCTCGCATCCCGCCACGATGACACATGCGTCAGTGCCTGTCGAAACGCGCGACAAACTCGGAATCACGGAAGGCCTCGTGCGTATCTCGGTCGGCATTGAAGATGTCGAGGATATTATTGAAGATTTGGACCAAGCACTAAATTAGTTTCTGGTTTCCAGTTTCTGGTTTCGAGTTGCTCCTTGCTCTCAGACCGGAAACAAGGAACTAGAAACCAGAAACTAGCTACTTATGTTAACAGTCGAGATACACGCTACCTCCCACGTCGGACGAGTTCGTAAAGGCAACGAAGATAATTACCTTCTCCTTGATATTTCGCGCTCGCGTGCGTGGACCAGCGAACAAACCGATAGTGAATTCGTGATCGAGAGCCAGAAATTTGAAGCTGATGAGAACGGTGTCGTCCTCGCGGTGTCGGACGGCATGGGTGGAGCCCTCGCGGGCGAGGTCGCCAGCAAAATGGCCGTCGAAAGTGTTAGTGAGAAGCTTCTGGATGACGAAGAAGATGACGCGACCCTGACACCCGAAAGTCATCAGTATAATTTGATCTCGAAATTATATAACGCGACCGTCTACGCGAACTACCTGGTTCACCAGCAAGGACGAACGGATCCGCAATATCAGGGAATGGGTGCGACGTTCACCGGCGTTGGCCTAACGCCCGAGGGCGTCGACATCATTCAGGTCGGCGACAGCCGGGCTTATCTGATCCGAAACGGGAAGATCTATCAGATAACAAAAGATCAGTCTTTGGTTCAGCAACTCATCGATGCGCAGCAGATCTCGGCGGAGGAAGCTGAAACGCATACGCTGAAGAACGTCATCCTTCAGGCGCTCGGAGCGCAAAACGAGATCTATCCCGTTTCCGCCCGCCTTACGCCTAGCCAGAATGACGTCCTACTTCTGTGCAGCGACGGACTGTCAAACAAGGTCACCGCCGCGAACATGCAAAAGCACGTCGTAGAAAACCTGGAGAAGTTGGAGCAGGCGTGTGCCGAACTTGTTAAAGAGGCGAACGAGAACGGCGGAGAGGACAACATCACCGTAATTCTCGCGAAACTGACCGGTGACAGGTTGAAGGCGCCCGAAGCAGATGAAGTGAAGCTGGAGTTGATCGACCTGGGTAATATTCACGATACGGCCGACCAGGATCCGGACACTGCCGAGATTCCCTAGTTGCCCCGCCACTCCGGAAGCTCGTTCAAGACGGGGCGAACGTAAATAGAAGAACCTTTCACGCTAACCACCTCGACCTTTTCGCCTTCGCTCAATGTGGTTTCACCGTCGATGGGATAGGCGGTCCAGGTCGAACCGTAGACCTTTACCGCACCTTCCTTCAGAGCACCCTTGCTAGTCATCGTCACCGTGCCGATCTGTCCCGGCAGTGAATCCATACCCATTTTGACAACGTCTTCGTCCCGGTGCGAAAGGTATTTCGCAAAGATCGTCCTCGACATCGCCGTCAGTGCGATTGAGACGATCGCGAACGCCAAAAACTGCAACAGGAAGTTGCCGCCCAGCAATCCAACGAGCGCCGCAGCGACCGCTCCGATCCCAAACCAGAAGAGCACGAACCCGAGAGTGAACAACTCGGCAATTATCAAAACCACCCCGAGTATCAGCCAAAATATCCAAGCAAGTTGTTCCATCTTTTGTTAAGCGACGCCGATTTTTTCGAATGATAGCACAGGCGTCGTCGTATCGTGTTTTCGTCAGACCTTATGCTAATCTCGCAGAATACCACTGGCCTGATACGAGATTCTGCGCGTTCTCAAAGGCAGGCGCTCAAACCTTCTTTAACCAACTAGAGTCCGTAATGTTTAGGAGAAAAAACAAATGACCGAACGGTCCGAATTTACGCCACCGCCGGAAGCGGTTTTGATGCAGATGCTGTTCGGGGGTTTGATGCAGCAATGCATCTCCCTCGCCGCGCAACTCGGCCTGGCTGATCTGCTTGCGGAGAAGCCTCAAACCGCGGCCGAGCTCGCAGCCAGGACCGGAAGCCACGAACCGTCCTTGTATCGCGTTATCCGTGTTCTCGCCAGCGTCGGCATCTTCTCGGAGGGGGACGACGGCAAGTTTGGGTTGACCCCGATGGGCGGGTTGTTGCGAACCGATGCACCTAACTCGCTGCGTGATTTCGCGATCATGCAAAGCCAGGACTGGCTTTGGAGGAATTTCGCCGCGCTCCCGTACAGCGTCGAGACCGGCAACATCGCTCACGATAAAGTGCACGGTATTGATAACTGGACGTTCCTGTCGCAGAACGCGGAGCTGGAAGCGGTCTTCAACCGAGCCATGACGAACCTCTCGCTGTCCGCGGTACCGCCGATCCTTCAGGCGTACGATTTCTCCGACGTACGAAAGCTGGTCGATATTGCCGGCGGTCACGGTTTCTTGCTTGCCAGCGTTCTCAAGGCAAACCCGGAAATGAAAGGAGTCCTGTTCGATCAGCCGTCGGTTGTCGCCGGGGCTGAAGAACTTCTCGGGCGCGAGGGCGTCAGGGATCGAGTTGAACTAGCATCGGGCGACTTTTTCGCGGCTGTGCCTGACGGAGCAGACGCCTACATCATGAAGCACATCATTCACGATTGGAACGATGCGCAGTGCGTCGACATTTTAAGAAACATCCGAAACGCGATGGATGAAAGGGGTAAAGTTTTGATATGCGAAATGGTGGTTCCTGAGGGCAACGAGCCAAGCCCGTCGAAGATCCTCGATATCCAGATGATGGTAAATCTCTCGGGAAAGGAGCGAACGGCGAAGGAGTTTGAGGATCTTCTCAAAAGGTCCGGATTTCGATTAACAAGGATTGTGCCCACCATGTCCCCATTCAGCATCGTTGAGGGACAACGCTCTGCGTGAGGATTCTTATATGTTGGCCAACGGGAGGCAAATGGCGGACGCACGAATGACCTCCCAGATACCGCGTATTTTTGAACTCGCTTCTGTCACATGCTAATCTCGAATTCGTGCTGGGGTGGCGGAATTGGTAGACGCCCAGGACTTAAAATCCTGTGTCCTTAGGGACGTACGGGTTCGATTCCCGTCCCCAGTACCACGCTTTCAAATGAAAACCCCGAGCCGACAACGGCCGGGGTTTCGCTTTGTTGGCACGCTCATTGCCAACGGAGTGCCGGGGGGAAAGTATGCTCACGAAAATATTATCCAGTTTGTTTCTAGTGGTTTCGCTTATGTCGGCTTCGGCGATGGCGCAGGGGCGCGGCACGGTGGCGGAGGCTGAACGTATAACAGGCGACCGATTCGCGGTTTCCACGCGAACTCAAAACGGGACGAACATATACAGTGTCCGTCGCCCGTCCGCGGCAATGCTGGCCGCAATAGATCAAGGCTTGACGAACCTGTTCGCCGTCGCCCGCAAGAACGGATACTCGCGGCAATTGAATTATTCCAATTACACGATCTTCATCGCAAACGCTGACCGAAACAAGAGCGCCGCCGGCCAGTATTCTCCAGACATTGCGATTGGGGCGGCCCAATACGCGGGCACGGATTATGACCAGGGCGGTTACGTCTATGCGGCCGGGATGGTCTTGTCATTCAGCCCGATGACCTTCGTCATCGCCGAGCACACAAAAGAATTTAACCGCGTCTCCGATGTTGTCCGATACGAGGGTGAGCATCTCGTGCTTTATTACAACGATCGACGGAGATACTCCCAGACGGCGGACCACAGCAAGGGCGGCGGTCATCCGATATTGCAGTAAAGTTTTGCCCGATATCGTGCGCACGATGAACGATATTGTGACCAAATGGTAGGGCAACGATTAATCTAAATAACAAAGCTCCCAATTTTGGGAGCTTTTAGCTTTCACGAGCGGATTCCGAAAGTTGGCACGGTCGTTGCAATTCCAATTCGCGGATGTCGTTTGAAAACTTGCGGGGGTCATGGCAGGCGAAAGTTTTTCGTGGCCTTCGCAATTTCATTTCGACTTAGATCCTGGAAAACAATTTATTAAGTTTGGTCGTTGGCGAAATATCCGCGGCCATTTCGAGAAAGCCCGATGCGAAGGGGAGAGCGCGTCGGGCTTTTTCTATTGTTCGTTTGCCGACCGTTGCCCGCCCATATAAAATTACAGTTTCGAACAGCTACAATTTATCTTTCTATATCAACAGTGAGGAATAAGAATGACTGGAAGAAATAAAGTTACGGTCGTCGGCGCGGGTAACGTAGGCGCGACAGCGGCACATTGGATCGCGAGCAAAGAGCTTGCCGACGTCGTTTTGGTGGACATCGTCGAAGGAACGCCGCAGGGCAAATCGCTGGATCTAGCGCAGGCCGCGCCGATCGACGGGTTCGACGTTAAGCTGGTCGGCTCCAACTCGTATGAGGCGACGGCTGATTCCGATGTCGTGATCATTACCGCCGGCCTCCCGCGAAAGCCGGGCATGAGCCGTGACGATCTCTTGAAGACCAACTCCGACATCGTCGGCCAGGTTACCGATCAGGTCGCCAAGTACTCGCCGAACTCGATCATCATCGTCGTCTCAAATCCGCTCGACGCGATGACGCAGGTCGCGTTTCGCCGGTCGGGTTTTGGCAAAAATCGCGTCCTCGGAATGGCTGGCGTTCTAGATTCGGCTCGCATGCGCTGCTTCCTCGCTGAGGCCCTGAACGTCTCCGTCGAAAATGTGACCGCGTTCGTACTCGGCGGGCACGGTGACACGATGGTTCCGCTTCCCCGCTACTCGACGTGTGCCGGAATTCCCGTAACGGAGCTGCTGCCGAAAGAGCAGCTCGACGCCATCATCACGCGGACCGCGAACGGCGGTGCGGAGATCGTCGGTTTGCTAAAGACCGGTTCGGCATACTACGCACCAAGCCTCGGCGCGGTCGAGATGACGGAAGCGATCCTGAAAGACAAGAAGAAAATCCTGCCGTGCGCGGTTTTCCTGGAGGGCGAATACGGGATCAATAATCTGTTCGTGGGAGTCCCGGTCAAGCTTGGTAAGAGCGGGGTCGAACAGATCATCGAGATCAGCCTTACGAACGAAGAGCGCACTGCGCTTCATAAGAGTGCGGCGGCCGTTCAGGAGCTTGTAGATATTCTCGAGATCTGATACTTTTCTTTCCGAATCAACAACTTCGTCGGGGGAAAGCGTAATATCGCTTTCCCCTTTTCTTTTTCACCGGTCAGCCTGACTGATTCGGTCAATCAAAATGAGATAAA
>DATLCA010000427.1:0-10331 GCA_035526605.1 Pyrinomonadaceae bacterium | reverse complement strand
ATTCAGCTTGCGGCTGTTTTCCGAAACGAACTTGGCCACGCGCTCACCGATAAGGCCCTCGCGTACGCCAAATGCGATTGATTGTGAGAAAGAATGTATTTCCTGATTGCGAACTTCTTTTTCAATGTACTGGTTAAGAAGACGGGCACCGAGGCGCGAGTACTCCGGCTCTTCGAAGATCAAGCTCGCAGCGGTTTGGATCGAAAGCTTGTCGAGTTCCCTCGTCGTCGCTCCGTCGTACAGTCCGCTGATCGTCTTCGTCGCGATCCTCATCACGTCGACGCTGGGAAGGTTTGGCGTGCACCGCGAGATCGCTCGGACGATCTTGTTTATGTCGACGGGTTCGTGCGATCCGTTTCTTTTTCGGACCCGCATTGTTGTCTGTGTTGTGTCTTCTGTTCGTCGTGCGGCGGTTGAGGTTTGTCCGATGTAGGTGTCCATTCTCGCTTCCATTTCCTCTTCAAAATTTCGAATTTTGTCGACGGAACGTCCCGGAGGAAATGCGTGCGGTATAGAGACAATGATCTGCTCCGCAAGCTTCCCCTCAAGCTTCGATATAACCCCTTGGTAGTTTTTGGTATTGAAAAGGGCGGCCTTGTTTAAGGCGATCCTACAGGCTGCCAGGCGTCCGGATTTTGCACCGGGCTCGACTCAAACGACAGCTTTCGTTCCCCATTACCGCTTCGGGGCAGGCACGGCAATCATGCCGCAAAACCAATTTCTAAAAGACCAAAATGTTCCGAGCGTTCCTTAGTGGTTATTGACTATATGGTAGTGACCCTGCTTTGTCAACACTAAATCTTGTGGTCGTAAATCTATTTTTTAAACCGTAATATTTCACCGTTTAACTACCCGTCGGTGATGTATTGCATCAACCGGAGAGCGTCATTTCGCAGACAAAAGAGGTAGAACTTTTTTCAGTATGAAGAAACAAAAAGACGCCTACTCGACGACCAGTCCGTCGTACGCGAACTGCACATTCGAAGGGAGCAGAGCCGAGTCGCGGGCGTGCAGGACGTCATGGTTCAGGTGCGTGAGGAATGCTCGACGGGGCTTGATCTTCTCTATATATTCGAGAGCTTCGTTGAGGCCGAGATGCGTCGAATGAGGCTTGATGCGGACACAATCGAGAACGAGAACGTCAAGCCCCTTCATGCCCGCGATCGTCTCTTCCGAAATGAAGTTGAGATCCGTAGCGTAAGCAAAATTGTTGAATCGATACGCGATCACCGGAAGCTTGCCGTGAATAACTTCGAGCGGCGTGATCTCGAGTCCATCGCCGATGCAAAACGGAGCGTTCGGGTAGACAGTATGCGGGATCAGTTGGGGCAGCCCGCCACCAAAGTGTGTGGGCTTGAAAATGTATTGGAAGATGCGGCGGAGGTCGATCCACGCGACGTCGTTCGCATAGATTCCCATCGCTCCGTAACGAAAATTCAAAGGACGAATGTCGTCGAGACCGAAAACGTGATCGACGTGGCAGTGAGTCACGAGAACTGCATCGAGCCGTTCGATTTTTGCCCTCAACGCTTGCTGGCGAAAATCTATCGACGTGTCGACAAGAATTTTTTTATCGTCGTGTTCTACGAGTATCGAGACACGCAGACGTTTGTCGCGAGGATCCTCAGAGCGGCACGTTTCGCAATCGCAGCCGATCGAGGGGACGCCGGTCGATGTGCCTGTGCCTAAAAACGTGATCTTCATGAAATTAGATTTTAACGCGGAGACCGCGGAGATCGCAGAGTCGAATTACGCTTCTCTCTGCGATCTCCGCGGTCTCCGCGTTAAAGCTATTTTTTTCCCAGAATATCCGCGCCCGAGAATTTCTGCGCCGCCTGAGCTTTCAATTTTTCCTCGGTCGCACGAACGACCGTGACGTACTGCATGCGAAGGTCGGCGAGCAGCCCGTCCAATAGGCGAGCTTCTTGTGTGTGCAAATTTCCCTTCGTTTTTTCGCGGATCATCCCCAACACGTCGAGCCAATACTTACCCGTCTCGAGATCCAGCGATCTCTTTCCAGTAGCGGGATGCGGGACAGCGCCGAGGGACGCAGCGGCGTTGGTCGCGAGGGTGGATAAGAAATTAACAAAGCTGGCGGGGTCGTCCGCTCCCGGAATCTCCTCGCCGCCCTCGTCCGGCGTCAGTTCCTCATCCAAATCGGTAGCGGCAGGTGCGATGCCCGCCACTTCTTTTGCGTCGACGGGACCGGGATCCCGGGGAACTTCGGCGACCGCTGCCGGTTCCGGCTTCGCCTCCTCCAGGACCACGCCTTCGCGGACTGATCCATCCGCGTTGAACTTTCGCCGGTCGGCCACTTTAAAGCTGACTTCTTCTGATTTGTCGTCTCGTCCGATCATAAGATTTCGAATTACTGACTCGATATTAGCATTTCGGCGACGGGTCTATCGAGTCCGTCGCGCCTATCGGAGTCTATCGGGTCTGTCGGAGTTGATCGAGTCGGACTGGACCGCGGGCATCCTGCCTGCAACGTCGCGGCTTCCGCGGCGTTAAACGATTATGACTCGAGGCCGCCGTGGTTTTTCGTGCTTCGCACTCATGGAGGAACGATGCCTGCGGTCCAGTCCCAGCCCGACGACTATAGGCTCGATAGACCCCCGGCAGACTCGATAGACTCGACAGACTCCGATAGACTTAACCTCCATGTCCAAATCCTTTGACGAACTTGTATCGATCATGGCCCGGCTTCGGGCGCCGGGTGGCTGCCCGTGGGATCGCGAGCAAACCTACACTTCGCTTTCGCAATATCTGCTCGAGGAAGCTTATGAAACTTTCGACGCGATCCAGGAAGCGGACGCTTCGGGCGATACGACCAACTTGAAGGAGGAGCTCGGCGACCTGCTGCTCCAGGTCGTTTTCCACTCGACGATCGGAGCGGAGAAAGGTGATTTCACCATCGACGAAGTCGCGGCCGGCATCGCGCAAAAATTGGTGCTGCGGCACCCGCACGTTTTCGGAGACGTGAAGCTCGAGAGAGCCGAAGACGTGTTAGACAACTGGGACCAGCTAAAAGCGGACGAACGCGCCGCCTCGGGCAAAAAGGTGAAGGAGCTTGATTCGATACTCGAAGAAGTTCCGGTGCATTTCCCCGCTCTGCTGGAAGCGCTGAAGGTGACCACCAAGGCGGCGAAGGTCGGTTTCGACTGGCAGGACACTAATGAAATATTCGCGAAGCTCGATGAAGAGGTGGCCGAACTAAAAGCCGCGATAGAGGAAGCTGATCGCGCCCACATTGAGGAAGAGGTGGGCGACCTGTTGTTTGTAATTGCAAATCTCGCCAGAAAGCTTGACATCGAACCCGAAACCGCATTAAAAAGGGTCAATCGAAAATTCCGACAGCGTTTCCGATTCATTGAAACAGAGCTCCGGTCGCACGGCAAAACGCCGGAGGAATCCACCCTCAAGGAAATGGACTCCCTCTGGAACGCGGCGAAACTCAAACCGAGTTGAAGTTTCCGCACCGGCAGGCCCCTGACCCTACACCTAGAAAAATCACCAAGCCCGGGAGGGGCTTATACATGAATAGTTCAAAGCTACCCCTACTGTTTTCACGTCTATTAGTTTTCTCACTCTTAGTTTCTCTACCCGGAGTGCAGGCGATGATCGCCTCGACGTCACCGGCGAGGACCGTCACTGCGGCGGAGATCACGGTTACCGGTGCCTCGCATGGTACCGAAAAGCCTTTTGTGCTGGTAAACGGCGAACAGGCATTCAGCGGCCGCTCATTCTTTTCCGAAGGAACCGTATCCACCACCGAGACGAGCTCGGCGACGCTTAGTCTTGGCAGGCTCGGGCGCGTAGAGCTTGCGCCGGCCTCTTCGCTCAGTCTTGCCTTCTCGGACGGCCGCATTGTCGGAACCCTTTCGAAGGGCAGTGTTAGTGTTTCGAACATGGAGGGAGTAGCTGTAACGATTAACACGCCTAACGACTCTGTTAGCAACGAAGGTACTTCCGCAAGTCGATTTACCGTTGCCGTTCAGGAAGGCCAGACAGGAGTCGCGGTCGACCACGGCATCGTCCATTCGAGTAACGGAAAAGTGATCGGTTCGAAGGACGATGACGACGATGACGACGACGATGACCACTGGAAGCCTTGGGCCACGGTCGCCGTTATCGGCGGAATCATAGCCGCTGTCGTGATCATCATCGCGGTCAGCGATGACGACGACGACACTGTCAGCCCGGTCAGATAATTTTACGCAGAAGTATTTCCTTGTTCTCCATTATCCCCGACATTTGGTCGGGGATTTTTTTTGTCCCACGGCCGTGACCTTGTGTAACCCTCCTGACGGTCTGTTCCGCCGTCATACAGTTCAGGACGGTCTGATATCGACATTACAAGTCCACGACTCGAAAGACTGTAGGATATGAATCCTATTCCTGCTGGCACGGCCGTTGCGGCTGGATCGGACGGGAGACTTATGCTCTCGCAAATTTATTTACAAGGAGGTTACAAATTAATGATTTCAAAATGTTTTAAATTGGGCTTCGCCATGATGCTGGCCTTTGGATTATCGATGACCGCGTTCGCACAGGATACGAAGACGCAGGTCGTGCAAAACCCGGACGGTTCTTACTCGGTGATCGAGTACCCGGTCGGAAAAGAAGTTACCATCAGTCTCACGCCCGTGACCACGGTGACGGGATCGACCGGAGTGGCCCGCGTTATGCGATCCGGGGACGGAACGAAAGTCTGGGTCGACCTCTCGGGAGTACCCGCGTCGACGAGCAGCATGTATGCATACGCGGTTGATCCTTCCGGCATGCCGACGCTGCTCGGCCCGATCACGGTGACGAACGGAGTCGCCAGGGCGGAATTTTCGACACCGATGAATCAGTTCATGCTTGTTCTTTCTCCGACTGAGGGATTGACGGGTATGGACGCGACGACCCCGATGTTCTATCGAAGCACGGTGCCGACAGGCTACGCCGTTGTTCCGCGTCGGGTTTCTGACAATCGGGTGATTGCGGTTTCGCCGTCGGGTGTTAGCACTGCACCCGCGGGCTACGATGTGCCGATGCTGAACCTGGGATCATTCGGTAACAAGGAACGCGAAGTCAAGATGAAATTCGGCGGTGAGCTTACCGGTCTTGAAGCGAAGGCATATATCAACCCGACCAAGGGCGCGACGAAGGTCAGGATGCATTTCGACGACATGAACAAGGTGCCGAAGAACAAACGTTTCACCTTGTGGACGGTTTCGCCGGACGGCCAGTATTCGAAACTGGGATCAGTGATAAACACCGGCCGACGTGACGAAGCAGGAATCAAAAGCGAAACGTCGCTCACGGATTTCGGTTTGTTTGTTACGGCAGAGGACGCGGACGTGACCGTGCCGACGAGCCGCATCTATTCTTCGTTCACTTACACACCGGCTCCATAAGCGATCTTCAATTCAAATGCGAAAGGATGAGGCTGGAAACCTCATCCTTTTTTCGAAGCAGAACTGGCGCGTTCTCGTACAGAAAAATTTCCTCACCTTCGTGAGGCGACCGCATATGGCGCGGAATTCTTTCAAATTGCGTCGAAATCAAGGCGGTATGGTTCTTGCAGTACAGTGAGAAACCATACCGATTTATTACGTTTGTAATATGAACCGGGAATAACTGTCGGCAGGCCGGCAAAAGAACAAGGAGTGATTTAGAAAAATGGCTAATCAAAAAAATAAACAAGGTAATCAGTCGGAATCGACACCAGTCAACCAGAACAACGTATCGGAGTTTACCCCGCAATCTTCCAAGGGCAGCGGATCTGTTTCGGGCGGAGGCGCTTCTTCCCACGACGCAACGTCGACCGGTTCGATGAGCGGGCAGGGCGGAGCATCCGGCCAGAGCGGGATGAGCAAACAGGGTGGAGCATCCGGCCAGAGCGGGATGAGCGGCCAGGGCGGATCGTTCGGTCAGGGCGGCAGCCAGGGAGCCACAGGCGCGGCGACCGCCACGGCACGAAGCTTTATCGAGCAGGCGAAGGAAACGGCGGGCCAGGCCTATGAAGCCGTTACCGAAAAAGCGACCACCACACTTGATCAGCGCAAGACCACACTTACAAGCGGACTGACCACTGTTGCGGACAGCGTTCGCCAGGTTGGACAAAATCTCGGTTCGTCGCAGACGGACAGCGGGCTCGCCGAGGCGGCCGCAAAATACACTAACACTGCTGCTCAGAAACTTCAGGACGCGGCGGGTTATTTCGAAAACCGCAACGTCCGCGAGATGGCTCGCGATTTGGAAGGTTTTGCTCGCCGGAACCCGGCAATGTTCTTTGGCGCGGCGTTCGGCCTCGGGATGCTCGCGGCCAGATTTTTAAAGAGCACCCCGACCCGGCATAACGAAGGCGGAGCAGGACGCGACTTAGCGACATCGGGTAGAGCGACGGGCGGCACGATGGGCGGTTCCGTCGGCGGAACGACGGGCGGCCAGTTTGAGACGCCTTCAACTCCGGGTGGCACGCCGGACTTTTCGACGAACAAGATTTAGTCCGGGGTAGGAGGTTTTATGGCACAGACTCAAATGCAAATGAACAACAAAGACGAACGGAGTTTAGGCGACCTCTTCTCGGAGCTTGCGGCCGAAACGGGAACCCTGGTTCGTCAGGAGGTCGCCCTCGCGCAAGCGGAGATCACGACTAAAGCAACGAAAGTCGGCAAGAACGTAGGATTCCTCGCCGTCGGCGGAGCAGTCGCTTATGCTGCGATGCTCGCGATTCTGGCAGGAGTCATTATCGGCCTTTCGCATTTCATGCCGGCATGGATCGCAGCGATCCTGGTCGGATTGGTGGTCGGCGCAGTGGCGTTCTTTATGATCTCCTCATCGCTCGCGGAACTGAAGAATACAAATCTAAAACCGGAAGAAACGGTTGATTCGATCAAGGAGGATGCACAATGGCTGAAAGACCAGGTGAGCTAAATAGCTCTGACAGACTAGATCCGGTTTCCAGAAATGCAGGAGCTGGCAACGATGAATTTCTAGAAAGGTACTCGGAGGATGATTCCGATACCGCGCTCCGTGGATTCGACGGCGATACGGACTCGGACGACTCGGCTGAGGAGACTCAGCAGATAAAAGCGCAGATCGAGGAGACTCGAAGCCATTTGGGCGAGACGATCGATGCTATACAAGATCGACTTAGTATCGCGAACATCCAGGAGCAGGTCTCCGAAACAGTTAGCAGCGCGATCGAGAGTGCGAAAGATTCGGCCTACGACGCGACAATAGGACAGGCGGTGAAATTTATGAGAAATGTTGGAGAAGGTGTAACGCACTCGGGTGCATTCAAGACGGTGAAAAAGAATCCGCTGCCCCTGGCACTTATCGGGCTCGGAACGGGTTTACTTATGTACCAGAATTACGGCCGGAAGAAGTCGTATGGTGCATACGGCGGGCACTCCCAGGATCGTCGCTTCTATGGGCAGGGAGAAGCGGGCAGCTTCGAATCCGGCAGGAGTTCGGCCGGTACTATGCCGGGCGGTAGCTCAGCGGGAATCTCTGATAAAGCTACTGCCGCTCTCGGAAGTGTGAAGGATACCGCGGGTTCGGCGATCGACAGCGTGACCGGTGCCGTTACCAATGTTTATTCCGGTGCGGGCGATATCGCGAAAAACGCTTACAGCAGAGTCGGTGATTACGGCGAGGTCGTCCAGGACAAGTACGACGAGTATCTCCGGGAAAATCCGCTCGCGTTGGGAGCACTCGCCGTCGCGGTAGGAGCGGCAGTTGGTTTCTCGATTCCTTCGACACGATACGAAGGGAAATTGATGGGTGAAGCCCGCGAGAATCTGATGGAAAAGGCTCACGAGGCCGCGGGGTCCTTGGTGGACAAGGCTAAGCAGGTAGCAAGCGACGCCGGACAGACTGTCAAGGAAGGAGCTCAGGCTCTGACTCAGTAGTAAAAGGATTCTCTAAACCTTTACGGCCCACTTCAATGAAGTGGGCCGTTTTATTTTGCGAACAGTTCGCTCAGCCGATCGAGAATTGATCCCTGCGCCGCTTCTCCGATTTCTCCGATTTTTTTCACGAGCCGAATCTTGTCCACCGTCCTCAACTGATCCAGGATGACGCTTCGCTCGCTGTTGAGAAATTCCACCGCGACCCGCGTCGGGTATTTCGCATTGGTCGTAGCCAGGGGCGCGATCAGCACATGATCGACGTTGTGGTTCATTTCGTCGGGGGATACGACGACGCCCGGGCGGGTATTCTTCGCCGCGTCCTCGGGGCTCGGATCGAGGTTCACCAGGAAAACGTCAAAACGGTTTACCACTGCCATTCTTTTTTCTCGAATTCGGTTGCGGTCGGGGTGGATTGCTGGTCGTCGTCGAGGTCGGAGACGGATTTGAAGGCCGCATCCCAGTTCGCCCTGGGCTTGCGGAGACTTCGGATCAGGATTCCGTCTTCATGGAGTTCGAGTTCGACCTCGCCGCTCAGCTTGCCGTCCTCGATCATCGTTTTGGGTATTCTGATGCCCTGAGAGTTTCCGATCCTGATGATCTGGGCTTTCATGGTTACATCGTAATTACGAACTGCCTCAAGGTCAACCAATTTTCTCCACGCCGTTCATGTACGACTGCAAAATCTCAGGAATTACGATCGATCCATCGCTTTGCTGATAATTTTCCATTACGGCGATCCAGGTTCGCCCAACGGCAAGACCTGAGCCGTTCAGGGTGTGGACGAATTCGGGTTTCGCCCCGCCGGCACGGCGAAATCGCAAATTCATCCGTCGCGCTTGAAAATCGCCGCAGTTGGAACAGCTCGAGATCTCTCGAAAAGTTTTCTGCGACGGAAGCCAAACCTCAATGTCGTACGTCTTGCGCGCGCCGAATCCCATGTCGCCGGTCGAGAGGACGACGGTTCGATATGGCAAACCAAGCAGTTGGAGAATGCGCTCGGCATCAGCGGTCAGTTTGTCGTGCTCTTCGTCGGAGTTTTCGGGCAGACTCAACTTTACGAGCTCGACCTTTTCGAACTGATGCTGCCGGATAAGGCCTCGGGTGTCCCGCCCGTAACTTCCGGCTTCGCTACGAAAGCACGGCGTGTAGGCGGTGTAATATTTGGGCAGATCCTTCGCGTCGAGAATTTCTTCCGCGTGATAATTCGTCACCGGCACCTCGGCCGTGGGTATCAACGCAAAGCCGCGCTCGTCCTTGATATGAAACAGGTCGTCTTCGAACTTCGGTAATTGACCGGTCCCGAACAACGAGTTTCGGTTGACCAGAAAAGGCGGAAGTGTTTCCGTGTAGCCGTGCTCGCCGGCGTGCACGTCGAGCATGAAATTCACCAACGCTCGTTCGAGCCGGGCGCCCGCACCGTTCAGGATCGCGAAACGCGAGCCTGCGATCTTGGTCGCTCGCTCGAGGTCGAGGATGCCCAGGCTTTCGCCAAGGTCTACATGGTCCTTGGGTTCAAAATCGAACTCTCGCGGCTCGCCCCAGCGCCTGATCTCTTTATTCGCAGACTCGTCGACGCCGACCGGCACATCGTCTGCTGGAAGGTTTGGCAAGCCGGCCAGCAGCTCGCGCATCTGCAGATCCGCAGCGTCACGGGCTTTTTCGAGATCGCCCTGCTTTTCTTTCAGCCCCGCGACTTCAGTTTTTTTCGCCTCGGCTTCGTCGCGCTTTCCGGCCTGCATGAGAGCGCCGATCTCTTTGCTGGAAGCGTTGCGTGTTTGATTGATCGAGTCGGCCTCGATGATCACTCGACGCCGTTCGGCATCGAGCTCTGTGAATTTGTCGAGAGCGTCGGCGGCGGCGTTACGGTTTGCGAGGGCCGCCCGGACAGCTTCCAGATTTTCCCTAACGAAATTGATGTCTAACATATCTACCGCTTCGTTCGGCCCTGCAGCATGGCGAGCGTTTTCTCCAACCTTCTCGCCCGAGTTTCGGGCCGCTTGGCATTCTCGAGATCGCGTGCGTTTTCCTTTCTTATAGTGAAGCTTAGGCTATCCCACGCGGATCGGAGTGCAGCGTCTTTCTTCAACAGTTCGGCGAGATCGGAGGGAATCGTCACGGTACGTTCCTCTACATCCTGCTCGAGCGTGACCACAATGTCATCACCGGCGTCTATACGCGCGGCCTCACGAAACACCTTCGGGATACCAAGCATGTACTTCCCGCCCATCCGAACGATCGTCCCACGGTATTCGGCATCGTTCACGGTCGCTTTCACGGGTACTCGTTTCGCGCCGAAAACTTCCTCGACGTCGAACGGGATCGTGATTCCCGTCGCGTCCAATTTTTCGTGCTTCTCCAGCCTTACGTTGATAATTTGTTTCGCGACGCCCATTACACTAAAATTTATAACTAATCACAGCTAAAGAT
>DATLCA010000426.1:0-2979 GCA_035526605.1 Pyrinomonadaceae bacterium | reverse complement strand
GGGCAGGACACCCTGGAAATGCACAAGGACGCCGTTGGCGAGGGACATCGCGTGCTGATCGTAGACGATCTTCTGGCCACCGGCGGCACGGCAAAAGCCGTCGTCGAGTTGGTCGAGGGATTGGGCGGCAAGGTCGAAGGTTTGCTCTTCGTGGTCGAGCTCAATTTCCTGAAGGGCCGCGAGAAGTTCAGCGGGTATAATGTGAAGTCTCTGATAAACTACGACTCATGACGGTGCGGAAGCCCGCACGAAGTAAGGGCAATCTGCTCAATGCCGCTGTCACTCCGTGCGGGCTTCCGCATGGGGCAATTCTTGACATTCCGCGATCCGCAAACCACAATCCGAAATCGACGTGGTCCCGTAGCTCAGTTGGATAGAGCGTTCGCCTCCTAAGTGAAAGGTCGGTGGTTCGAATCCACCCGGGATCACCAATCTTTTGGTTTACGGAAATCGAAACCTGTTCACGTCCGGTTCGCTTGCCGCTGCGGCGGGTTTCAGCGCAGTTGCTTGCTACGACGCCCGGCCTTCTGACGCCCGCAAGCCTCTCGAGTCGGACTTTGAAAAACGCGGTCGCGTTCATTGAGGGCCGTCGCAATAAATCATATGTTCTTAAGAGAACTGGAACTCACCAATTTCAAATGCCACGGCGAGTTGTATTTGGATTTCGAGACGCTCGAAAAGGCGCGTCAGCCAATTCGGAAAACGACGTTCCTACTCGGGGAGAACGGTACCGGGAAAAGCGCGTTACTGAAAGCGATCGCGCTCGTCACCGCGGGCAGCAATTCGATCGGGGATCTTTTGAGCGGCTCGGACGAATGGATCAGGACCGGCAAGCCTTTCTGCGAAATTCGGGCGACACTGTTAACATCCGAGAACGTCGAGCGGAATATCAAGCTCAGGATCGAGCGAGGCGCCCAGTTAAAAAACATCATCGATCAGAACGCTGAAAGTCTCGAACTTGTAGACCGTGCGATCGCCCATGCCGATCGAAATTACTTCGTCGTCGCTTACGGCGCTTCACGGCGGCTAAACCGCTCCAACCAGTTCGGCGAAAGTACGTCATCGATCCATCCGCGGACCGCCAACATCCACTCCTTGTTCAACCCGGACGCACCGCTGGTTTCGCTGGCCAATTGGGCGATGGAGCTCGATTACACAGGCAAAGGGGATGGCATACAGACCGTCAAGAAGGCTCTCGATGCGTTTTTGATGGAGAACGTGAAATTCAAGCGAATCGATCGGGAGAACAAACAACTGATATTTTCCACGGTCGACGGGGAACTGCCGCTGTCACAGTTGAGCGACGGTTATCAAAATGTGGCGTCGTGGGTGGGCGATCTGATGTACCGGATCAACGACACGTTTCGGGATTTCAAGGAACCGCTGAAAGCTCGCGGGCTGCTGCTGATAGACGAGATCGACCTTCATCTGCATCCGCGATGGCAGCGGCGTCTCCATTCGTTCCTGCAAACGAAACTTCCGAATCTTCAGGTCATCGCCACCACGCACTCGCCGCTTACCGCGCAGCAGGCCGACGAGAACGAGCTCTACGCGCTTCGGCGGGATAAGAAGGAGGTGGAGCTGATTCCGTTCCGCGGGGCTCCCAACAAGATGCTTTTGCACCAAATCCTGATGTCGCCGGTATTCGGCCTGGAAACCGACGAGTCGTTGGAGGTTGAAGAAGCAAAATCTCAAGTCCGGAATGCGAGCCTGAAGAAAAAGAAAACTCCGGGCGACCGCAAGACTATAGCCGGGGCCTCCAAGCAGCTCGGCGACTCCGCGATCAATATCAGAAGCAACAGCCTGCTAAGCGAGAACGATCTGACGTTGCTGCAAAACATCAACAAAGAACTGAAATCAAAGAAGTAACTCTCTATGATCAAGCTCACACGCATACGGACCGCGCCTCCCGTTCACACGAACTTCTTCGGCCCCGGCAGGGAGAAGATAAATCTCGAGCTACTTAAGAAGAAACGCGACGGCGAGCTGGACGCCCCGGGCGAGAAAAAGTGGAAGAGCACTTTTTGGAAGCAGTCGAAGGACCAGCTCTTGACCGAATCGAACCAAAAGTGCGCCTACTGCGAGACGCCGACACGGGTCGTGATGTACGGGGACGTCGAACATTTCCGCCCGAAGAGTGTCTACTGGTGGCTCGCCTATTCATACGAAAATTACCTGCCCTCATGTGGCGCGTGCAACCAGGAGTACAAGAAGGATTTCTTCGAGCTAAAGGACAAGGCCAAGCAGTTGAAGGGACTCGCGATCGGGCCGAACATGCAGGACGCCGACCTCGTGCGGCTGGCTCCGCTTTTGACGGTGGACCCGGTCGACGACACAAAGGGGATGCCGATGAAGGACTTTGTGAAGGAGCTCAAGAAGGAAAAGGCACTTCTCGTCAATCCGTACTACGACGACCCGGCGAAATGCCTGGCTTACAAGCCGATCCTCGAGACCAAGGAGGTCGTCGTCGTGCCCAGGACGGGGACATATGCCGCAGTGGTAAAGGCTTGTGAGGCCCTCTTCGGCATCAACCGGAAGGAGCTCCTGGATCTGCGCTTCCAGCGATACACGTTGTACATGACACTGAAGCATACGCTCAATGAGCCGGTGTTGTCCGCGCCGGTTCGGAACGCCGTGCAGAATCGGCTGAGCGACATGGTCCACGAAAAGGCCGCCTATGCTGGAATGATTCGGTACTTCGAAACGAAGCCTCTGAGCTCGCTTCCATGGGATTTCAGTATCGTGTCCTTCTAGACCGGCCGAACCGAACTATCCTCTCGGCCCGGAAAATCGTACCGGGCGTCCTGAAATCTTTCCGAATGCCGAAATTGCTAAAATTTTTGGAAACGTTTGCCGAATGAACCTTTTTATTAAATGAACGGAAGAAACCGATGATCAAGTACAGTGGCAAACATTTATAAGTGTTTGCGGCCTTGGTCGAACTCTATTCACAGCTCCAACTGATCGCACGGAAACCGC
>DATLCA010000425.1:0-8851 GCA_035526605.1 Pyrinomonadaceae bacterium | reverse complement strand
AATCCACGCATCGTCACGGATGGAAAACGCGCCGACGCGCATGAATCGTTTTCATCGTCGGGAGTTTTTGCGCAACGTGACGACTATCGCGTCGCTTACTTTCCTTTCGCCGTCTTTCTCCGAAGGCGTGTTCAAAACTTTCCCGTCAACGTACATCGTCGTCGATCCGCCGCCATCGAGATTCATCGCATCACTCGCGCCGAGCGACAGAATATATTCAGCGAGCTCTTGCAAATTCATCCCGACACTGACACCCGGCTGTCTGCCGTCGACGGTTATCATCAAGAACTGTCCGTCTTTTAGTTTCGCAACCGCCGTTCGCGGATGACGCATTTCGGCGAATGATTTACTAGCTTTTTCTTGTTCCCAAGTGATGTCGATCTTTCCGTTTTTGATCAGCTGCGGGACGCCGTTCGTAATATCATCGGAGATGCCGACTCCCGGTAACCCCTCTCCCGATCTGATTTGATCCATGAAAACAAGGGGATCTGTATTTGAAGTAAAGTCCCCATATTGCACATTCGCGCGGGATTTAAGCTTGACGATCTGCCGCAACTCATCCGCCCTCGTGCCGGTCACAGATAACACGAACCCATCGCGAGGTATCTCATTGCTTCCGCGGGAATCCGCGATCTTCGTGATACGTTTTCCGGAGACCACGACCTCGAGCCCGGTCCCGTCCGTCAATGTCGTCCTGCCGAATTCAGGAGTGTAGAGAACCGAATCGTTCTGGCGTCTTTCGCGATTCAACCCGGAAATTGAAATTTGTTTTTTTCCGGTTTTGAGCGCGACGAAAAGCCTTGCGTGATGGAACCAGATTTTGGTACTGGCCGGATAATTTTTTATCATCAACGCGATTCGCTCGTTGCTTGGCTCGCTAAGAAATTTACCGTCGATCTTGAGAACGCCCGCCGCATCTCCGGCCCAGATGCTCGTGTCCAATCTAAAAAATCCGCCGTTGATCGCGGCGACCGCGTTGTGGCGCTTCGCGATGGACGACGTGGGTTCTACCCCGATCCCGGCGTCGAGCGCATGATGAACATCGAGTCGGACTTTTGTTAGATCGAGACGAAGGAGATTTATCTTCACCGGTTCGCCACCGATCTTATGATCCACGTGCGCATACTCCACGCCCTCGTGAATCTTTTTCCATTCCTGCGCGAAAGAATTGCCACCGAGCGCACATAGGATGCATAGCAGCGAAACCAACATGCTAACGCTGTCGAACATTAAAGTACGCTCAGCGTTCAGCCGGCGGCCTCCGACCGCGATGTGATTGTAACTACGGGCGTCGGTAAAAGACTGACGGCGTGCCGGCAATATCTTGTTTTGATTCTCATCAGGGGCGCCGGTCTTTGACCGACGCCTTAACGACAATTTCTTTTTCATGTGCTCCGTGGCGAAATCTCCCATATCATAACTTCAATGCTTCGCATCAACGAAAGAGTCGTTCAACTGAATGAACACGCACCGAACGCAAAGGCGCGTTACGTTCTCTACTGGATGCAGATGTACAAACGTGCGTCATTTAACCACGCCTTAACGTTCGCCATTCGAAAAGCGAACGAGCTCGAGCTGCCGCTCGTCGTTTACGAAGGGCTGAAGTATTACTACCCTTGGGCGAGTGATCGGCTTCATACGTTTATTCTCGAAGGTGTCGAGGAAAAGAAACGCGAGTTCGAAAAGCTCGGCATTCGCTACATTTTCTATTTACAGAAAGACGATGCGGCTCCGAAGCAAACAGTAGCCAGGCTCGCTCGGGAGGCGTCGTGCATCGTGACGGACGATTACCCCTGCTTCATTATTCCCGAACACAACCGGAGGATCTCGGAACGTGCGAGCATTACCGTCTACGCGGTCGATTCGAACGGCGTGATTCCGATGAGCAAGTTCGAGAAGGAAGAATACGGCGCCTATACGGTCCGCCCGAAAATAAAGAAATTGCTCGGCTCTTATTTGAAGCCGTTCAAAGAAGAACCGGTGAAGTCCGGCCGAACTGCCGTGGAGCTGGACTGTCCTGAGACCGAAGTTGCCAGCACCAACATCACGAAGCTGGTCGCCGGATGCGACATTGATCATTCGGTTCACCCGTCGGGGGTTTATCGCGGCGGCACGGCGAACGGACGCGCTCGCTTGAAGAAATTCGTCGAAGAAATCCTTCCCGATTACGAGGCCACGAGAAACAAGCCCGAGAAGGACGGGTCGTCGCGTCTGTCTTCGTATCTTCATTTCGGATTTCTTTCCGCGCTCGAAGTCGCGCTTGCCGTAAGCGACGCCGACGCGCCTCAATCGGCGAAGGACGCTTATCTCGAAGAACTGATCGTTCGCCGCGAGCTTTCGTTCAACTTTACGCATCACAATCCGAATTACGATTCGCTTGCCGGCCTTCCCGCCTGGAGCCAAAAAACGATGCGCGAACATATCGATGACGAACGGCAATTCAATTACTCGCTTGAAGAATTAGAGAAGGGTGAAACGCATGACGAGCTTTGGAACGCCTCGCAACGCGAAATGGTCGCGACCGGCGAGATGCACAATTACGTTCGCATGCTCTGGGGGAAAAATGTAATCGCGTGGTCGCGGACATACGAAGAGGCATTTGAGGCGCTGGATCATCTCAACAACAAATACTGCCTCGACGGCCGCGATCCAAATTCTTACGCCGGAATCTTGTGGTGCTTCGGCAAACACGATCGGCCCTGGATGGAACGCCCGGTGTTCGGGATGATGCGCTATATGACGAGCGCGAGCACCGGCAAGAAATTTGATTCGAAGAAATATATTGAGTGGACGAAAGGTTTGTGAGCTGTGTGACACTGCGGGCCCGTCCGTCGTAACGGGACTGATACACTTCGCCCAAAAACTCCGCGTTACATGGATGCAGAGGAACTAATCACGTTCCCGTTTTCGTAGGAGTTTTATATCAATGATCAATCATATTTCTATCGCAGTTAATGATCCGGAGCGGGTCGCAAACGTTATCGCCGAGCTTTGGGACGGGATGGTGTTTCCGTTTCCTCCGGCGCCGAATTCATTTTTTGTCGTCGCGAACGACGGTCGGGGCAGCGCGGTCGAGATCACGCCGGCAGGTACCGTCCTGATCCCGGGCGACGGGCTGCCGGATGAAAACGATCTGGACGGCGCGACCGAAGTTTACGAAGCGAAGTTTGTTCAGAGTGAACTCAGGCCGAAGTACGTGGCCACGCACTTGAACATCAACACAAAGAAGAGCATCGACGAAATTCGCGAGATCGCAAAGCGCGAAGGCTGGCGCGTTCTCGTCTGCAATCGGGGCGAGGGTCTATTTCAATTGGTTGAAGTTTGGGTGGAAAACACGTTCATGCTCGAAGTGATGACGCCGGAGCAGACGGCGAGTTACGTCGAGATCACGAATCCGGAATTCATGGTGAAAGCATTCGCGGGCGCGTTCGACGCGCATGTTGCAGCGTCGAAGGCGGCTGAGAATCTGAACGTTATAGGTTAGGTATCCTGCTTCTTAATTTTGTAATGCAGCGATTATTAATTTGGTAATGACGGTACAAAATTAATAATTACCCACTTAGTAACGGGAAAAGACGAATCCGGGGTACCGGATTCGTCTTTTGCCCTATTCGCGCGTTCTTATTTGGCCGGCTCCCAGGTTCCTGTCCAGTCGTAGCCTTCCGTTCCGCGAAACCGTTTTTTGTAATCGTAGAAAGATTGGCCTTCGTACGAATAGCCCTGGTAATAAAACTCCTTACCGTTGGCGAGCGCGAACTCGATTTCTTTCAGCATCGTGAAGATGCCCAGGCTCCGTGTGGAAAATTCTGGATCGAACATTCCGTAGATCGCGGAAACCGAGCCGGCGCCGACATCGAAATAACTCGCCGCGACAAGCCTACCGCTAACGCGGACGTTTAGCTCGAACGCCTCGCACGGCATCAGGCTTGAATTAGCTTCGAGAAAGTCGTGGATGGATTCGGGAACGCCGTTTTTGAAACGATGTTTGTGTTTCTCGAAAAGGGCGACCGCTTCACCCGTTATTTCGATGGGACGGATCTCGACGGATGCATCCGCGTTTTGGCGCAGCGCCCGTCGCTGGCTTTTGGAAGGGAGAAAATTGTGAAGACGAATTCGAAGAGGAATTACGCGGCGGATATCGGACTCGTACACGCCGAGACTATAGCGAAAAAATTGAGTTCCGAAATGCCGCCAGCCATTGGCGAGGAGTTCGTCGAGTTGATGCGGGGCGACGCGGTCGGCGAAAAATTCTTCGTTGATGAAATGGATGTCCGCGTCGAGAAACACCTCGGTTCATTCTCCGAAAACTGATAGCTGACAACTAATCGCCTGACAACTTACCTAGTGGCTGATCTTTCCTTCCTGCGACGTGTCGATCTGTGCGAGCTCGACCCCTTCGTTGTAGAAAAAGATCTTCATCTGGTCGAACAGGAACTGGTGCGAATCGGGATTCGAAACATCGAGCCCGAAATGATTGATCAGCTGCTTTTGTTTCTGCTGCCATTCGGTCCAGCAATCTTTGCAGATTTCGGCACCGATTTTTTGACCGAGCTCGGTCGGTATCGGTGCGACGCCGAGCGGCTCGCTCTTGTCGCCGCATCTCGCGCACTTAAATTTGTCGCTTCCAAATAAACCCATTTATTTATTTCCAAACATTCCGCCGAGAATGCCACCAAGACCGCCGCCTTTGCCGCCGCCGCCACCCGACATGAAGTTATCGATGTAACTCGAATACGGTGCCGGAACCTTTTCCTTCAAATACTCCGCGACCGTTTCGACCGCCGATTTTGCCTGCTCTTCCGTGATGCCGGCCCTTTCCGAAACTCGTTTGATCAACTCTTCCATCGGTGAAATCTCCTTGTTCGTTCTGTGGTTAGACTATCACGCGGGACGGTGGGATGTGAACAATAGACGATAGCTCAACCAACTCCGCGAGGCTTTGCTACTTGTGCGGCGGTTTAACGGCGGAAAACTACGGTGCGGCCTTTCTTATCTGTGTTTTCGGTGTCTTCCGTTTATTCCGTGGTTGAACCCTCATGCGCGAACCACGGAATACACGGAATAAAGCTTGGGGCCGATCGTCTATCTTCACAGCGAGGAGCCGGGGAGATACATGGCTAAATAAGTCAGGCGGCTTTGCGGATTGCTTCAAGCACGTCATCGTCCTTTGGGCGGAACAAACTGATCGCCTCGGCTTTTTTGTAAGCGATCTTGCCGTCCTTATCGATGACGACAATGCCGCGTGCGGAGCGACCCGGCAGCCACGATTTCATATCGTACATTTCCGAGACCTTTCGATCAGAATCCGACAACAACCGAAGCGGCAAACTGTTCTTTTCGGCGAAGCCCTTATGCGATTCGACGGTGTCGGTCGATATGCCGACGACCTCGGCTCCGGTCGCCTGATATTCTGACCAGTGATCCCGCACCGAGCAAAGCTGCGCAGTGCAGACCGGGGTATTGTCGCCTGGGTAGAACATCAGTACCACCGTCTTGCCACGATGGTCGCTCAACGTCCAAGTGTTTCCGTCGCCGTCTTTTAATGTGAAGTCTGGGGCTGTGTCGCCGGTGTTCATATAGTTGTAGTTATATCCAGTGCCTTCATGGTGCTGCTTTGACGTTTTCGGTACCAAGCAAGTAATACGGCAGCATCGATTACTATCCCGAGCGCGATTAAATCTTAGCTACGCGCTCCCACCGCTGACCATAGACACCGATACTAACGTCATATGAAACTTGTATCGATTCCGGATAGAGCTTATTCGCCTTATCGTACTCGTAACCCACGCCGTAGACCGTAATCACTACAGCGGCAAACAACAAGTTGGCAACAAGAAAAACTATCGCCTTCTTTAAAGTTTTTCCCATGAAGCCCAGACTGTCTTTCTCTTCTCTGCGAACTTTGCGGGCTCTGCGTGAAATCTTCTCACGCAAAGCTCGCCAAGATCGCAGAGGAATTCTAACTAAAGTCTCTAATATCCTGGAACGGTTTCTCCGCATCATTAAAGTCCGGCCGATAGTAATGCGACGCTGACTCATACTCCTGCATGAAGCCTTCTTCCATCCCCAGCTCTTCCAATAAAGAAACGGCATTGAACCATTCGCCTTCTGAAATGCGGCGCGATAAAAGAATGTAACGGTCATCCGTCCCGGCTTTGTTCGTCGCGTAGTATTGCGCCATTAGCGAGATCGCTGTCTTCGGACCCAGCTCGTCGCGGATCCAGCGTAAGCTTTCTTCGATGCCGGCAACGTCGTTGGGCAATACGAGCAGCCGGATCATCAGCCCGCGTCGAAGCAATCCGCTTTCATCAAACATCAGCTGGTCACCCATCTGCCGGTGCATCTCTTTGATCGCCGCTCGCGCGTGAAGTGTGTAGTCGCGGACTTTCGAATACTGGAAGCCCGCATCGGAATCTGCATACTTCAGATCGGGAAGGTATACATCAACAATTCCATCGAGTAGCTTTAGCACCTCGACTGAATCGTACGCGTTGGTGTTATAGACGATCGGCAAGCACAAACCTTTCTGCGCCGCGATCAAAATCGCTCGCGCCATCTGCGGTGCGAAGTGCGTCGGCGAGACGAATCCGATATTGTGACAACCGCGCTCCTGCAGCTCGAGCATCATCTCCGCGAGCCGCTCGTGCGTCACTTCATTTTTCTTTTGCGTCTTCCAGGTTTGCGAGATCTGATAATTCTGGCAATAGACGCAACGGAGGTTGCAGTTGCCGAAAAAGATATTCCCGGCACCGTTCGTTCCTGACAGACAAGGCTCTTCGCCAAAATGCGCGGTGTACGACGAGACTATCGGCAGACGTCCGGAGTAACACGCGGCGATTTCGTCTTTTAGACGATCGTTGCCGCAGTCCTTGGGACAGACAGTGCACGCGGCGAGCATCGACTCAAGCTGCTCGACCCGCTCGCGAAGTTCATTCGCCTCCAAAAGTGTCAGGTATCTCGCTTTCATTCTTGATTCGCGCCAAACGAAAACCTCGACGCGGTCCCTTCCGCTTGTACTTCAGCGCCACCTCTTTTGGAGCGACTTTTCGCGCCAACTCCCAGGTGAAATCCATTTCGGCGTTTACGGTCGCGGTCGCCATTCCGGTTTCGCGCAGCATCAATACGCTTCCCCAAAACAGAAACATTATTCCGACGATCCCGATCGGGATCGGAACCCAACGCGCTGTATTGAATATCGCGGCCACCGCGATCGTCACGCTCGTCAGAGTGAACATCCCGATGCCGTAATAAAAAGTCTGCAGAGCGCGCTGCAAAATCCTTGAACGCGTCGTCACCTTGTCGAGCAGATCGACGATCACCTCGACCCGTTTGTCATAGAGCGGCACCGCCTCTTTGTCCTCCGCGTAGATGAGATCGCTAAGACGTTCTTCCAATGCCCGAACCCGATCTATCACTCGGCCAAGCCGCGTCGAGGTCGAGAGCACCAGCGACCCGGTCGCCGATATCAGCAACGCCGGCGTGACCATCGCGGTCAGGAACTCGATGGTCGAGTTCAGCGCGTTGGGATTTACAAGATCAGTCGCCATATCAATAGAGGCAATAGCATGGCATTTGGGCCAGCCTTTTTTTAACGCGGATCAGGCGGATTAAGTCGGATCTGAAAATGATTGGGAAGCTCTTTCTCTGATTCTTCCAACCTGCATGGGGTCCCGTTCGTGGGTTCTGCATTTTTCGCGGTTCTGCCTTTGGGATTGAAACCACTAATTAACTCGAACACACTAGAAGTTTCCTCAGACCCACCCAAATCCGCATAAAGCGCCCAATCCGCGTTAAAAAAGCGTTAACAGCGAGGTCAACCCACGCCCACCCGGCCGCTCGTGTTTATGACTGTTTCATCATAATCTTTCCGAATATGAATGCAACCAATCCCGCCGGGACCGTTGTTAATCTCCGGCATGACAGCGAGGTTCTTAAAAGCAATTCTTTGGGGGACCCGCACGTGCGTGACCTTTTTGTTTATCTTCCTCCGGGCTACCAAGACAGCGTGGACAGATATCCCACCGTCTATTGCCTGACCGGATTTACCGGGCGTGGCAAGATGCTGCTGAACGATAACGCATTCACGCCGAATCTCGCCGAGCGGTTGGACAAGCTGATCGACGCTGGAACCATCCGGCCGATGATAGCAGTAATGCCGAACTGCTTTACCTATTACGGCGGCTCACAATACATCAATTCGACGGCGACAGGCCGCTACGAAGATTACCTGACGCAGGAGATCGTTTCCTTCGTCGATGATAACTTTCGCACGACAGCTGAGCGCGGTTCACGCGCGGTGATGGGTAAATCATCCGGCGGTTACGGGTCGCTGATCATGGGAATCCGGCACCCGGATATTTTCGGTCTCGTCTGCTCGACTTCCGGAGACGCCTACTTCGAATATTGTTACCCACCGGATTTTGCAAAGGCATTTCGCACGATCAAAGGCGATCCGAAGCGTTTCATGCGCGAGTTTTGGGCGAGCGAGAAGCAAGGCAAGGACACCCACTCGGCGCTTAACACGATCGGGATGGCGGCGTGTTATTCGCCAAACGGAAGCGGGTTCGATCTGCCGTTCGATCTCGAAACCGGCGAGATGCGTACGGACGTTTGGGAGCGTTGGCTCGAGCATGATCCGGTGCGACTGGCTTCAAAACACGCGGACAACCTCAGGTCGCTGAATCTGCTCTACATCGACGCGGGAACGCGTGACGAATTCAATCTGGATATCGGTGCGAAGATTCTGAGTCGGAAATTCAAAGAGCTGGACGTGCCGCACATCCACGAAGAATTCGACGACGGACATTTCAATATTTCTTACCGGTATGATCGTTCGCTGGAGCTGATCTCG
>DATLCA010000424.1:0-3591 GCA_035526605.1 Pyrinomonadaceae bacterium | reverse complement strand
CCCGGAGCGCCGCCGCCAACGCTTCTCGATTATCTGCCGAAAGATGCTCTGATGGTCATCGACGAATCGCACCAAACGATTCCGCAGCTCGGTGCGATGTTCAAAGGCGATCAGTCGCGAAAGGGAACACTTGTCGAATACGGTTTCCGTCTTCCCAGTGCGAAGGATAATCGGCCGCTCAACTTCCAGGAATTTGAAGAGCGTGTGGGGCAGACGATCTACGTTTCCGCAACACCCGGGCCGTACGAGCTGCAGCGGACCGAGGGCGAAGTTATCGAACAGATCATCCGGCCGACCGGTTTGCTCGACCCGGTTGTGGAAGTGCGTCCCGTGAAAGGCCAGATCGACGACTTGCTCGAGGAATGCCGCCAGCGTTCCGAGCGCAATGAACGCGTTCTTGTGACGACGCTCACAAAACGCATGGCGGAGAATCTCTCCGAATATTTCGCCGAGGTCGGTGTCAAAGTTAATTATCTACACAGCGAGATCTTGACGCTGGAACGTATCAAGATCCTTCGCGATCTGCGACGTGGGGAGTTCGACGTTCTGGTCGGGATCAACCTGCTTCGAGAGGGGCTCGATTTGCCGGAGGTTTCGCTGGTCGCGATACTCGACGCGGACAAAGAAGGATTTCTGCGCTCGGAGCGTTCTCTGATCCAGACGATGGGCCGTGCGGCGAGGAACGCCGGCGGAAAGGCGATCCTATATGCCGACAAGATCACGCGTTCGATGGAGGCCGCGATCGGCGAAACCCAGCGCCGCCGTGAGATCCAGGAGCAGTACAACACCGAACACGGCATCACTCCGACGACGATCATCAAGTCGATCGACGCGCTGCTCGTGACGGCGTACGAAGCAGATTATTTCAAGGTGCCGCTCGAGCTGGACAAGTTCGAAGAATTTTCGCCCAAGCAGCTAAAAGAAAAGATCACCCAGCTCGAAATGGATATGCGGCATGCAGCAAAGCAAATGAAATTCGAGCAGGCGGCGGAGATACGAGACCGGCTGAAGTATCTGCGGGAGCGGGAACTGGAATACCGGTAGTTCTGGATTCCTAAAAGTTTGATGTGGAGATCCTTTTTTTAACGCGGATTCGGCGGATTAAGCGGATTTGGGCGAATCTATTTTGAACAAGTTTTCAAGTATGGGGTCCGCCGGCGCTCGAGGTGCTTTACGCTTGTTCTTATTTGAAAAGTACTTTCGCTTGAACTCTGCTTGTTTACGGAAGTTGAATAGGAAACCAAGCTCGATGTCGGTCGCGCGGAGATAGTTCAATAGTTGAGCTTCATGAGCCGGGTGGAACCCTTCTTTTGCCTTGAGCTCCAGAATTATTCTCTCCTCGAAAACCAGGTCCGCAGAAAAGTTACCGACGATCGTACCGTCATAATAGACCACGAGCGGCTTTTCGGTTTGTATCGAGATCCCGCTTCGGACGAACTCCACGATCATCGCATTATGATAAACGCTCTCAATGAACCCGTGGCCCAGGGCGTTATACACTTTGTAAAAAATCTTAATGATCTGTCCAGTAAGTTCTTCGTCGATCATGGGAGTCGTCGTTAAACCAGGAAGCTTCGGAATTTGCTGTGCTCCGAATAATATCTTATCCGCGAAAATCCGCCTAATTCGCCAAATCCGCGTTAAGAAAAGTGCAATCACACGGACCCGAACAAAGTCCCGCCACGCCCGGCGCTCGGCTGCCGGGTAACGCAGACGTTAGTGACCTGCATCAGAACGTATTGCCTTGTATAATCATCCCCGTGCAAACGAAAACAGCCCTTGAGGAAATTCAAAACTATCTCACTGACGCGAGCAACATGGCGGGGGGCCATGCGGAGAAGTTGTTCCTTCCCGAAACTACAGAGGAGATCGCGCAGATATTGAGGGACGCAAACGAGCAGAAAATTCCCGTCACGATTTCCGGCGCGAGAACGGGAACTGTTGGGGGAGCGGTTCCGTTTGGCGGTTACGTCATCTCGATGGAAAGAATGAACACGATCAAGTCCATCGATCGTGAAACGATGACAGCGGTCGTCGAGCCTGGTGTTGTCCTCGGCGATTTTCAGAAGGCGGTCGACAGAGAAGGACTTTTCTATCCGCCCGACCCGACCGAGTGGAGTTGCCAGATCGGGGGGACCGTCGCGACGAATGCGTCGGGTGCGAGGAGTTTTAAGTACGGTGCGACCCGTGGATTTGTGCAGGGATTGAAGGTCGTTTTGGCGGACGGCAACACAATACATGTTTCGCGCGGCGAAGCGGTTTCCGGTGACGGCCAGCCGATAATGGTGCCGACCGAATCCGGCCGGAAGATCCGTGTCTCCCCACCCACATACCAGCGACCGGATGTAAGAAAAAACGTCAGTGGTTTTTATAACAAGCTGCCTCTCGATGCTGTCGACTTGTTCATTGGCAGTGAAGGAACGCTCGGGGTGATCACTGAGATCGAGCTGTCGCTGTTGAGGAAGCCGGAGGGGTTGTTTAGCGGGATCGTTTTCTTTGAGAGAGAAAACGATCTACTCGCATTTGTCGATGCGGTAAAGGACGCTTCGTTTGCGGCAACACGCGGTTCTGATCTGCCGGTTACACCATCGCGCGCGGGGGCCGCAAAGGTCGATGCGACGCTTCTTGAGTACTTCGACGATCAGGCCCTGAAGTTCATCAGCCAAAGATTCCCCGAAACTCCCGCCGAAATGGCCGGTGCAATTTTCTTCGAGCAGGAAACAACCGCAAAGGACGAGGACGAGCGCTTCGAAAATTGGAACGCGCTTCTCGAGAAGCATAACGCGGACGTCGACCGTTCATGGTTCACGACCAACGATCAAGATCGCGAAAAGATGCGCGAGTTTCGACATGCGCTGCCCGTCGCGGTAAATGAGTTCATTGCCAAACACAAACAGCGAAAGGTTGGAACGGATATGGCGGTACCGGATGACAAATTTCCCGGCTTCCTGAAGTTCTACAAAGACATCCTCGGCGCGAGCGGCATCGACTACGTGATCTTCGGCCACATCGGCGACTGCCATCTGCATGCCAATCTGCTTCCGAAAAACGCCGATGAAGCCGAAAGGGCGAGACACATTTACGGCCGATGCGTAGCCCAAGCGGTGATGCTCGGCGGAACGGTTTCGGCCGAGCATGGAATAGGCAAACTGAAAGCGAAGTACTTGAATGTGATGATGGGGGAACGCTACCTGAACGAGATGGCGGAACTGAAACGCGCGTTCGACCCGAACGGGATCCTTGGCAGAGGAAACATGTTTGGCCTTTAGACGAATGTTCGTGCCCAACAAGGGCTGAGCTTTGCGGGCCCGAACGGATTCATTTGTGTCGCTCTTCTTTTTCGTGTATTTCGTGTGTTTCGTGGTTCCTGCTTTTCTCAAAACCAAACCACGAAACACACGAAATACACGAAACAGGAATCTGGGCGATATGTTGTGGTCAGATCGGGAAGTCAATTTCGCGTGCTAGAATTACTGACGAATATGATCAAAGCACTACTTTTAGATTTCAACGGCGTCATTATCAACGACGAGCCGATCCAGATGCGGGCCTATCAGGAATTACTTGCGGCCGAGAATATCGCACTAACCG
>DATLCA010000423.1:0-6256 GCA_035526605.1 Pyrinomonadaceae bacterium | reverse complement strand
GAACCATATCAATCCGTTCGGCGGTCGCACCGTGGGACGCGAGGCCGTACTTAAGGAAGTTAGGGCCGTACATTCGACTTTTCTTAAGGGTGTCACCGATACGCCGGAGATGTTCGACGTAAGCTTTCCCAGTGCCACCGTTGCGAGCGTCGTCGTTCCCAGCCGACTGAGCGCGTTCACTACTCCGGACGGCGTGAAACACGAGAATGATCGTAATATCAGGACATTCATTTTAGTAAAACGAAATGGCCGCTGGCTTATCCAGCTCGATCACAACACCTTCATACAAGCACAACCCTGACGCGCGGTGGCCCCGCCCGGAAGAAAACACTTCGAACCTTTCGTGCTCCCCGCGACTGACCCGTGATCGTGAACGACGGGACCCCAGCCCCTAACCCCTAGCCGACTTTTTTATTGAATGGTTGGGACTACTCTTCCCACCAGGTCGCCCCGACGGTTGCTGACCGGCATCGGCGAGATGTCGGTCAGATCTTCACGTGACAAAATTCCCAACTTCCGCAGTAATTCAACCGCAACCACGGGACGGGCGCGGCGGTCGTCTCCATCTTCGATTTTTAGCGCGATAGAGACGCCGCGGATGTAGCGTTCGTTCGGGAGGACGGCGCAGAGCCAGAGACCATCGGCCCCGACCTTCGAAATGATCTTGCCAGGAGCCGCCTGCATCAGCATTGTGTCGAGCCGGTCGTTGCCGCCGATCAGCTCCGGAAAGCTTGTCATTGAAGAAACGATTCTCGGGCAAGCGTCGCGTATGTTGAGAGGAAATGTCTTCGGCGGCGTTACGAGATTCAGAAAGCTCTTTGCCATGGCGGAGAGAGAGACCGCAAAATTCGGGACCGCACAGCCGTCGATACCGATCTTAATGTCTGCGGCTTGGACCTCGCAGAACCTCGCGATTAATTCAAGGACCCCCTGCTGTACGGGATTTCCTAGCTCATTGTATGTCGCAAGATCTGCGTCGATGTGTTTCGCGACCGCGAGCATCGCCGCGTGTTTGCCCGAACAATTGTTGTGTAGCTGATTCGGATGCTCGCCCGCGCGGAGCATTCGTTCCGATTCTTTTTCGTTGAACGGCAAGTGTGTCCCGCAGCGGAGATGAGCCTCGTTAAGTCCGACCCGCTCGAGCATCAGTTGAGCGACGCGCACGTGCCGCTGTTCACCCGAGTGCGAGGCACATGCGAGGGCGATCTCTTCATCGGAATATCCATGTGCGTCGCAAACGCCGCTCGTGATAAACGGCATCGCCTGAAACGGTTTGCACGCGGACCGAAAAAACGTGACCATCTCGGGATCGCCGAGACTCAATATGCGTTCACCGTTTCCGTCAACCGCGATCACGTGGCCTCGATGAATCGACTCGACGGTTTCCCCCCGAATCACATTTGCAAGAATGGCTGGTTGCATAAGTTGCCTCCAGCTTAGCTGAAGGAGTTTAGGAGATTGATTCGCCAGCGGAGATAACAGATCTAACGCTTCGCTCGGGCTTTTGCACTCTTCGCGGCCCCGATCATCTCAGCGGCGTGCGTCCGCGCCGATTCGGTTATTTTTTCACCGGCTAACATGCGGGCGACCTCTTCAACACGATCACCGTCGGAAAGTCCGCGAATCTTCACGGTAGTCTTACCCGCGCCCAAACTCTTCTCGACGGCGAAGTGCATGTCCGCCAACGAGGCGACCTGAGGCTGGTGCGTGACACACAAAACCTGCTGCGATTGGGCAAGCTGCTTGAGCTTAAGGCCCACGGCCTCGGCGACGCGTCCGCCGATGCCGGCGTCGATCTCATCAAAGACCGCAGACTTTTCACCTTCACGGGTTTTCGCGGAAGTCTTTAAGATGAGCATCAGTCGGGAGGCTTCGCCGCCGGAAGCGACTTTCGCAAGCGGCTTTGGGGATTCGCCCGGATTCGCTGAGAAAAAGAATTCCACGCGGTCCAGGCCCCGGGCGGAAAAGTTTTGAGTCGCGCGTTTACGTGGCGATTCCGGTCGCGGATCGCGGATCGCGGATTAAAATTCCCGGGACCTGCCGCCTCCGGTTCCGACAAGTCAGTGATCCTTACTTCAAATTTTGCCTTTTCAAGGGCGACGGTTTTCAGATTGGCCTCCACTTCCTTTTCAAACCTGGACGCGGCGGCCGCGCGTTTCGCGTGAAGGTCACTCGCCGCATCAACATAAACTATCGTTTCGGCTGCGAGTTTTTTCTCCAGCTCCTGTTCACGGAATTCGGCCGTCTCGATATGCTCAAGTCGCTGCTCCGATTCCGCGAGGTGAGCGATGGCGGATTCGACGTTGCCGCCGTATTTCCGCGATACGCGAGCGATATCGGCCAGACGATTTTCTATTTCCTCGAGCCGGTTTGGTGAGAACTCGATATGGTTGCGAAAGTCGCGGGCGGTCACGGCCAGATCTTCGAGAACCGCACGAGCGGTCTCGAGAGGCTCGCGATAATCGGCAAACCTGGAATCGTATTCCGCAAGCTCGTCGATCTTCCGCACCGCTTTATCAAACGTCGCGATCGTCGATTCGTCCTGCTCGTAAAGGAGCGTGTAAGCATCGTCGCTCAACGTCGAAAGTTTCTCGACGTTGTTGAGCCGGCGTTTCTCGTCTCCGAGTTCGGCTTCTTCGCCTGGCTTTAGGCCGGCGCGGCGTATTTCTTCGACCTGAAATTTCAGAATATCGAGTAGCTGAAGCTTATCGGATTCGTCACGTCGAAGGTCCGCCAGCTCTTTGCGGGTCGCAGCCATCCGCCTGTACGCTTCAGCGGTCTGCGAGCGCTCGTCTTCCGCACCGGCGAAGGTGTCCAGCATTTCGAGGTGGGTCGCGGGATCAAAAAGCGAAGCTTGATCCCCCTGGCCATGTATGTCGACGAGATATGATCCGATCCGTTTGAGAAACGCCTGTGTGACAAGCTGATTGTTCACGAAGACACGATTCCTCCCGGAACTCGACAGCTCACGCCGTACGATCACTTCCGAATCGTCGATCTCGATCCCGCTCTCTTCAAATATGGACTGAAGCTCGCCGCCAGTAGCCAGGGAGAATAGACCTTCGATGGTCGCGGATTGTTCGCCCTCCTTGATCAACTCACCTGAAACTCTTTCTCCGGTGAGGGCTCCGAGGCTGTCCACAATGATCGATTTGCCGGAGCCGGTTTCGCCCGTGAGCAGGTTAAGCCCGGGGCCGAACTCCACCTGAAGCGATTCGATCAGAGCGATATTTTTTATCTTGAGCAGCGTGAGCATCCGGTAAATATTACGACAGGCTTGGAAAGGCTGTCGCCTACCGAACAGGCTGGAAAGCCTGTTCTACAAACTTCCTTTCAACCATTTGCCGAGCGAGAAGATCGCGTCGGGAGGAAATTGTTTTTCCAGATCGGGAGCCTTCCAATCGACCTGGCGCGATTTTTTATAAAACAGCAGGTCGGCAAAATCTCCGGGTCTCAATGCGTTTCCATTCCGAGGGACGACGTTGAAATCGGCGGCATTGAATTCCGTCAGACCGGCGTAGGCTGAGAGGTTCCCGATCTGTCGAATGTACGTCGGTGCGACAAATTCCGCCCGCCGGCGCTCGACGTTGATCGCGATGTCGCCGACGATGATCTGATCAGGCCTCGAGCGGTCGATCACCGTCGCGTTACGAAAAATAAAATAGAAAAGCGAACCGGAAGAATTCTCCGGAAGCGAATCATAATTTGCGGAGCTAAGATTTTTCTCGCTTCCATCGGCGACCGATTTCAGCGCCGTCAGGATCGCCGTGAAATTCATCTTCACGAGAAACATTTCGTCCTTGCCATGCAGCGCCCCAGTCTCGATCAGAATCACCGGCGTCCCCCAGGCGGAAAAATTGTCGCCGAAGGCGGTCGGGGTCCATTCGTCGCCGTACCGGCCGATGTGCCCCGGCATGTAAGGCTGGATCGCGGCGACCATCGCCGAGGCGAGCCGCCTGTTGCGCTCGTGTCCCTCGTTCGTCGTCTTTGCGGCGTCGCCGTAAACGACGAGAAACGAGATCGCCGCCTGTTTGTTCGTACGTCCGGCGGTGGTGAGGGAGTTCTGGTTGTGAAGATTGAAGCCGATGCCCGGCGTCCATTCGTCACGGAGTTTCTTAAGAAGATTTGCCTCCGGAGTTTGGAGGTTCTGCGCGTCGCGATTGATGTCGATCCCCTGCAGGTTCCGCCGTTGGTAAAGCTCGGCACCGTCAGGGTTCAGCATCGGTACCGCTCGGATCGTCATCGTGCTCTCGATCCGTTTCACCCAATCCTTGTGACGATTCTTTTGCAGGACGGTGAACATGTCTATCAATGCCGAAGTGGCCGTCGGCTCGTCCCCGTGCATCTGCGACCAGAGAAAAACCTTGAGCGGGCCTTTTCCGAATTCGACCTGATATATCTCGCGGTTGGCATAGCTCCGCCCCACCTCGTCCACTTTCAGCCCGAACTTCCTCAGACCATCAAGATATTTCTGCAGGTCTTTATGCCGGACGTTGGACGGAAGGATAGTGGTGACGTGCCCGCGCTCCCAAATCTCGACCAGCTCGGACGGAGTTTGAGCAATTGTGTTCATCAGGAATGCTAAGGAAAGAAGTGAGAGCAAGAGAGTAGATCTCATAAATTGAAGATTAACCGAAGTCTCTTGCACCGTCGAGCGCGACATTCGAAAGCAGGCGTCCGGTTTCACATTGCTCGAGTTCGTTCATCGTTAAGCCCCGGTCTTTGACCGGCGCCACCATCAGAGACTGCGAGCTTAACGAGTTATCGAGCCCCGTCGCCGGCGGCCAAGGTCTCGTGCAAGACCCTGAGCACTTCAGCCACACTCCACGCCTGCGCGGGACATCCCCGTGCGTTGTGTGGCGAGTCTGCATCGAAGATCTCGGAGATTTGCCCCATACCCGCTTCCGTGAGATGTGATTCGAACCCCGCCAGTATCGCCGAGCGTTGACCCTTGCCGGCCGGATAAACCTTTCGGTATGCATCGTAAAACGGGCCGATCAGCCACCCCCACACTGTACCCTGGTGATACGCGGAATCGCGTTCTAACGGCGAGCCGATATAAACGGAAACATACTTCGGATCTTTAGGCGATAATGATCGCAGTCCGACCGGTGTCTTAAGCTCCACACCGACTTTATTAACGACCTTGCTCCACCGATCCGTATCCAAAATCGCATGCTGAAGCGAGACCGCGAAAATCTGATTCGGCCGAACCGAACCGTCACGATCCCCGTTCTCGACGACGTCGAATAAACACTGCTCTTCTTCGTTCCAAAACAAGGCGTTAAAGCTCAGCTTTGCCAGCTCGGCCATCGCGACGTAGCGGCCACGATCTTCATCATCGCCGAATTTTTCGGCGAGCTCCGCCATGACGCGAAGCGCGTTGTACCAGAGGGCTTGGATCTCGACCGGCTTCCCGGTCCTCGGCGTGATTACGACGTCCTCGATCTTCGCATCCATCCAGGTTAGCTGTACGCCGGGCTCCCCCGCATGCAGCAACCCGTCCGTGTCGACATGGATGTTATACCGCGTCCCGCGCAGGTGCCACGCGACGATGTCTGCGAGCTTCAGGTACAGATAGTCGCGAACGAAATCTATATCGCCGGTGTGGGCGACGTAGGCGCGAATCGCTTCGAAGTACCAGAGAGTTGCGTCGACGGTGTTGTACTCGGCGTGGCTTCCCGCATCGGGAAAACGATTCGGCAGCATTCCCTGGGAAATATGTTTGGAAAACTCGAGGAGAATTCCTCGGGCGATCTCGGGTCTGCCGGTCGCGAGGGTTAATCCATTGAGGGCGATCATCGTATCTCGTCCCCAGTCCGAAAACCATGGATAGCCGGCGATGACGGTTTTCCCGTCGCCCCGCGAGACGATGAACTGATCGGCGGCGAGTGCGAGTTGTTCGGTGAACTCGTCATCGGCTTTCGCCAATTTCACCAAAGCCTTCCGCCGCTTGATCTCCGACTTTTCTAGCTTCCCCGCTTCCGAATTCGATGACCGGGCCGTCGAAACGATCAGATCCGCACCGCCGAAATTCTCGAACTTCATCGCGAACGGTTGAAAAAGATCTTCCCGAAAGTCGAAGCCGCGCTCCTGTTCGATCGCGTATTCGAAATCGTGATACCAGTAACCGGTTTTTTCTATCCGCGCCGGCGTGTGCTGAAAAAAGATCGGCGGCATTTCCGCCGACGGGCGCATCGTGACGACCCCGCTATTGTTCGTGTAATCAGTAACGAACGCCGGGTCTTCGCGGCGG
>DATLCA010000422.1:0-16810 GCA_035526605.1 Pyrinomonadaceae bacterium | reverse complement strand
ATCTGACCGTGAAGCGTAATGGGAATATAGATAAGTCGGTCCTGCGAATTCCCAAAGAATGATCCACGCTTGGCCTCCACTCCGATAATTCTCAGCGGAACGCCGCGGATCTTTATATGCTCGCCGACTGCCGACTTATTCGGGAAAAATTTTTCTTTTACATCATTGCCGATGACGGCGACGTAGGTGATGCGCGATGACTCTTCGTCGGTCATGAAGCGTCCTTCAGACATCGTCTTGTCTTCGATGTCTGCCATGTTGGCGGTGGCACCGATGATGCGGGTCGAAGGCATTTCAATACCGTTTTGACTTAGATCGGTTCCCGAGTTCACCTGCGAGCCGACCTCGGCACACAATTGGCAATTATCACGAACGTACTCGTATTCTTCCCACTTGATGTCTTTGTTCAGGCGGTTGCGGCGTTCGAACTGCTCGTCGGACATGCGGCCCATCGAAGCCATCCGGTTCATCATGAAGTGGTTGGAGCCGAGAACTTTCGAAGCAGTCTCGACCACGTAGGTCTTCAAGCCGCTGATAGACGCGCCGACCACGACCACGGCGGCGACGCCGATGATGATCCCGATCAAGGTCAAGAACGCACGCAGCTTGTGCTCGAGAATGGATTTTATAGCGATCCAGAAAGCGTCGAAGTAGAATGAGTAGAGCTGCCGCATGTCGATTTTGAATCTTAGATTTTGGATTTTGGGTTGGCGTTCAGTTTGAGCCGTACCGAAACCCGAGAGGTCTTGGACACAGTGCAAACGTATCGGCCGCCGAAAAGGTTCAAAAAATATACGATCCGAATTAATTCTCAGCATCCGGGCCTCGAAATCCGCATTCCGCATTCCGCAATCCGCATTTGAAACTGGTATACTCCACGCTTGCTTTATCTAGAAGAATCGGTCGGTACCTTTCCCGGTTCTGACAAGAAGGAGAAACCGCATTGGCAGTTTTAGTCGATAAGAACACACGCCTTATTGTCCAAGGCATCACCGGCAAAGAGGGCACGTTTCACACGCTTCAGATGCGTGACTACGGGACGAATGTCGTCGGCGGCGTGACGCCGGGAAAAGGCGGAAGCACGCACGAGGGTATCCCCGTTTTCAATACCGTGGCGGACGCGGTACGCGAGACCGGCGCGAATGCGTCTGTGATATACGTTCCACCGGCTTTTGCGGCCGACGCGATAATGGAAGCCGCCGATGCGGGCTTGCCGCTCGTCGTTTGCATCACCGAGGGAATTCCTGTCACCGATATGGTCAAGGTGAAGGAATATCTCGGCGACAAGGGCACACGGATGATCGGCCCGAACTGCCCGGGAATCATCTCACCGGGCAAATGCAAGATCGGGATCATGCCCGGGCATATCCATAAGGAAGGACGAATCGGAGTTGTTTCGCGTTCGGGAACCTTGACGTACGAAGCCGTCGGACAGCTAACCGCTCTCGGCCTTGGACAATCGACCGCGATCGGAATCGGCGGTGATCCGATCATCGGAACGACGCACACCGACGCCCTGAAATTATTCCAGGCCGACGCCGAAACCGACGCGATCGTCATGATTGGCGAGATCGGCGGAACCGCCGAAGAAGACGCGGCCGCGTATGCAAAGGAAAATGTAACGAAGCCGATCGTCGCATTTATAGCCGGACAGACAGCCCCTCCCGGACGCCGGATGGGCCACGCCGGCGCGATCATCTCCGGCGGAAAGGGAACCGCGGCCGAGAAGATGAAAGCTTTGACAGAAGCAGGAATCCGAGTCGTGCAGTCACCGGCGGATATTGGACAGGCGATCGTCGAGGTGATGGGATCGACCGCAGTCGCATAAGAAAGCAGAAGATGGGGACGTATCCTACACTTATGCATAGATGGTCCGACGAATTGTGTAACCCGAGAATCCTGCTTTTCTCAATCCTCTTATTGATGACGGTGGCGGGAGCTTTTGGTCAAAAGGCTCAGCCGAACACGTCGTGGGAAGAAAAGCCGATCGACTCGTGGGACGCAGAAGACGTAAAGACCATTCTCCAGAACTCCGCCTGGAGCAACATCCTCATCGGCAAGCCTTCGCATTCGAGTCCTCAATTAGGGACGGTGGTTTACGAGAGCCGGGCGGTTTTCACGCTTCGTTCATCACTGATCGTGCGATACGCGATGGTTCGGTCTGAGCAGTTGAAGGCAAAATTCGATTCGATGGACACCCACGGAAAGGTGGAGTTCGGAAAGAAATTCAAGCCGCTTCTTGATTGCGCCCTATGTGAAAAGTTCTACATAGTGGCCGTGTGGGGCGATAGCGATCTTTTGCGTCAAGCCGGACGTGTGAAGAACAGGGCGCAGAATATTTACCTATCGAATGAAAAGGGTGAAAAACGCGAGCTAGCAAATTTCTCCCCCAAAAACGCCCCGGACTCGGAAGCCCTGTTCTTCTTTAGTAGATTCGACGCGAACGGTAAACCACTTATCGGCCCGGAGAACACGACGTTGACCTTTAATTTTAAAAATGAATCCGGGGATGAACCAGTGATAAATTTGCTGGAGCACGTCCAGATAAAGGTTAGGGATATCGTCCGCGAAGGGCAGGTTATTTTTTAGGCAGGTGCTGTAGTAACAGCAAGAAATCAATAAATGAGCACATTAACATTTGGAATCATCAAGCCGGACGCGGTGCGCGCCGGGAATCATGGGAAGATCGTTGATCGCATTCTGAGCGCGGGTTTTCAGATTCGCGGCATGAAGCTTATTCACCAAACGAAGAAGCAGGCTGAAGGCTTTTACGCGGTTCACGCGGGCAAGGGCTTTTACGAAGAGCTGACGGAATTCATGTCGAGCGGGCCGTGCGTCGTTCTTGCCCTCGAGAAAGAAAGCGCTGTGAAGTCGTGGCGGGATCTAATGGGCGCGACAAACCCGGCTGAAGCTGCCGAGGGAACTCTTCGAAAAGATTTCGCATCGTCGATCGGCGAAAACGCTGTCCACGGATCCGATTCGGATGAGAACGCGGCGATCGAGATCGGCTATTTCTTTAGCAAACTTGAGTTAGTTTAGTTTTGAGTGCAGGCGTTTAGCTTGTACACTCTGTTGGGTCCCCGCACTCCGAATCAAATAAAACGGGCCGATGCCCACACTCTGAACAATCTATGAAAAGATGCCCGACTTGCGATAAGACTTTCGATGACAACATGCGCTTTTGCCAGGCGGACGGGACGCCGCTGGTCGATGATGTTCCGGTCGATCCTTACAAGACGATGATGGCCCGCCCCGAGGACATCGCCGCGGCGATGCCGCGCGAGCAGTCTGAGGATTTGTTGGATTTGCCGGCTGAGTCGGATCCGGCGAAAACGATGTACGCGTCCGAAAGCGAGATTCGCTCCGAGATGGCGGCCCGCGACGAACAGGTCATAGACATTCCGCCCCTCGTCGATCCGGAACCGCCGCAGTTCAACGAGCCGGCTCCTCCGCCATCGCCGTTTTCGGTTTCGGATAGCGGCAACACCGTCCCCCCGATCCCGTCGCCCTTCGACGAACCGAAACGTTCGACGTACGATCCACCCATTTTCGATTCTCCAACCCCGTCATTCGCGGAACCTGATCCCGTGCACGAGGAGCCGAGCTTTAATCCATTCGAGCAACAAGCTAGCGCCCCCATAGCCCAGGCCGAGTGGGCTCCGCCGCCGGCACCGGATGCCGGCTGGCAAAATCAGCAGATCGGGCAGAATACCCCTTTCCAGCCACCCCCGGCGGGAACGGGAAGTGTTAACCAGACGCTGCCGATAATTTCGCTGGTTCTCGGGATCGTGAGCTTGTGTTGCTATATCGGATGGCTAACCGGCCCTGCGGCGCTGATCACCGGCTTTCTGAGCTTAAAGAATATTAACCGCGACCCCGCGGCTTACGGCGGAAAGACGCTTGCGATAATCGGAATGATTTTGGGCGGCATCTTTACGGTGCTGTGGCTCATCTATTGGATCTTTATCATTCTTGTTTACGCGGGGCTGCTCGCCGGCTCCATGATGCCGTCGAATTTTTAGACATGTCACTTATTTCAGACGTTATTCAATCCACGGTCGCTGTCATTAAGGGAATGAAGCGCACCATCTCCGAAATTCCGCGCGAGAAATGGACGGTGCAATATCCGGATGTCCCGATCACCGTCCAGCCGCGCTACCGGGGTCAGCACCTCCTGCACGTCGACGAGATGGGCAAAGAAAAGTGCGTCGCCTGTTACCTCTGCGCGGCGGCCTGCCCGTCCGACTGTATCTATATTGAAGCCGAGACGGATCCGCGGCCGTACGAAGACCGGATCGGCCGCGACGAGCGTTACGCCAAGGTCTACAACATAGATTACGGTCGCTGCATCTTTTGCGGATTCTGTGTCGAAGCCTGCCCGAAAGACGCCATCACGCACGGTTACAATTTCGAGCTGTCGGTTTACAACCGTGCGGACCTTCTGAAAACGAAGACGGACCTGCTTATCACGTCGCAGAAGCAATCGAAGAACTACCGCGTTGCGTTGTCGAGCGAGGACGTCGACTCGGAATACAAGGAAGTTTAGGGATCGCGGAACGCGGAACGCAGATTTCGCCTCGGCGTTGGAGGCCCGGTTTTATTTGTAGGTCCGCAAATCTTAAATCCGCAATCCGCAATGGAAAACGTTCCCCCGACTCGAAAAGGCCGACACCACGAATTGCGGGGACAAGGCCTAAGGGAATTCGCGGGGCTCACCCGGGATGATCAGAGGCTCGACCCCTTCGAACTCGCTAAGTACGCCGGGTTGTTGGTGGTGACTTTTGATCAGATCGAGTCGCTTCTCACGGAAGAGACACTGAAGGAGCTTCTTGGCAGCGGAAAGGACAACTGGTCGGGCGGCGCCGCTTCACAAAAACTTCCCAACGGGAAGAAACTGATAATCCTCAACCCCACACACGCAAAGACGAGGCACAAGGCGACCTTGATGGAAGAGATCAGCCACGTCTTTCTCGGACACAAGCCGAGCCGTCTTTCGATCGAGAACCGGGACAAGGACGGAAACACGATCGCACGCGACTACAACGCCGAAATAGAAGAAGAAGCATACTCCACCGGTGCCGCCGCGCTTGTTCCTTACGGCGGGCTAAAAAAGTTCGTTGAGGACGGCAAGACCGCTGCCGAGATCGCCCGGCATTACAACGTCAGCAAGGCGCTGGTAGAATACCGCATCAAGATCTCGCGTCTTTGGGATACATATAAAGAAAGAATCTTTCGAAGCGAACGCTGATGAACACGCCGCTCCAACCCACTCCTGATCCGAGCTTGTCGACCGTCGACAAGCTGAGGCTTCTTCACGACATCACGAAAACGATAAGCCGATCGCTCGATCTCGATGAGCTGCTCAATCTCGTGATGGACACGCTGAGTTCCTTGCTGCCCTATGACGCGGCCGGAATTTACCTGATGGAAACGGCGAAAGACAACGACAGCCCGTATATATTTAAATCGAAAGCGATTCGCGGGTACGAGATCAGCTTCGAGCTCATCGAGCCCCGATTGAAACTGGGGGAAGGATTCCTCGGCCGGGTGGCCGAGTCGGGGAAGGCGATAATTTCCCCGGACGTGAGTAAGGACTCTCGTTACTTCGCCGCGCGCGCCAGAACCAGATCGGAGATGGTGGCTCCGATAATCTCGAACGACAAAGTCATTGGTGTTTTCGATCTCGAGAGCGACCGCCTGAACGCTTATACCGAAGACGATTTGTCCGTCCTGCAGATGCTAACCTCGCAGGTCGCGATCATCATCGAGAAGGTGCAGCTGCATGAGCAGCTCGTCGAGCAAAAGCGCATTCAGGCTCAGCTCGAGATCGCGCGCCAGGTTCAGCTCGAGCTTCTTCCGGATCACGATCCGGATCTCAAAGATTTTGATATCAGTGCGTACGTTTTCCCCACCGAAGAAGTGTCTGGCGATTATTACGACTGGGTCGAGGTGTTCGAGGATCAGATCGGGATAACCGTTGCGGACGCGGTGGGAAAGGGGATACCCGCGGCGTTACTGATGGCGTTTCTCCGAGGTTCGATCAGGGCCGGAGTGCAAACCGGGTATGCCTCTCATATTCTTCTTTCCAAGATAAACAATCTACTTTGGGACTCGATCGAGGACAATCGGTTCGTTACGGCCATATATGGAATTCTGGACACCACCAACCGAACGTTTGTGTTCGCTAACGCCGGCCACAATCCGCCGCTTTTGATCAAGCCTAATGGCGAGTATCGATTTGTGGAATACGGAGACACGCCCCTGGGAATGTTCTACGACGCGCGATATCACCAGCATTTTATACGCTTCGAAAAAGACCAGGTGCTGGTTATTTATACCGACGGGATCACGGAAGCCGCCAACGCGAGCGGCGAGGAGTTTGGTTCGGACCGCTTCGCGAAGAGTGTCCTCAAGGGAATAGACGAACCGGCGAAGAAGATGATCGATCTCATTCGGAAGGACGTCGCAGATTTCACGGAACGCAAGTTTCTAGATGATGACGGTACGCTCTTCATCGTAAAAGCGCTTTAAAGTAATAAAAAAGGCGGAAGGCCTAACTTGCTTAGATCACCTTCCGCGCGCTTATTCAGTTGATTGTGAACTTGTTGTTAGTGTGCCACCAGCGAGCTATGCAGTCGCTCCCCGCCGGGCACTACCGGCGTTCTGTAATCGCCGTAGTTTATCTTCTCGTTTGTCGTCGCGAATGCGTATATGTCGAACCCGTAAGCGTCGAGGAAATCCGTCAGTTCCTGACACCGGTCGAGATAAAGCGTTTCCTCGAATCCGAGCTCGGTTCTTATCTCGAGCAAACGTTCAATTACCTCAAGCGGTGCGAAACATTTTGTGGGGTCCTTGAAAGTTGCCATTTGGGCGTTTTGACCGGCTCCATATCGAAGCTCTACCGGACACTTCTAAGATTACGCAATTGTCCCAAAGGTTGTTCGATTATTTCGTAGATGCTGTACGTTCTTGACATAAATTTACGAAAGAAATTGTTAATCTGCGGCAATATGCATTATTGTGAATGCGTTACTCACCGAGAGGATCTACAAAATGAAAAACCACCTTGTACGTTATCTTTTGTTTGGCTTGTTACTCACCTTCGCGTGTTCACTGGCCAACGCGCAAAACGATACTCTTTCGGCGGCCGCGGGCGATCGATACGTGATCTCCGCCAAGGCCGGTGGAGTGAACTTCGTCGAAGGTGCGGTGAACGTGGCGCGGGCGGGAGGCCCGGCGGGCCGTCTCGTAAAAGGTGAAAAGCTCGAGATTGGCGACCGCGTATCCACGGGTCCGGACGGGAAGGCCGAGATACTTCTGAACCCCGGCTCATACCTGCGTCTCGGAGGAAACTCCACCTTCGCATTCAAGAACGTATCGCTCGACGATCTGGAGCTTAGGATCGAAAAAGGCAGCGCTATCCTCGAGGTCTTTGCGGCCGAGGAATTCAAGGTCTCGGTCGACACGCCGTCGACGACGTATACCCTAATTCAAACAGGCGTTTTTCGGGTCGACGTCGTGAATGATCAGAGATCGAGTCTCGAAGTCTGGAAAGGAGCCGCGAGGGCGGCGGGCACCGACGAGATAAAAAGCGGACGCGTCGCAACGACGGCCGGTGTTGGAGTAGTTTCGGTCGCCAAGTTTGACCGTGACGATAAAGACGCATTAGACATTTGGAGTAAGGAACGTTCAAAAGAACTCGCGAAAATAACTGCGCGGCTTAAAAGAGACGAGCTCCGTACGGCGCTGATGAGGTCGTTCCTCGGGCGGGGCTGGAACATGTTCGGTTCGTTCGGCCTTTGGGTTCTCGACCCTTTCTCGGGAGGTTACTGTTTCCTGCCTTTCGGGCGTGGCTGGAATTCGCCGTACGGCTACGGTTACGGTCACGGCATGTGGTGGTACGACATGCCTTCGGTGGTTTACTATTCGACGGGCCCTTGGGGACCCCACCAGGGAGGAGGATCGAGTTCCCCTGTGGCGACTCCGATCACAAGTGCTGGAGACCGCTCCCCAATTCCGCCGTTTATTCGTATGGAGCAGACGATGGGCGGAGGTGGTTTGCACGGCGGCTCCCCCGATCGAGGTGGAAGCTCGTATGACCCGGGATCGGGTTCTTACTCGTCCCCGACGTCTTCGTCGTCGTCATCTTCTTCGTCTTCCGGTGGTTCTTCTTCGTCTGCTGCGACAGGCGTGAAGTCGGATCCGACAGGGAGCAAGCCTTAATTTTAATTGAAATAGAAAGATAGGCCCGCGGATCCGTTCGATTCGCGGGCTTATTCATTTTAGAAAGAAGCCGGTAGTCGGCTCGATGACGGGTGCCTCGGATTTCAAGTAAGGTTCGAGTATTAGCAGGATCGACTGCATCCCATTAAAGATAGTGTGAAGGATGATGCACGGCAGAAGATTACCGGTCCGTTGGCGCACCAGAGTTAAAATGAGACTTAGGAGCAGGAGCAGGAAGATCGTCGAAAAGCTCGGATAGTACTGGGGAACGTGAACGAGGGCGAAAAGCAGGGTCACGATGACGATGCCTGCGGCTACACCGAACGTCCTCTGAAAAGCTGAATAGAGAATCCCTCGGTAAATCACTTCTTCGACTATGGGGGCGGTGAACGTCGCCATGAACGCAACAAGATAAACCGCCCATCGCGAACTGTGCAGAATTCGCGTCAGCTCATTCTCCTGTTCGGGAAAATAGTTTCCGACAATCATCGCGATTCCGAAGAAGATTACAAGTATGCCGGCATAATGCGGCCAGCCCATGCCGCCCGAATTCCAGCCGAGCGTCTCCCGAAATGAAAATCTGTTTAGTTTCGTGACGATGGCCCACGCGAGCGCGAGAGTCAGAATATGCGCCGGAATGATGGCGCCGATCTGCAGGATGATCGACGTCGGATCCTTTTGTAAAAATTCCGCGAGCGCGATCCTCTCGCTAAAACTAGGGCCGCGGGAAATTATGTAAGGGAGCAAAACGAGGATGGGAACCAGGGCGATCAGGACAACACTCGCTATCCAAGCCAGAACGGCGACCACGGCATTCCATGGAGGATTGTCAGGGGTCGGATTCGCCGCAAGAACGGGCACGGACTCGACTCTGTTAAATCCTTCATCGGGAGAGATCTCGTTTGGGTTTTCCACGGCTCCGAGTTTAACCAAAATGACCGCACCTACCAAACTTTGCGCTCGGCTTGTCTTCGGCGCGATTTACAGATAGTCTAAAAGCCCGTGGAGCATCACGGGGAAAATCATCCAAAAATTGTAGTAGCAGTCGTACCCGCAAGGTACGCGTCCGTGCGCCTGCCGGGCAAGATGTTGCTGCCGGTCAATGGCCGCCCGTTGATCCTCCAGACAGTCGAACAGGTTCGACAAGCTCGATCTGTATCGCGCGTCATCGTCGCGACGGACGACCGGCGCATTTTCGATATCGTTACGAAGAACGGGTGCGAAGCGATGATGACGTCCAGCGAACATCGCTCGGGGACCGACCGCGTCGCCGAAGTCGCGGAGAGCATTCCCGAGGCGGCTATCATCGTCAATGTGCAGGGCGACGAACCCTTAATCTCTCCGGAAACCATCGACACCGCGGTTGGTGCGTTAGTTGAAGATGGATCGGCGGACATGTCTACGACCTCAGAACCGATCCAAAATTTCGACGAGCTCTTGAATGGTAATGTCGTAAAAGTCGTGGTTGGCGACGACGGTCATGCGATCTACTTTTCTCGTTCAGCGATTCCGTTTCCGCGCGACGCTTCGTTACGTTATTCAGGCGATCCTTACGAAGCCGTCAGAAATGAGAAGGAGCTTCTTTCGAGCTTTCGAAAACATACTGGTCTCTATGTGTACCGGCGCGAATATTTGCTAAAGTTCAGCAAGTTGCCGCCGACAAAACTTGAACAGATCGAAATGCTCGAACAGCTTCGAGCGCTGGAGGACGGAGCGAAAATCAGGGTGGTGGATGCGGTCGGGACATCGATAGGAGTCGATACTCAGGAAGATCTGGATCGTGCATGCCGGATACTGGAGTCCGGCGTTGTCGCCGAGAATATTACTTGATGGAAAACTGGATCGGGCTCGCGTTTTTCTTATTGCTTATCGTGGGAGCCGTCGTCGGATTGAAGGTTCTTGCAAAGCCGCGGAAGCGGAGCGCGGAAGAGTTCGAACGGAACGCTGCGGAAGGTACGACCGCGATCGGCGCAAGTATGAACGCTCTGCACGAGCTTATGAATCCGGAAGCTGCTAAAGCCAAGGAAACGATCACTCAAATGAAAGAGGGTCGTTATCAGAAAAAGAAACGGGAAGGGAAGGCAGGTGCAGACTCGGAGGCTGGGAACGGGGCAGACGCAGCGCCCGGGACGCCTAACAGTTAGGGGAAGGTGATCGACGACCGACGAAGGAACATTATGACTAAGTACATTTTCGTGACGGGCGGTGTGGTTTCGAGTTTGGGCAAGGGATTGGCGGCGAGCTCTATCGGTTGCTTGCTTGAAGCGCGTGGGATGAAGGTACAGATGATGAAGCTGGACCCTTACATAAATGTCGATCCCGGCACCATGTCGCCGTTCCAGCACGGCGAGGTATTTGTGACCGATGACGGCGCGGAGACCGATCTCGACCTTGGTCACTACGAACGGTTCACGCACGCGAACCTGTCGCAGGCGAACAACTGGACGAGCGGACGTATTTATCTTTCCGTTATAGAGAAAGAACGACGTGGCGATTATCTTGGCAAGACAATTCAGGTCATCCCGCACATCACGGATGAGATCAAAATGGCGGTGCGCAAAATCGCCGAAAAGCATGAGCCCGACGTCTTGATAGTCGAGATCGGCGGGACGGTAGGTGACATCGAATCGCTGCCGTTCATGGAGGCGATCCGGCAAATCGGCAACGAAGAAGGCCGCGGCAACGCGATATTCGTTCATGTCACTCTGGTTCCATACATCGCCGCGGCGGGTGAGCTGAAAACGAAACCGACACAGCACTCCGTGAAGGAGCTTCGTGAAATCGGTATCGCTCCGGACATCCTCCTTTGCCGTTCGGACCGGCCGCTGTCGATGGATCTCCGACGAAAGATTGCACTGTTCTGCAACGTGCAGGAGAATGCTGTGATCTCGGCGCTGGACGTGCCAACGATCTACGAAGTCCCCTTGGCATTTCACGAACAGGCGCTCGATGAGTTGATTATTAGTGATCTCAGCTTGAAGGAACAATTTCCGCATGTCGATCTAAAGAAATGGCGTGAGCTGGTCTCGACGATCAAAGAGCCGAGCGGTGGGAACGTGAAGATCGCGATCGTCGGAAAATATGTGGAGTTGGAAGATTCGTACAAGTCGCTCCGTGAGGCTCTGACGCACGCCGGAGTCGCGAACAATTTGCGCGTCAACGTGACCTGGATCGAATCGGAGAATCTGATGAACGACGGTTACGAAGTCGAGCTCCAGGATTACGACGCGATATTGGTTCCCGGTGGATTTGGGAAGCGCGGTATCGCCGGAATGCTGCGTGCGATCAAATACGCGCGAAAATCCGGCACGCCGTACTTCGGGATCTGTCTTGGAATGCAGACCGCGTGTATCGAGTTTGCTCGACATGTGTGCGGATTGCGTGACGCCGACTCGACAGAGTTCAACGAAGAGACACCATTCCCGATCATCTTCAAACTTCGGGATCTCGTCGGGGTGGATGAGCTCGGCGGCACGATGCGGCTCGGCGAATACATTTGCGGCTTGTCGGAAGGCTCACTCGCCCGCGACGTTTATCATGGTGTCGAGCAGATCGGCGAGCGACATCGTCACCGCTACGAATTCAATCCCGAGTTCCGAAACGTTCTCGAAAAAGAAGGGCTGGTTTTCAGCGGCGTATCCCCGGATGGAAAGTTTGTCGAGATGATCGAGCTACCGCGCGAGCAGCATCCATATTTCGTCGCTTGTCAGTTTCATCCGGAATATAAATCGAAGCCGCTTGACGCCCACCCCTTGTTCACTTCATTCGTGAAGGCGGCATGGGAGAATCGCCTGCATAGTGAAAATCTCGAGCACGATGTGAGAAGTGACAAAGGTGTCGAGATGCCGGAGCGAAGTGAAGTTGACGCTGAGGAGTAACTCCATAACCAAATACCCTCGGACGCAGGCGATATTTGGACCCGATTTTCTATGCTAATCTGTGTCCATCTTCGGTCCGGTTGTAATGCAGTCATTTAAGATAAACGAGGTCAATTTCGGCAACGGTGATTTGTCTTTCATCCTCGGCCCTTGTGTCGTCGAATCGGCGCAGCATGCGCTGTTCATGGCGCAGGAGATCAATGATATTTGTGAGCATGTCGGTGCCGGCTTCGTTTACAAATCTTCGTTCGACAAAGCGAACCGGAGCTCGATAGAAAGTTTTCGGGGACAGGGGATGGAGTTCGGTTTGGAGATTCTCGCGCAGGTCAAGGCTGAGATTGGCGTGCCCGTGATCACGGATATCCACGAACCGTGGCAGGTGGAGAAGACCGCCGAGGTTGCGGACATGCTTCAGATACCGGCGTTTCTTTGTCGACAGACTGACTTGCTGGTGGAGGCTGCGAAATCCGGCAAGGCAGTGAACGTAAAAAAGGGACAGTTCCTCGCGCCGTGGGATGCGAAGAATATTGTCGAAAAGCTCGAGGCCGCGGGCTGCGAGAAGATCCTTCTTACGGAACGTGGAGCGAGCTTTGGGTACAATAATCTCGTCGTCGACCTCCGATCCTTTCCGATCATGCGTGCGTTCGGTGTCCCCGTCGTTTTCGACGTGACGCATTCCCTGCAACTCCCCGGCGGGCTTGGCAAAGCAACCGGCGGCCAAGCAGAGTACATCGAAAACTTTGCGCGAGCCGGCGTTGCGTGCGGTGTTGATGCGGTTTTCATGGAAGTGCATGACGACCCAGCGAAAGCCCCCAGCGACGGACCGAATCAGCTTCCATTGTCTCGATTGGAAAAACTGCTCACAAAATTAAAACAGATCCACGAACTTGTTAATGATAATCACTGAACCCTCGAACGGTCCCGCCATAGGTAATCTCGCTCTCCGCGCCGCGTCGTTTGCTCTACTCGTTTTGTCTTTCGCCGGTCTCTGCGCCGGCCAGGATGTCGCGCGCGTTTCAGCGACATGGAAAGTTAATCGATACGACATTTCCGCGACACTGCCGCAGGCGGAGACGGATCGAAATTTGAGTGCGAAAGCAAAACTCGATCTGACGAATGTTTCTGCGACTGCCGCCTCCACGTTAACCTTGCGAATCAGTCCCGCGGCGCAAGTCTCGTTAGTTTCACTGAATGGAACTACCGCGGACTTTACAAAAGGCGAGGAGAAGGTCGGGACCGGTTCACTGCAGCGAATTGTGGTGCGTGTGCCAACCGTTCAGCCGGGTGCCAATTTGGCTGTCACGGTCGATTACAAGATAAACGTAAAAGATAACTCCGGATTGAGTTCGATCTCGCCTGTCGGATCCCAATTCCTGCCGCTCTCGTTCTGGTACCCAACGCCCAACAGCTGGTATTTTGCGAGGGGCGCCGACTACGCGCCGTTTCGAATGCAGGTAACCGGCTCGGGACAAAGTGTAATTACCTCGGGGAGCGAAACGGCCGGCGTGTTCGATCAGAAATTCGGCGGCCAGCCCTTTTTTCTGACGGGAACGTGGGAAAGCGTGAATGCCTCAGGCGTCTCGGTGCACCTGCCTAAGGGCGCCGGTCCCGACGCGCAAAAGGTTGCAGGTGAGCTCGCGGCGCTTACTTCCGACGCAAGAACCTTCGTCGGAAGCCTACTCGGCTCGCCTTCCGACGTTCCGTTCCGAATTGTGGGGGTTCGGCGCTCGGGTGGGTTCACGGGCGGCGGAACGATCTTGATCGATGAAGGGGTGTTCCGCCGCGGGCGCCTTGATTCCCAGACCGCGATGATCATCGCGGACTCGGTCGTGAAGACGTCGCTGGGCGGATCGGTCAGTATTGTCGGCGACGGGGGCGGCGTAATTCGCGAGGGTCTCACAAAATACATTGCGACCCAGTTTCTGGAAAGCAAATTTGGAAAGGACATTGCCGATCTCGAACGCCAGCGACAGCGGATCGCCTATGCGTCCGTGTCTCGTCGCGACGCTCCCCTGACCATAGTCTCATCGCTGGATGATTACTATTATCCCGAAGTGGCAAACAAGGGTGCCATGGCGTGGCGGATCCTCGCTCGCAAAATTGGGAATGAAGAATTCTACAAAGGCGTAAGATCTGCAGCGAAGGATGCAAGCATCTCGCTCGCGGAGCTCCGCGCACAATTTCCCGCAGACAGGGAATTGCTCGATCACCTTTTCGACCAGGTCACGGAAACAAACCTGCTTGCGGGCCTGCCGCAAAACGTCGGCGCGGAATCGCGAGTCGCGTTGCGAAATACCGGACCCGTGGATGTCACGGTCAACGTCTCGGCTACTACGGCTAACGGTGAACGGCTTTCCGCTCCGACGACAATACGAGCGAGAAGTTTTGGAGAGATCGCGTTCAAGACCGGGAACAAAATCAACCGCGTGGAGATCGATCCCGAGAAGTTTTATCCGCAGACCGATTACTCGGACGACATCGCACCGCGGGAATCAACGGAGAGTGACCTTCTGCTTTCCGTAAAGCGAGCATTCGATAAGCAAGAATTTGCGAGCGCGGAAAAAGCGGCAAGGGTTGTTCTTCGCGACCAGGCGAGGTTCGACGATGTTCGGGTGCTGCTCGGCCGTTCGCTACTCGCCCAGGGAAAGAATGGCGAAGCTGAACGAGAGTTTCGAGCGGTGCTTGAAGAAAAGCTGCCGTCACCGCGGAGTCTTGCATGGGCAAACGTGGGGCTCGCCGACGTTGTGTCGAAAAACGGGCAGGCCGCCCAGGCGGCAAAGTTCGCCTCGGACGCGATCGCCGCTGATGCTGAATACGGAGCGAGCCTTGCCGCGAGGGCGGTACGTAATCGCCTGAATTCTTCGCCGGTATCAGACGAAAGCGTCAAAGCGTTTTTCAATTCATTCGACAAGGCCGCTGTTTCAAACCGAAAGGCGGACCTGGATGCAATGGCGGTCCCGGGCGAAGTCTCGAAATTTGTAAGCGGCATATCCGGACAGACGGTCGAGTGGAAAACAAATGTGCTTCACGTCGATGCCATCGACGCAAACAATGTCTGGGTGGAGGCGTCGTTATCAATAAGACTTCTCAACCGCGACGTGGAGACCGGAACCGCGGTCTATCGGCTGACGCGCACCGGCCCCGGATGGAAGCTAAATTCGGTGGACATATTCGAGGTGCGATAGATTGGAAATCACCTTACTTCTGATGGATTGCGACGGCGTTCTCACGGACGGCCGCCTTTACTTTTCTGCGGCCGGCGAGACCATGAAAGTCTTCGACGTCCGCGACGGGCAAGGAATTGTTTTGTGGCATCGCGCAGGGTTCAAATCGGGAATTATCTCGGGACGCGGAGCACAGGAAATCGTACAAAGTAGATCCGACGAGCTGGGCATCGAATTCGTTCGAACGGGATCAGTGAACAAGATCGAAGACTTTGAAAGTATAATTTCGTCGCTTGAGATCGGTCCCGAACAGGTCGCCTACATCGGCGACGATATCGGTGACATTGAGTTGATGAAACTTGTCGGGTTTCCGGTCGCCGTAGCGGACGCTGGCGAGAAGACGAAGGCTGTCGCCAAATATATTACTGAAGCGAAAGGCGGGCGGGGCGCGGTGCGAGAAGTGATAGATATGCTGCTCGCGATCGAGTGACAAGACATCTTGCGAGCACGCTGGAAAAGTGGCAGAATTTATCGCGTCAAAGTGCGGGCGTAACTCAATGGTAGAGTGTCAGCTTCCCAAGCTGAAAGTTGCGAGTTCGATCCTCGTCGCCCGCTCCAAAAAAAATCCTTTACAGAGGCAACCGCGATTACAGCGCCCACATCATATGCTGCTCGACGAAATCGCGAGTCTGCGACGAGATTGAAAAAGAAATTGGCAACGTAAGTTTAGGTGACGCCGTCTCAGATTGATCGCAAAAATTGAAGCGATCAATTTAATGAACTGCCTGCCGAGATCGTTGAAGTTGAAAAAGTTCGGCAACTTCCTTTGCTGTTAGGCCATCTCAAATTGATCGCATAATTTGATGCGGCAATTCTAGCTAGTCTAATACCGGCGGAAAGAAGAGTTGAAAAAATATTTGGCAACGTCCTTAACGAAGACGCCATCATAAGTTGATCGCAATAATTGAAGTGATCGGATTGAATCGGCTCCGCGGAAATCGCGTGACGCGAAAGAAACTTGAAAAAGTTTTTGGCAACTTCGACGAAAGAAACGCCATCTTAAGTTGATCGCATAAATTGAAGCGGTCCGGTTTTGAAAGTTAGAAAACGAGTCTCTTGAATACAATATTCAGGGGGCTTTAATTTTCGAAAAAATTGAAAATTTTGGTCAATATATGTATGCCGCTTGACAGAATGATGTTGAGGATAGAGAATACATATTCGCCTCTACGGGGAATTGAAAAAACGAAAACAAAAAAGTTTCGCAATTGTTTATAGAGTGCTTGACAACGAAATTCGCTTCTGTATAATCAGGAGTTTCGCTCACAAGAAGTAGAGCGAATTAAAGCTGATATTTGAAAACTAGATATGTGAGAGTCCATGTGTTAATTCAAAAAGAATTACTACTGACTTCGGTTAGTAGTAGCGACAGGAAACTGTCGTACGAACAACAATGAACTAGGAAATCAACGAGAGTTTGATCCTGGCTCAGAATCAACGCTGGCGGCGTGCCTCAGACATGCAAGTCGAACGATTAAACTTTCC
>DATLCA010000421.1:0-1561 GCA_035526605.1 Pyrinomonadaceae bacterium | reverse complement strand
AGGCACCAATAACGCCAACACGGGCGCGGTCGTGGTTCCGGCTAACGCGAACACCAACATGAACAGCAACCGCTGGAACGCTAACGTAACCCGTGAGGAGTACGAAAAGAACAAGGGAGATTACGACAAGGACAAGGGTAGCAGCACGATCGGCTCGGGCGTGAATGACTCTTGGCTCTGGGTCAAGACCCGCGCGTCTCTGCTCGGGACCGCGGATCTTCGTGAATCAACCATCAACGTCGACGTGGTTAACGATGTCGTTACGTTGAGGGGCAGCGTCGCGAACGCCGCACAGAAGACCAAGGCGGAGCAGGTCGCCAAAGGTATCGACGGCGTAAAGAGCGTCAAGAACGAGTTGAAGGTTGCGGCCAACGATTCGATGACGAACACGTCGGGCGGCAGCAATTCGAACACGAACAAGCATTAAGTTTTCATAAGAGGAACTTTTAAGGGCGGACTTTCGGGTCCGCCCTTTCTTTTGCAAGCACCCGCTCGATCGCTCCGGTGACAGCCGCGACGGAAACATTTTGAATGCATTGCGGCTCGCCAAACTTCTTGCATTCGAAGCCGGGACACGGCTGACAATGAATCGCTTCAAAGACAATTTCGTTCGGGGCGTCCGTCCACGGGCGCCAGTGATCGCGGTTCGACGAACCGAAAACAACGACGCTGGGCGTGTCGACGGCAGCCGCAACGTGCGCGATGCCGGAATCGTTCCCCACAAAGAGACGCGCCCGCGAAGCCAACGCGACGATCTCCGGAAGTGCGAAGTTGTCGAATGTGTGAATCGGTGTTTGTGAGTGGGATTTCAGATTCTCAAGGACAGACCGTTCTCTCTCTGCCGCGATCGCGATGACCGCGAGGCCTTTATCTTTCAGGTACTCGGCAGTGCGGGCAAAATTTTTTGCCGCCCACTCTTTTGTATCGAACGCCGCTGCCGGGTGCATCAAAACAAACTCGCCCAGTTCATTTAGTTGTTTTCCCTCTTGCTCGAAAAATTTCCGAGCCCCGGACTCCAATGACTCCTGGGATACTGCGAGGTTGCTTTTCGGGCGATCGTCGACGGGAACTCCGGCATAACCGAGCAACGCGAGCTGCTGTTCGGCAGAGTGTGTTCTGTCTCTTTTCCAAAAATCTTTCGCGGACGAGAGCCGATGATTGTAAAGAAAAGAATACTGGTAATTTTGGTAGCCGATCCGATGCCGAGCTCCGCTGGTCGCTGCAAAAAACGTCGCCGTCGTCCCGCCGTGGAGGTTGAAAACGACGTCGTACTTCCGGCGGCGAATTTCCCTAGCGGTCGCTAGGCGTGAAAAAATTCCATCCCGCGAAGCCACCAACCGACCCGCCTCTTCGAATCCGTCCAGAAGGGGCGCGACCCAATCCTCGACCAGAATGTCGATGTCCGCGTATGGGAGAAAGCGGCGCAGCGCGATGAGCGATGGGGTCGCCAAAACCGTGTCCCCGATAGAGCGGAGCCGAACCACGAGCACGCGCCGCACCCCACTCCAGTCGATCTCCGCCGTCCCCATTTATCTCTCCGTCGTCGCCTCGTCTATAAGCA
>DATLCA010000420.1:0-3214 GCA_035526605.1 Pyrinomonadaceae bacterium | reverse complement strand
CCCTGTGTCGGTTGACCCGGTCGCCGCGTATCAGTTTACTTTCGGCGTCCCGACGTTGAACCAAAATGCGTCGCTGACATTCGACATCTTGTTGGCCAATCTTGACGCGGCGACTCGGCAGGCCCTACTTGACGCCGTCGCGATCGGCCAAGCGACGCTTGCGACACGGGGCGACGCGGCAGGCAGCATGTATCAGGCATTTCCCGTGTGTGCCTCGGGAGTCCCGCCGACGGTGGGAGGATGTGTCTCGGTTGAGTTGCTTGATGCCAACGGGCAGCCCACGATGGGTATGGCGACCACGGCGAGGTTCAGTAACGTTGTGGGGCACTTTTCGACATGGGCTGTAGCGATCGTCGCATCGCCATCCGCGGCAAATGTGTCTGTCGGAGGCCGCGTGCTAACGGCCGAAGGCGCCGGGATCGGCAAGGCCAAAGTCTCGATTACGGACGCAGAGGGAAATACGAAGATCGCCCTGACGAACCCGTTCGGTTATTACCGGTTCGACGACGTCGAGGTCGGACCGGCTTACCTCGTCAGCGTTGAGGCAAAGCGGCACCAGTTCGAGAATCCGATCCGGACCGTCCATGTCGTAGACGAACTCAGCGATATCAACTTCATCGCACTACCGCAGAACATCGCGGAAGCTAGAGTTTCAAATCTTTTTTCATTTCCTTCGCGCTACCGGGCTTCGCGAAGATAGAGTCGGAAACGGATTTGTTAAATTCGACCGTTTGGTAATTTATGCGCGAGGTCTGCGACCCGCCAGTGAAGCGGTCGATGATGAACGGCGTCTTTATTCCGTCGACCTCTATGAATTGCGCATAGCGGTCCTCTTCTTTCACTTCTTCGTTGTCGGCGTTAAGTCGCGAATAAGCGCTTTTTTGGGGCAGGCCATCGTCGGCCGCGAATTCGAACTCGACGACAAGGCCGTCCTTGTAGGTTAGTTTGATAACTTCGTTTCGCTTACCCAGCGTCGCCGGCCGTTTTCCGGCATAGCTGAGCTCTCCTTGCCCTCGCCAGTGCCCACGAAGAAGGTAATCGAGGCTCGTCCGAATACCGCGATTGAAGCTGGCGATCTGTTTTTCATCCTGAACCTTTATCAGATTCTGGTCGCCGTCGAAAACCCAGCCGGAATTTCCCACATTCGTTTGGACGGTGCGGGTCTTGTTGCCTTTGAAATCCGTTCGTTCCTTATCCGGATAAACTATGACGTCCGTAAAAGTCTGGAACGATACCACGGCCCCGTCTCTGATCTGACTATATTTTCCAAAGCCGATCTGAGTCTTCACGTTGAGGTATTTGTCGCCACCAAGATTATGGATCGCTTTCTGGATAACCAATTCGGCCTGCGCGGCGTTCGCCGGCCTCGGCGTCACAGCGGTCAAGTTTTGCGCTGCGGCAACGTGCGCAAACACGATGGTGCTTATGAAAAGGCACAACGAGCGAAAGTTGGTAAGTTTCATAGGAAAAGAAAGAGACTTCGGCGATATTACCACCGCAGTCTTTGATGCGGGAAGTTTTCGTCGGGGATGTTTCTCTTCGCTGGATATTTGGAAGTTACGAGTTAATGGGTTGAAGTTCCGTGCTATTACCAATAATTCCGCCCATCGCTTGAAGATAACTAAAAGCATAGCCCCGAAATTTGCCTTTACGACATCCGGATACGCCAGCCGAAACAAATAAAAAAGACCCTGGCGGGAAGCGCCAGGGTCTTCAAACATAAATAAGTATTTAGTTCTTAGTTCAAACTAAACGTGTCGTTCGGGGTAACCGTAACCTCGCCTTCCGTCACATCGATCACAAAACGTACCGCGGTTTTCCACTGGTTCGTGATCGGAAGTTTTACCTTCTGATCGATGTGCCGTTTCAGGAACCGAGCTCCGTATGCGGGGCTGAATCCCTTCTCGGTAAGAAGATCGACCGCGGCTTCCGTGATCTCCACGATCTTGCCCTGGCGCTCCATGTTCCGTTTGAGCTTCCCGAGATAAAGCCGTGCGATCTCGCGGACCTCGTCCATCGTCAGCGGCGAGAATACGATGATCTCGTCGATGCGATTTCGAAATTCGGGAGTGAAACGGGTTTCAGCGGCCTTCATAGCCTCACCGCGGATTTGCATAATATCGCCGAGCGATTTCTGTCCGAACCCGAGCGGCTTTTCGTACCGTTTGAAATTCTCCGAGCCAAGGTTCGAAGTCATGATGACGATCGCATCCGAAAGATAAACTTTCTTACCTCGGCCGTCCGTCATCCAGCCTTCGTCGAAAGCCTGCAGGAACAGGTTCATGAGATAGGGCGAAGCCTTTTCGACTTCGTCCAGCAGAAGAACCGTGTACGGATCATCGCGAAGCTGTTCGGTTAAGATGCCGCCGCGTTCCGATCCGACAATGCCCCGCGGCATTCCGATCAGTTTCTCGATACCCACCGTCCCGTCGCCGTATTCTGACATGTCGATGCGGATCATCTTGTTCTCGTCACCGAACATGAATTCGGCAACGGCCTTCGCGAGCTCGGTCTTGCCGACCCCGGTCGGTCCAAGGAACAACAGCACGCCATCGGGCGCGTAATGATTGTCTTTGAGCGGGCCCTTGTTCAGACGAAGTCTTTCGGCAACCGCACGAACCGCGTCCTTCTGGCCGATCACTCGATTTCCAAGATCAAGCTCCATCTGCGAGAAACGGTCGGACGTATCTCGATAAATCATGTCCTTCGGGATTCGTGATTCCTGAGAAATGACGTCGATGATGTGTTCCGGCTTCACGACCAGCGATGACGGCTCGTTGATTTCAACCTTCACCGAAGCCGTATCCAACCAACCGATGGCTTTGTCCGGAAGGTGAAGATTGCGAATGTACTTCGGTGACATCTCGAGCGCCGTGTTGATCGCTTCGTCCGAGATCGTGACCGAGTAATTCTTTTCCAAACGCGGACGCAGCCCAAGAAGTATTTCCTTCGTCTCGTCTATCGTCGGCTCTTCAACTTTTACCAGACGGAAACGACGCGCAAGCGCTTCGTCCTCGCTGATATATTCCTTGTACTCGGTCGACGTGGTCGCCCCGATTATCCGGAGCTCGCCTCGCGCAAGCGCAGACTTGAACATGTTTGCGGCGTCGCTCGAGGTTCCAAGTGCCGCACCTGCACCGATGATCGTGTGGGCCTCGTCGATAAACAGAATGATGTTGTCTTTTTCCTTGACCTCATCGATGATGCCTTTGAT
>DATLCA010000419.1:0-1245 GCA_035526605.1 Pyrinomonadaceae bacterium | reverse complement strand
GATGCGAAACGTTTCGCAGGGAATAAATGTTTGCGTGACCGTGACGTTGATAGATGGATTGGTTCTGGCTCGTTCGGCGTTTCATCATTCGATGAATTATCGTTCGGTCGTGATCCTCGGCAAGGCCGAGCTTGTCGTAGACCACGATGAAAAGAATAAAGGGCTCGAAGCGTTAACGGAGCACATCGTACCCGGCCGTTGGGAAGATGTTCGCTGGCCGAGCGAGCTTGAACTTAAAGCGACAACTGTATTGAAGCTTTCGATAGACGAAGCGTCCGCGAAGGTTCGCACCGGCGGTCCCGTTGATGATGAGGAAGACTACGGGATGGATGTGTGGGCGGGGGTGCTGCCGCTCAAGCTTGCGACTGGTGAACCGGTAGCGGATGCGCGTCTGGATCCGTCGATCGAGCCGCCGAACCATGTGACGAATTATAAGCGTCGGTAGGGTCTTTCCTTTTTGTATGGCTCGAGGTTCCAGTTCTTTCGCGACCGCGGTCTCAGGGTCCGAGAACTGGAACGATGTCCGCACGCGCGCCAGGCTTGATAATGCCGTCAACCAAACCACGTTTTTATTACGGATGGGTGATCGTCGCCGTCGCCACTCTTGCTCTCGCCGTCAGCAATGGTCTTTCGATCGGCGGGATCCCGGTCTTCTACAAATCGATCCGTGAGGATTTTGTCTTGTCAGGGGCGATCGCGCCGGATCGAGCCGAGAGCTTCATTGCATTTGCGGCGACGCTTACATTTCTTTTCTCTGGTCTTATCTCTCCTCTCGCCGGCTGGCTGATTCAGAAATTTCCATTGAAGAACTTGATGCTCGTCGGCTGCGGGCTATTGGGCGGCGGGCTGCTCCTCCATGCGACCACGCATTCGGAGTTCGCGGTCTACGCCGCACGCATACTGATGGGTATCTCGCTTGGTTTTGTAGGCGTGTTACCGACGGTCGTGCTTGTCTCGAATTGGTTCGTAGATCGACGCGGCGCCGCTCTCGGCATACTCCTAACCGGCACGAGCATAGGGGGAGCAGTGATCCCGCCCATCGCAACGCCGCTCATTGAACGGTTTGGATGGCGAACCTCGATGATCGCGTTGAGTGGGGTCATCTGGGGAATTCTCGCTCCGGCGATCCTCTTGCTCGTTAGATCTCGGCCCCCACTCGTCGACCCGATGTCCGAGAGTATTGGTGCAGCCGAAACTCATGGGGCGCTGCCCAAAACCGACGGAATAACATTCGGCCATGCGATC
>DATLCA010000418.1:0-5097 GCA_035526605.1 Pyrinomonadaceae bacterium | reverse complement strand
AATGCGAAGAAGATCGCATTGATGGTTCTCGGCACAGCGGCTCAGAAATACATGATGAGCCTCGCGGACCAGCAGGAAGTTTTGCTGAATTGCGCGGACATCATCATGGACGCGTATCAGATGGAAACGGCGGTGCTGCGTGCGAAGAAGCTCGCGGGCTCGAAGGGCGACGACGCCGCGGGCCGACATGCGGATATGGCTTCGGTTTATTGCAACGACGCGATCCAGCGGATCGAGATGAAAGCTCGGAACACGATCGCGGCGATCGCGGAAGGCGACGAGGGCCGAACGCTGTTGGTTGCGCTCAAGCGGTTCACGAAAAATAATTCCCCAGTCAATACCATCAGCTCGCGCCAGCGGATCGCGGATACTTTGATCGATGCGAACAAGTACGTGTTTTAAGATCTGAAATTTCAAATTTCAAATTTGAAATTTCAAACGGAAGAGAAGCCTGGAGCAATTGCTTCAGGCTTTTTTGTTTGAAATTTAGAAGAGTTAAGGACTCGGCGATGTTGCGCGGGATATCATTTGAAATCTGAAATTTCAAATTTGAAATTAAAGGAGCCGAGCAAAGAAATGAAATACTCCCACTTTGAAGAACTGCCGGTGTGGAAAGCCGCGATTGAATTTGCGTTGAAGTTGTTCGAATTTACGAACGCGGCCGACTTTCGGGGTTTTGGTGACACGAAGAATCAGTTGGAACGTGCGACGGTTTCGATCTCGAACAATATCGCTGAGGGATTTGAACGAGGAGCGAATACCGAGCTGATTTATTTTTTATACATTTCAAAAGGATCCGCGGGGGAATGTCGATCGATGCTTCGTCTGTGCGAGACATCACCTCGATTTTCAAATTTCAAATTTGAAATTTCAAATTTGATAAGGCATGGCGCCAATGTCTCGAAACAGCTCAACGGCTGGCTCGAGTCCCTCAAGAACTCAAAGATCAAAGGAAACAGGTTCCTCACCAGCGAACAGCGCGAGAAGATCGCCCGGGACAAAGAATTCGCGGAGTTCGATGCCCAGATGGCCGAGTTTCAAAGGCAGCATTTAGAAATGTTGGAAAAGCGCCAGCAGGATACTGCGGTCATTCCTCCGGACGAACTCGCAAGCGTCTGACCGCCACCCCTTTTGGTGGCCGTGGAGCGCGTTAAATGAAAGTTACTGAGGTCGGACTTCGTATCGCCTCGTCCCTGCTGGCTTTCAATACTCAGGCGAGTAAAATGAAATTATGTCAGCAATAGGGACACTGGGTGAGTTACGAGAAAGCGGGTACGCGTCGCGGTCCGTCAAGGACGAGATGCGCGCGAATTTGATAAACAAACTGCGGAGCGGTGAACGGCTGTTTCCGGGAATTTTGGGGTACGACGAATCGGTCGTCCCGCAGATAGTAAACGCGGTTTTGGCGAAGCACAATTTTATTTTGCTCGGGCTACGCGGGCAGGCGAAGTCGCGCATCATTCGTCAACTTACGGATCTGCTTGATGAAGAGATGCCGATCATCGCCGGCTCCGAGATCAACGACGATCCGTTCCAGCCGCTGAGCGCCTACGGGCGGGAACAGGTAAAGCTTCAGGGTGACGAAACGCGGATCGATTGGGTCTATCGGGACAACCGCTTCGTCGAAAAGCTTGCGACCCCGGACGTGACGATCGCGGATATCATCGGCGACGTGGACCCGATCAAAGCGGCAAAGGGCGGACATCTTTTGTCCGACGAACTGACGATCCATTTCGGCCTGCTGCCGCGTGCGAATCGCGGGATCTTCGCGATCAATGAGCTTCCCGACCTGGCGGGCAAAATTCAGGTCGGCCTGTTCAACATAATGCAGGAAGGCGATGTGCAGATTAAGGGCTACCCTGTTCGCCTGCCGCTCGACGTGATGTTGGTATTCAGCGCGAACCCCGAAGATTACACGGCCCGCGGGAAGATAATTACGCCACTGAAGGACCGGATCGCTGCCGAAGTGCAGACTCATTATCCGGCGAATGTTCAGCTCAGCTCCGAGATCACGAAACAGGAAGCCTGGACGAAACGCGAGGGCCTGGAGAATTTCACCGTCGACGTTCCCGAATTTATTTCCGAGACGATCGAGCAGATCGCCTTCGAAGCGCGCGACGATCAGCGTGTCGACAAACGCAGCGGCGTGTCGCAGCGATTTTCGATCACGGCGCTTGAGGCCGCGGTCTCGAATGCAGAAAGGCGTGCGCTGGTCACCGACGAGCCGGAGATCGTCCCGCGCATTTCCGATATTTATGCCGCCCTTCCCGCAATGACCGGGAAGATGGAGCTGGAATACGAAGGCGAGCAGATCGGGGGCACGCGGCTCGCGAAAGATTTGATCAAACGCGCCTGCGGCGTGATCTTCGAGGGCTTTTTTCTCGGGATCGACTTCACGCCGACGATCAAATGGTTCGATGATGGAAACAAGTTGCTGCTCTCCGACAACGCTTCCGCGGAGGAATGCGTCGGTCTGCTCGACAGTGTTCCGCAATTGATCGAGTCGACGCTCGTGCCTCTGGAATTCAGCGCTAAGGACAAAGCGAAGCTGGTCTCGGCCTGCGAGTTCGTTCTCGAGGGCCTCTACGCACAAAACAAGATCGCGCGAAACGAAGACGGAGGATATGAGGCGGCGACCAAGGCAAAGCGGGACCGTCGCGGGATGATCTACGAAGATTTCACGGATGTAGAGGGATATAACTAGGACCGAGCACTATGCAGCCCGTGCAGCAGCAGCTCATAGATTTGCAGGTTAAGGTCAGCAAGATTCTTGGGCTCGCTTTTATCTTTTCTATCGTTTGGGTCGCCGGAATCGGATCCTGTGCCGCGTTCCTGTTGGGCGTATATGCGCTAAGGCTAATCAAGGGATCTAGCGAGAAGATTGCCGGTGTCGGTATGGCCTGGTGGTGCATCATCGCCGGGGCGATCGGCACGGCTATCATGCCGTTCATTCTCTTTGGAAAGTGAGATTGCGCCGGCGGGCCAAAACCCGCCGGCGATAATACCCTCGCCGTTGACGAGGCTGACTTTCGTGAAATGCCGGACTACTTACCAGGATTTTGTGCGGCTTTCGGGTAAGGTCGACCTCCTAACCAGGATAGTTGAGCTACTCAGGATATCTTCCTAACTTTCGCCGATTTCTCCGCCACTTTCGCCGATACCTACCCAGCTTTTGGGGATATCTACGCAGATTCTTCAGTGCCTTCGCTTTCCAACTTTTAGTTTTTAACTTTTAGCTTTAGTTGAAAAAAGCCGTGACTCGTCTTTCGACTCCTCACGGCTCTTTCACCTTCCCCGGCTCGTTCGTTCCTGATCTGGTTAGCGATACGCTCTGTAATAGCGATTCGTTTTCGGATTCAGTTTGTACGTGTAGAGGGCCGAACCGCCTGCTCCTGCCGCGGTGCCGATCAACGCACCTTTCCTGCCGCCGATCAATCCACCCAGAAGTGCACCCGCTGCCGTGCCGATACCGACGTTGATCAGATTACGGTGACGCGAGTAAAAGCTCGGCTTCCGATAGGTCGTCGTCGCAACCGTCCGTCGCGTTCTGTATCGCGTCTGCGCATCCGCCGACGTTGCGAACATCGGGATCGCGACCGCCATCAGCGCCATCATCATGAATGTAGTTATGATCTTTTTCATTGCAATTAATCTCCCTTCCTTGTTTCGTGTCGAAACCTCAGTTTCGTCGCAAGGTATATCGCAATGAACGTGCCAAAAAGGTAACGGCTTGGTATTTCTTAAGTTAGATCGAGCAGCGGTTTTTGCGGAGATCAAGCAGGATACTAAATCGGTTATCGATTTTGCATTCTCGTATGCACGCTCGTGAGCTTACTTTTCTTTACTTCCCGGCGAAGTAGAAAAGGCCGCCCTTTCGGACGGCCTTGCGAGATAGGCAATTAGTGTTTTGTTAGTAGCTTCGATAGTAACGTCGCTTCGGATTGAGCTTGTACGTGTACAAAGCTCCGGCTCCTGCTCCGCCCATCAATCCATAAGCAACTCCACGCCGGCCGCCGAGAAGACCGCCGATCAATGCTCCGGCACCGGTCGCGAGCCCGATGTTGATCATGTTGCGATGGCGACGATAGAAACTCGGCCGGTTGGCGACGTAGCCGGCTGTTGCGTACCGAGGTGTACTGCGATAGGTCCGCGTCGCAGTCGCTCGTCTGTATCTCCGGTGGCGAGGGCAGCCGGCATGCGCTTCGATTGACAGGGGCAGCCCGACCGCGACGACCAAAAACATCATTGCTGATACCAAAAACTTTTTCATAGAAATACTCCTTCTTCCTAAAAATTTAGTTCGAGGAGAGAATGTGCTAAGTTTTTGGAGAGAGAAAAAAAGCAGCTTGGGTAAGTTCAATATAGCGTCTGAAATTTACGATTACAAGCGCTTTTTAGGAGTATTGCGATGAAGTTTATTCGCTATTCAAAATTTAAAGGTTTCGATGTCGCCGGTCTCGACCTGGGCTCCTTGATGGATGCGTTGTCGGAGCAGATGCTCGACTCGGGTTTCAACGAAGATTACTGGTGGACCCGCCAGCGTCAGCAGCCCGACGATTCGCTCGACGCGCTCCGGCAGGCGATCCTCCAGGCGTTGCTTGATCAGGAAGTTCTCGAGGAACAAGACGTCGAACAAATGCTCGCCGACAACGGCGGGGAATTCAAAGGTTCTCTTCTGGAGGAATTGATCAACCAGTTGATCGAACGCATGGTCGAAGAAGGGTATTTGAATTTAAAGGAGGTCCCGCCGGAGCAGCGGCGTGAGGCTCAGAACGGAAACGGCCAGGGCGAAATCGGTGAACCCATGCCGCGGAACATAAAGTTCGAGGTGACGGAGAAGGGCCTCGACTTTCTCGGTTATAAGACTCTCCAGAAGCTTTTGGGAAGCCTCGGCAAATCGTCTATCGGCCGCCACGAAACGCATCATCTCGACACCGGCGTCGAGGCAGCCCTCGGCTCGAAACAATACGAATTCGGCGATACGATCAACCTCGACGTGAACGCCACGCTGCTTTCCGCGATCACTCGCGAAGGCCTGTCGGTGCCGCTCAATCTCGAGTACAGCGATCTGTACATCCACCAGCAGGATTACAGCTC
>DATLCA010000417.1:0-5856 GCA_035526605.1 Pyrinomonadaceae bacterium | reverse complement strand
CAACTTCTTATCCCGCCAGATATTTCATCGCAAAATCGGCGAGCCCTTTTGGGAAAGACTTATTCTTTTTTCGCAGGCGTGCGAGGCCGTCTACGCCGACCTCGTTTGCGTCGTTGTATGTGCTGAAGGCGACCTTCCATTTGCCGCCGGTCTTTTGCAGAAAGACGTGGGCCTGACCGTAGGAGCCGCTGTCCGGCGATTGCTGTTCGACGCTCGCGTAGGCCCATGCCCCTTGCACGCGGAGCGGCGATACCTGAAACGTTTCGTTGGCGAGCTCGGCGTTTCGCTTTACATCGTAGCTACGTATCGCGTTCATCATTGCGGTCCGTTCGGCACTTCCCTTTTTGGGTTCGTACGCCTTTTGCGCGAGAGCGGATGACGCGAAGGCGAGGAGCAGGATCGAAAACAGTAATAGCTTTTTCATATGTTGGATTGTCTGTCTTTTCGACCAAAACAACGGTCAGCCCTTTGATCGATCGTTGCCGGCCTTTCCTCGTCGCTACCCGGTATCAGTCGGCCGGCGCTTCGACCTTCTTTGCTTCGATCGAGTTCCACGTCGAGACGACAAGCAGCCCGACCATCCCGCCATAAATATAGTATGTGTCGAGATTCGCGTTGATGCCGTAGATGATGGCGGACGTCGAAGCGATTGCGAGGATGACCGGGGCCACCTTTCGGTGCCGGCGGTAGGAGATCAGGCTGCCGACGAGCGCTAATAGCACGAGTCCCTGCATTACCCAGATCATGTAGTCTTCGTAAGGGGCGAAGAAACTCAGCTTAGGTATCGAAACGAGCGCGCCCAGAAACAGAAAGCAGCACGGCGCGGGAGCAGCGGCGATTAAGGGACCGATCTTATCCGAGAGGTTGAGAGCCATGGCTAATAATAACCTTCCGATGTCTTTAAGAGAAGCAAATTCAGGGTTTTGCGATGCGTTTGGTTCGCGTGCCTTCGTGTTTCGTGGTTGGGGTTTGCAGAACTGGAAAAACCACTAACCCACACCGAATCACGAGAAGACGCGAAACGGGAATGAAGACCCCGGAATGGAGTGAAGAAAGGAAACGAAAGTCCAGCCGTGGCAAACACGAATCAAGCGAAACGAACAAAAACCCCCGCCCCCCTACTTTGCTCTGATAAGAAACCGCTCGACATATCAAGAGCGACTAATTACAATTTATTTGAGTTCATTCCCCGAACCGCCCGCCAGAAGTAAATATGTGGAAACCAGATGAAAGCCTCGATGATTACATCGGGAGAACTACTGATGAAGTTGATTCAGAAGCTCCGCGTCCCGTATCGCTGCGGCGAACCGGGGAGGTGGAAGTCTTAAAGCCGCTGACACTCGTTGAAATTCGGGCGAGGCGTAGCCGGTATGCCTTCAGGGCGGCACACCAGCCTTTATGGTTTCGACACTTTCTTGCCGCCGGCAGCGGTGCTCTTGTGATGATCGCCTTCGCACTGGTAAGCGCGATCCTCATCGGGATCAATGACCGGAGCGGCGGGACCGAGGTTGCGACCAACGAGACACAGACCGATGCCGCGATAACTCTACCCGACGAGCCTTTCAGCCTTGGTTTTTCTTCTTTCGCATCGGAGAACGGTGAAGCCGATCCCGTTCGATCGAATACGAGGCGTCGACCGCGGCCCACAATCCATCTCGCCGCGAGCAAACCGAAGCGCCAGTTGCGTCCGCGATTAAAGCTAGCGAAGCCCCACTTCGTCCCGACCACGCTCGTCATCTATGCAAAGAACGGTGTGATAAATACTCGCGTCGAACCTTGGTTACAAGCCCGAACGGGCTTCTAATGATCACTTGACGGAGAAGCCCGCGAGTCGCGGGCTTTTTTAATTGGCGCCAGAATTTTTTGCCGCAGATCTGAAAAGCTCCCCTACTGGTGTAGGAGGGGTACCGGGAGGCTCTGCGGAGGTGGGGTGGTTGATAAGCAAGAATCAGGTTCTTCCAGAACTACCACCCCGTCAGCCGAAGCGGCTGCCACCCCTCCTAAATCAGCGGGGAGCCTTCCCGGTTTTTTCTTGTTTCGTGTCGATTCGTGTGTTTCGTGGTTCGGCTTTTCTTAGAACCTAACCACGACACACACGAATCAACACGAACAAGATGGTTCCGGTCTCCCGGTCGGCGTGGAGCCGCGGTTAAGTCTTCGCGCTTTCTCAGTGCCTTTCACAAAGCTCGCGATACTTGCAGGTCTTGCAAAAATTCTCGAGCGGCGTCTTTTCGAATCTTTCTTTCGGGTACGGGATGTTTAGCTCGGGGACTTCGCAGTATTCGTACATGGCATCCGTCTGCTCGCGGACACGCATGGCGAAGTCGTCGATGTCGTATTCGGTGAGGACGACAGTTTTTTCGGCGTATTCGGGGAGAAGGTAGGCGATGGTCGTGGTTATCGATGAGTATTCGGCGTCGAACTGAAAATTCGCCCAACCGGCGTAGCCCCGAAGCTGAACGCTGTGCTTGGCGTAATCTTCTTTGCCCGTTTTCCAGTCGATGATGTGGAGCCGATCGTCAACTGGAAATAGAAAGTCGACTTTGCAATACGCCTTGAGCTTGTCGATCCGGCACTCGCCGTATTTGTTGTGCTCTTCGAACTCGATGATCCAATCGTCTTTCGAAACCAAGGCTTCTTCGAACAGCCACGTGAGCCGATCGCTCAGAAGAAAATTCTTCATCGCGGCCGAGACCGGGCGGAAGATCTCCTCTTCCACGTCGACGCTGTCGCGCTTGCCGTAGTAAACGTCCTCGAAGTTCTTATCCTTGCAGATGTCGAACGTCGTGCGCTTCGCGTAGTCGTAAAACTTTTCGCGATCGATTTCCTGCGCGGATTTTTGCAATCTGCTCAGCAGCGCCTGGATCAATTTGTGACTGATGTTCCCGATCTCGAGCGGGACGGTGGTGAGATTTTTGAGTGCGGCGATTTTCGCGACGTTTTCGATGTCGCGTTTGCGGTAGTACTCGTAGTAATACTTCCGCTTGCACGACTGAAAAGTATGGAAGCGGGAATACGACCACCCGAGGATGTCCGTGAATTCGAACTTGCGAAGCCGGTTGTAGTATGCGGACATGAGCGAGGTCGGGGCGGGAATAAATTAGCATGGAACTTGGGCGAGCGTAAACGGTGCGTCTTTTCTTTTCGTGTTTTTTTGTTTCGAGTGATTTCGTGGTTTCAGTTTTAGAAATGAAACCAAGGCGCGAAGCGCAAAAAAGGATCGGAAGTTTTTACCTCCGATCCTATCCTTACGCACCGCAAAATGCGCTCACCTTGGTGACACGACAACACCCGTCGCATATGACGTGATCTGGAACTGCGAACCAGAACCGATGTCAATGACGTCCCGGTTTTGAGCCAGAATCGCCCCGGCGGTTGTGGCCGAATTCGCGTTCGGATCAACCGGCACACCAGAAATCGCCCCGATCAACGCGCCGAGCACGCCGCCGACGTTTCGGGTCGGCTGAGTAGCACTGCGCGCGGACTGATTTGCGACGGCGACCATATCTCCGTTAGCGGTAGTGACAGCATCGACATTTCCGGCGAAACGGTATGCTTGTCCACCCGACAAACGAATGGTGTCGAAAATAAGAAGAACGCGGGAGCGGCCTTGCACGCGACTGTTCGCGTCCTCGGAAACTACCCGGCCGCTGATCACAGCACCGCGATACTGGCCCGGCGCCGTAACGTCCATCGTAAATCGGTCACTTGCCTGCGAACCGTTAATGGAGCTTCGGAGCTCCGCGCTTAGCCGCGTTCCGTTCGGAATAACGAAGCTATCGTTTACCGTGACCGATCCACCACCGGCGTTGGTGTCGACATTGACCGCGTTCCAGCGTGCAACATTGTCGGTCTTGTCGTAGATGCTCGAGACCGTGATGCTGTTATTTCCGTCGTCTAGATATATCCGTCTCGTGACTTTTAGCCGGCGATCGGCCATTGGCAGAAACGTCAGGTAAAAATCACTCGAACGCTCGCCCTGATAGTTGATTATCAAACCGTCTTCGTCGGCCGTCGCCGTCGTCGTGACGGTCCGCCCGCGTCCGTTCGTTTCCGAACGGGCAACGCCGTCGGCTTGAAAGGTAACCTGCGGCAAAATGCTCGATGCCAAACTGATCCGCGAATCATTCTTCTCGATCGCGATGATCTCCGGCGAGCTCAAACGCTGCTCGAGACGCCGCCGATAATTATCGCGTTCGACCGTCGACGTCGTGCTTAGTGCGCGATCGATAGCCGCCGTCGTGTTTTCGCTCAGGCTCGTGTTGAGCCTGTAGGTTCCCGTCAGCCTAGCGTCAAAGTTGCGCGGGTTCATGCCGCCATTCACGCCGCCGTTGTCGGACGGCAGGGTCTGATTCCAATTCCAGCTTACGCTGTAATAATTGGCCAGCGTATTGAAGTCCGCTTTCAGATTTCGCCACTGCGCCTGCGTAGCGGCATTCAACCGATTGCGGGTCATGAACTGATCGATGGCCCTCGCACGCGACAGCACCTCAGTCGCATCCGCGGTCGTCGACTGCCGGGCATCGAACCGCTGTCTAAGCCGGCGCTCCGCCGTTTCTAAGTCTGCAAGATAATCCGCGATCGCTTCGTCGGACTGATCCGCCGAGCTATCGTTTCTCAGTGCAGTGATCATCTGCTGCCTGTAATTATTCGTTTTCAATTCGATCCGCGACAGGACCGTCCGAACCTGATTGTCGGTAGCCGTGTAGGTCGATGCAGTGGTCGGCAGCCCATTGATCGGCGTTACCGGCTGGTTCCAGTTCCAGCTCACACGGTTCGCCGTCGCGAGCGAGTTGAAATCCGTTTTGAGACTGCGCCATTGAGATTGCGCAGAGGGCGTGACACGGTTGCTCGCCAAGTACCTGTCGATCAACGTCGCACTCGCCAACGCATCACGCAGATCGCGGGTAATCGAGGCCCCGTTGTCGAAAGTCTCGTGCAGCCGGGTGACGTTCTGTTCAAGTGCCGTAAGGTACTCGCCCAACTGGTTTGGCGCCCCGTTATCAGTATCGGCGTTCCTCGCGGCAACGCGCTGCGCTTCGTCTTTCAGTACGTCGACCTTCGTTTCAATTCTGATCAAAAGCGTTTCCGTTTGACGGCTATTCGGACGTGCCGACGTAATCTGCGCCGATGCAGACGGCTGTAAAAAACCGGCCGTTATAAGGCTTAAAGTTAATATAAAAAATAGTTTTGTTCGCATATCCTACCCTCCCAAGTTTGAAAAGAGCCGTAGATTGGGAATGGCTCCATTGTAGGTTCAGCAATAGCCATGCCACAGACGGCAATGTTTCTATTACTGAGCAAAACGCGCGAAACTTCTCAATCCAATGCCTCTCTTCAGGTAATGAAATACGGCAGGTATCCCATCAGCGGGAACCGACGCCATGCTGCCTGGCGAGTGGGAGCGTTTTTATTGTTTTCCTTTTTCGTGTGATTGGTGTGTTCGTATGTTCGAAACCGTTGAGCGCGTTTCGTTGATCGCGTGGTCCCGATCCGCCCAGGCTGAAAGCCTCGAACCGCCGCCCCACACTGAATCACACGAACCAGAAAAACCCACGGACAAGACGAAGAGGAAGCAGAATGAAACAAGAAAGAAAAGAGCGATCACGAGTCACCCGACACTGGGAAACACCCAGGTCCTTTTGCTTCTGCCAATTCGCATCGTTCCCGGGTAGATCTTTTCCGCCGGCTCACCCTCTTTGAATTCAGCGCCTGGTTCAAGGCACGAATGCGTTCGGGATCGGGCGGTCCCCTGCCGAGCCGAATTGCACAATGGATGCGCCGCCGGTCGAGCGCTGGGTGTACCACGTTCCGGTGGAAGGGCGGAACACCGTCGGGTCGTACTTGCCGTCGCCG
>DATLCA010000416.1:0-1005 GCA_035526605.1 Pyrinomonadaceae bacterium | reverse complement strand
GCGGTGAAACAGCGCCGACTTGTCCGTGCACCTTACCGTGAGAATGGAAAACCGAAAGACTGGAGCGAATCGGAAGGCGGAAATTTTCGTGACACTCATCCGTCGAATATCTGGACGGATATCACCGTTCCCTTCTGGTCGATGCCGGAGAATACGGATCACCCGACACAGAAACCGGAGAAGCTCCTCGCGAAGATAATTCTCGCCAGCACGAATCCCGGCGATTTGATTCTCGATCCTTTTGCCGGCAGCGGCACGACCGCCGTTGTCGCGAAGAAGCTCGGGCGGAATTTTGTCGCGATCGAGTCTGATGAAGATCATTGTTTGCTCGCAGCTAAAAGACTGGAGCTGGCGGCGAGCGACAAGTCGATACAAGGTTTCGCGGACGGTGTGTTTTGGGAGCGCAATAGTAAACAGAAAAAAGGTTGAGCGACGGGTCAGTGCCGCCCGCGTGGGCGGGCGGTCGAGGCTCGGGATGGATAGGACTTTATTCAATAACCGGCGCTCTGCCACCCGCTTACGCAGGTGACACTGGCCCGTCACACTCGTTAAAATACCTCAAATGAAGATCGCAACGTGGAACGTCAATTCGCTCAATATCCGAATGCCTCAGCTTCTCGGCTGGTTGGAGACGGCGGACATCGACGTCATTTGTTTTCAGGAAACCAAAACGGTGGACGAAAATTTTCCCGTCGCGGCCTTGAAAGATCTCGGGTACGACGCGGCCTTCATGGGGCAGAAGTCTTACAACGGCGTGGCGATCGTCTCGAAGTTCCCGATCACCGATGTCCAGAAAAATTTTCTCGACGACGATGACGAATCGCATAAGCGTTTGATCGCGGGAACCGTGAATGGTGTCCGGATCGTCAACACCTACATCCCCAACGGCAGCGAGCTCTGGAGTGATAAATTTAATTTTAAGCTGGACTGGCTCCAGCGGCTTCGCCGCTTTTTTGATGAGACCTGCGACATCAATTCCGATGTGTTGCTGTGCGGAGATTTCAA
>DATLCA010000415.1:0-5722 GCA_035526605.1 Pyrinomonadaceae bacterium | reverse complement strand
TCTTCCTGCTCGACGTTACGTTTCGGCGGCTGCTTTCCGCCGGGAACCCAGACGGTGATTTCGCTTTCATTGAACCGTTCGCGGTCGTCCATGACCGTCGCCGTGATCGTGTAACGGCCGCCCTGCTTCGCTACGAACTCGCACTTCTGCGCGGTTTCGGCGGAGCGAACGCTGCACGTTTGTTCGTCGATGGTGACCTCGTTCCACGAGCCTTTGTCGAACTGCCAATCTTTGAGGACCGCTCTAATATCCACATTGCGTCCCGCGATCAATTTTCCGTCGATGTCCGTGACGATAGATTCGACGACGATCTTCTCGCCTTTCTGGACGAAGGTCCGCGGCGTCTTGATACCGACATAAAGATCGGCCGGGTGGACAAGTAACTCGGCCGTGCTTGACCAAGTTTGCCGGTTCACGTCCTGTACGGACGCAGACGCGCGAACGTTGTAAGGCCGCGGCGGATTCACCGATTGGAAATCGATCTTCAGCTGATGCCGCCCGCTCGCGTCGGTCACGCCCTTAAAAGTTTCCGTCTTTCCGCCGCCGTAAGTGCGGCGGCCGCTGAAGTCGCCATAGTCGTAAAGTCGCCACCACGGAGACCACGTACCGAAGGTGTAGTCGCCGCGATTCGGCGGTGTATAGTTTGTCGCCGTCGCGGTGACGGTCCAGTTGGTCTCCGCGCTCGCGAGACCCCCGCCGGCGTAGTATTTCGCTTCGACCGACAGGTCTGCTTTTCCGCCGACGAAATGCGGCGCGGCGCTATCGACTTTGGTCGTCACTTCGAACTCGGGGCGGCGGAACTCCTGGATCTGAAACTGATGCGTGTAGCTGTTACCGGAGAGGCCGCTGTCGGTCGACAGCTCGATCCTCGAATATCCCAGATTCGCGTTGTCGGGAAGTTTGAATTTGAAATCGAAGGCGCCGAACGCGTTGAGACTCCCGGTCCCGCTCGCGATCTCATTATCGCGCGCGTCTTTCACGGACCACTTCAACCCGCTCGCCGCGTCACCGAGACCCTCAACGTCGCCGAGCTTTCCGCCGGTGACGCGGCGAAGATAGCCTTTTACCGCCACTTCCTCTTTCGGGCGGTACATGTTCCGGTCGTCAAAGACGAACCAGCGCAGTGAATCACCATCGGACTTTTTGAACCAGCTTCCGGTGTCCTGCCAGATGCTGTCCGAGTTCTCAGGAAGAAAGGCGACGTCTGCTCCCCGTCGCGCGATCAGCACATTCGTCGCACTTTGCGACGGAGGCAAGCTGAGTCGAAGGATGCCATCTACGCCGGTCTGATTTGATTGAGCCGGCTCGACGGGATCCGTCTCGATCACGCCGCCATCCGCGTCGAAGGATTCGACCTCGTCCGCTTGCGGGCCGCCGCTGCCCGCAACAACATCCCACGCCCACTCAAACCAGCCCTTTTCTCCTCCGACAACCGACGACTGGCCGCCCGCGACGGCACCGTTCGGATAGATCGAAAGCTCGACCCCGGACAAAGGCTTTCCGGTTTTCAGGTCGGTCGCGAATCCCACCAGCTCCGTGTTATCGACAAAAGCGTCGAGGCCGATCTGGGTCGATTGCAGCCACGATAGAACATGCCAATTCTGCCCACGCTGCGTAACCGGGGCATTCTTGTCGGCGGGTTCGACATCGACGATCACGCTGCCGAATCCTTCCTTGAGGCCGGGGGAGATATCGATCCGCGTCTCGACGAGCTCATCCGCCGAACTTTTGATCGGCACCACGTTTTCCGAAATGAGCCGCCCGGGCATCGCCGGCCGTTTGCCGTCGTCGTAGTTCAGGTGGCGATAATATTGCTGGTAAGCCTGCCAGTCTTTCGGCTCGACGGCGTACAGCCGGACGCGCGCCGACGAAAAGTTTGTCGAGTAGACCGAATAAGAGTGGCCCCCGAACGGGTCGAGCACCACCATCGGGCCGCCCTGGGCATATAGATTTGGATCCGCCGAGCCGACCCGAATTACGGCCGACGCCGTCTGCCCGAGTTTCTGCCCGAACGTATCGGTAAGCGCTCCGTCAACCTTGATCGTGTAATTCGTTCTTCCTTTTTTGTAACCCTGGAAGTAGAGGTTGTTTCCCTGCGGGTAGATATTTAACCCGGGCACGGCTGGCTCTACGGTGACCATCTCTTTCGAGAATTTCTGCGCGTCGATCGGATTATTGAATTCCAGATACCAATCATGGAACGGCGTGCAGTTCGTATTCTGCGCCCAGCCGCAGTAGGCTCTTGCGAATCTGAAGGGCCCGTACGTGGTGAACGAATAGGTCTGCGCTTTCGATGTTCGCAGCGGACCTTCAGCCGAGGCGGTACCGACGTCGATACTGACTTTTATCGACGCGGCCGGCGGGAGTGCGTCCACCGTCGATCCGTCGGCATTGATCGCGCGAAACGCAAGCCATCGTCCGGGTTGAGCCTGTTTCGAGTGGAACGAAATGTTAGAGTCCTGGTCTATCTCCTCGGACGTCGCCAGGCGCGTGGCGATCTTTTTACCGCTTCCCGTAACCGTGATCGTTTTCAGAACCGCTTCCGGGCTAACTGCCTGATCGAACGAAACAAACATCAGGGCGTCCCGCCTCATCACGAGACCGTTCGGGATCATCTGCTCGACCTTCGGCGGCGGGGTCGTAAATGTCCAAACGACATCCTTGCCCAGGGTCTGGCCGTTCGCTGCTCTCGTTCCTGCGGGTATCCGAGCGGTGAATTTTGTCGCCATCGGAAATCGCTTGTCCGTGTCGAACATGAGGGTCTTTGTCCCGAGCCACCGCCAACGGCCCTCTACCGGCGGGGTAAGCTCGACCGGCGCATATTTCGCGGCCTCCTCCTGCGACGTTACGGCGACCATCGGCTGCGAAAACGTTACGCTCAGATCGGGAGCAAGGGAGATTTCCCCCTCCGGGGAATAGCGGATCACTTCAAGCGACGTTCCCGGGTTAATTTTCGGCGTGCCGCGGCCCTCGTCGGATGGAAATTTTACGGGGACCTGCCTTCCGGTTTTCGGCGCGGGCAATGTGCCGAGGCGTTTTGCAAACTCGGCCTGGTCGTTTACTTCCGGTTTGATCTCGGGCAGCCGCTTCAGGAGATTTGCGGCATCGTCCGGCGAAAGCGGATCGGCCGGTTGGAGCTGCTGCGTCGCTCGTGTCTCCGCACCATCTGAGCCTTCGCTCAAGCTAAACGTTAATCCTTGAGGCACGTCTTTTCCCCTGTTATCTCGCGCATCGGATACCGTCTGAGCTTCAGCCATTGAGGCGAAGGGGACGAACATCGACCAATACGTAGCAAAAACCAACAACCCCGAAACGATTCTTTTCATCATTGACCCTTAATCTGATTTAATTTTCAGCGAGCGAGTTTGGAGTGCAGGAAATGCTACCCCAAAACTTTGAGGCGGCCAATTCGATAACGTGCTCGCCCTCGGCCCGCCTTTGATTGAACGATGATGTCGGAGAGAACTTGCGCGACGTCCTTCGGCTTTTATGATTCCAGGTAATGTAATGCCGGTTGCATAGCGACGCGATCAATCTGCCGCATGCTACTGGTCAAATTGACTTTCCTGATATACTGATTTCGGAAATTGCAACTTCTATAAATGCACAGTCGTAGAGGATTTGGCGAGGTTCTTTGGGTTAATTTTTTTGGGAGCAGGTAGATAAAATGGGATTGTGGGCAAGATTAAAACGAGTGTTTTTTGCTGGCACCGGCGCCGCACTCGACAAGATTGAGAATCCGGAATTGGTGCTTCAGCAGACGATCCGCGACATGCGTGACCGCGTGCCGGAGTTGAACAATTCGGTCGCGCAGGTGATGGCGACCGAGCGGCTTCTGATGAAGAACACGGAGAATCTCGAGAAGCAGGTTGTCGATCTGGATTCCAAGATCAAAGCGTCGGTCAAAATGGGGCGCGACGACATCGCGACCGCGTACATCGGACAGCTTCAGCAGGCGCAGATGGATCTCGAACGCACGGGTGCCCAGCTCGAGCACGCATCCCTCGCTTCGAAGCAGGCCCTCAAGGCACGGGACAACTACGTGCTCAACATGAAGAAGCGGACCTCGGAAGCGATGCAGCTGATCTCGGCGGCGAAGCAGGCGAAACTCCAGGAACAGCTCGCCCAGACGATGGAGACCTTCAACATCGGCGACGACGCTTCGACCTTCAACGAGATGCGCGAGAAGATCGATCGCCGTGTCGCGGCGGCAGAGGCGAAGCTTCAGTTGGGGACAAGCTCGGTCGATTCGCAAATGCAGGACATCGAACGCGAGGCGATGGACATCCAGCTTCAGGACAAACTTCTCGAATACAAACAGTCAATGGGATTGCTCGGCTCCGGCTCACCCGCGGCCAGCAGACAGATCTCGGCCGGTGCCGATGCGAAGGGCGACGACGTGCTCGATCCGATCATCGTAAACGACACGACCGATTCGAACCGATCGAACTAGAGGTTACCGGCCACTTACCATCGAACGCGTCAAACTAGATCAGCATCTAGTAATTTATGGCAGATTTGGCGAAATACCAGCGGGACCTCCAACGATTCCAAACGAGCTACATGAAAGAAGCGGTCAAGGAACCGTTTAACTTCTGGGGGCTCGCCGGTTTTGCGGTGGCTGCCGCGTATACGCAAAGTGTTTGGCCCCTGCTTCTGGCCCTGATCGCCGAGATGATCTACATCATGGTCCTGCCGAACATTCCGTATTATCGCCAGCTTGTCCAACGTCGAGAAAAGGAACGACTCAAGCTCGCGGGTAAGACCGCCCGTGAGAAGCTCATCAAGACGTTTACCCCGCGCGAACGCGAAGCCGTGGAGTATCTTCGCTGGCTCAAAGAAAAGATCCAGGATAACTACAAGAAATTCACGGGAGCCGGAACTCTTCCGTCGAACCTTCGCACCCTCGATCAGCGATGGGAAGATTTCGTCGACCTTCTCGACGTTTATCGCCGCCGTAAGCAGCATCTCAAATCGATCAACCGGCAGGCGGTCCACAATCAACTTTCGCAGGCCTACCGAGCTGCCGAGAACGCGGGTGCCGATGAAAAGACGAAACGCATCCAGCAAACCAATGTCGAGATCCTGAAACGCAGGATCGCCTCTTTCGATGAGATCGAGCGCAGCGTCAAACTAGTCGAAGGCCAACTGCAGTCGATCGAAAACTTTTTCAGCTACCTGAACGACGAGATCGTTACGATGTCGACACCGGAGAAATTCTCGCTGCTTGATTTTGAGCAGCTGTCGGATTCGATCGCGATGACCAAGCAGATGCTGGACGCGACCGCGGACGAGGTGGGTGCCCTCGATTCTTACAACCGTCAGATGGGCAACTACGAGCTGCTTCCCGGCTCAAATTCCTAGATTAAAGATCGACCGTCGTTAGATCGTAATCCCACTCCCGCGCCCAGGCCATATGGAAATGACTTGGCGCAAAAGCGGAGAATCTATTCCAATCAAAAAAGCCCTGCCGGTCCGGGATCAGTCTTAAATCCTCCGAAAGATGTTTGCTGACGAGGGGGTCGGGAAAGAACATGAAGTCTTTCTTTTGGTGCCGCTCCTGTCGGAGTTTGTGGATCACGCCGGTGAACGTGCTGTAATAAGTTCCCACGAAAGTTCCCGAAGCGGCGCAGAGAAGCTGATTGAGAACCGTCAGCACATTAAAATCCGTAAACGGCAATCCGGCGAATTCATCGCGGTACCGGTCGAAGATCAGTTCATC
>DATLCA010000414.1:0-5959 GCA_035526605.1 Pyrinomonadaceae bacterium | reverse complement strand
CTTGTGATCTACATCGGCGGCGCGATCGCCGCCGCGGTCGTGCTTCTTCAAAACATCGACGGCGGATTTTCGACGGTCGTCGCTCTCGGCGAGCAATATCACAAATTCGGAGTTTTCGACTTTGTCTGGAACGCGGCGAAGACCTACACGTTCTGGGCGGGAATTCTCGGCGGATGCTTTCTGACGATGTCGACGCACGGCACGGACCAGTACCTCGTACAGCGATACCTCTGCACGAAGAAGCCGTCGTCCGCATCGCTCGCGTTGCTCTCTTCGGGCGCCGTCGTGCTCGCGCAATTCATCGGGTTTCTTTTTATCGGCGTGCTGCTGTTCGTCTTCTACGCTCCGTACAACTTGCCCGAGTATGCTCAGGCTGGAGTCGCGGGGTCGGGAATCCCAGCGACCATTCCGTTCGCAAAGGGCGATCAGGTTTTTCCAAATTTTATTACCGAGCATATGCCGGCCGGGCTTTCCGGTTTGGTCGTCGCAGCGATATTCGCCGCCGCCCTCTCGTCGTCTCTTAACTCGATCGCCGCCACCGCAATCAACGATCTGTATAAACCGTTCGCTAAAGACAAGTCGGACAAAGATCTCGTGCGGCTCGCGGGTTGGCTGACCGTAATCATCGGTATCGTCCAGATTGTCGTCGCGATCGGATTTATGGGCTCCGGCGAGTCCGCACTGGGGTTGGCTCTCTCGGTCGCTTCGCTGATCAACGGCCCCATCCTGGGCGTATTTCTGGTCGGGACTTTCCTAAGGCGGGCTCGCGAAATTCATGCGTTGATCGGAATGCTCATCAGTATTTTATTGATGACCTATATCCTTCTCGCATCCAATAAGATTGTCGCGGGACCCGTGATCGCGTGGACATGGTACGCCCTCATCGGCAGCCTGACGACGCTGATTGTTTCCTTTATCGCAAGTTTGATAATTCCGAATTCTGAAAATGAAGTTTCTTAAATTAATCAATCGCGAGGTCGCGGGTAAAGCAAGGTATTTCGTGTCCCTCTTCTTCTTGTTTCGTGTGATTCGTGTGTTTCGTGGTTCCTTCCTCTTTTTCGAACTAAACCACGAAGCACACGAAACAGCACGAAACAAGAGCGCCATTAAAGCTATTGCCGTAATTATCCTGCTGACGCAAGTCGCAACACTCTCCGCGTCTCCGCGTCTCCCTTTCTCCGCGTCGCGACAGACTATCCAGTCGCAGAAATTGGAGCCCTCGAAAAAATCCTGGGACTTCGCAGAAAAGCGCGTGAAGAAAATGTCGGTCGATGAGAAGGTTGGTCAATTGATACACGTCGGTATCAATGCGCGTTTCGCAAATCAAGACAGCGCGTTCTTCCAGGAGTTGAAACGGTACGTCGTCGAGAACAAGATCGGCGGCGTGATCTTCTTCGGAGCCCCGATCTACGAAACCGCGCATCTCGCAAACCGGATGCAGGAGCTGGCCGACGTTCCCCTTTTGATGTCCCTCGATGCGGAAACGGGGATCGGGATGCGATTCGAAGACGCCACAAACTTCCCGTGGGCGATGGCCGTGACGGCGACGGGAAATGCGGATTACGCGCGTCGCATCGGCGTCGTGACCGGACGCGAAGCTCGCGCGATCGGTATCCAGCACGTTTACGCGCCCGTTTTCGACGTGAACAACAACGCCGCGAATCCGGTCATCAACGTGCGGAGCTTTGGGGAAGCCCCCGAGGATGTCGCGAAGTTCGGGACCGCTTTTGCGGAAGGAATTCAAAGCCAGCGGGTGATCGCGACCGCCAAACATTTTCCCGGCCACGGTGACACCGCCGTCGATTCGCATCGAGGCCTTCCGATCATCGACTATTCCCGAGCCCGGCTCGAGCAAACCGAGTTGATGCCCTTTCGCCGAGCAGTGCAGTCGGGCATCGGAGCCGTTATGATCGCGCACATTGCTCTGCCGCAGATCGACGGTGAAGAGATCAAGCCGCTTAAAACTTTCATCCAGGGCGACGCCGAGGTCGGGGCCGAGATCGTGAACCAAACGGCGACGATACCCGCCACGCTCTCCGCGAAAGTGCAGACCGATTTGCTGAGGAACGACATGGGTTTCAAAGGTCTGATCGTTTCAGACGCGATGTCGATGAGCGGCCTTACAATTTATTTCACCCAAGAGGAAGCGGGCGTTCGAGCGTTTCTCGCGGGCACCGATATTTTAGAAAAACCGGCGGACGTGGACGCGATGCTGCGGGGTTTGAAGGCGGCAGTCGGGTCCGGCCGTATTCCGATGTCGCGTCTGGACGAATCCGTTCGAAGGCAGCTCGCGTGGAAACATGAGCTCGGTTTGTTCAAAGAACGGACGACACCGCTTGATCAGATCGATCGCATTGTGTCGAACGCGGACACACTTGCGTTGACGGATGAAATTGCCAACAAAGCGATCACGCTGGTGCGCGACGGCGGCGACTTGCCGATCGATCGATCGAAAAAGATTGCGGTGATCGGGATCTCGAATGGGTTTGACGGCGGTGGCGTAATGGGGCCTCTGACCGGAGCCTTGCGATCGAACGGACTGCGGTTTAGCGCTGCTTACCTTCAGGAAAACAGTCTGCAGGAACAGACGGCCGCCGCGCGGAAAGCCGTCGCCGAGGCGGACGTGGTCGTGGTCGGCCTCTACGGCCGAGTGCGCTCGGGTGCGAAGAACAGTGTTGGGGTTCCGGAGAACGGAGCCGCAATTCTTCGCGAAGCTGTGGCCGCGAACAAGAAAGTGATCGGGATAAGTTTTGGCAACCCGTACATCCTCGGCGCGTTTCCGGAAATGAAGACCTACATCGTCGCGTACGGCGACATGCCGTCGCTGCAACGCGCGGCGGCTCGTTCGATACTCGGCCTGCAGGACATCACCGGACATTTGCCGATCACGCTTCCCGGTCTGCATCCGCGCGGCACGGGGATTCAAGTGACCAAGAAATGATTTGTGCGACGCCGGCGGGATCGTCCAGAACGGACTGGACCGCAGGCATCCTGCCTGCAACGTCGCCGCATCAGCGACGTCCGCGCCGGAGTTGTCGAATCATAATCGCTTTTTCGGCACTGCGTGCTCATGCAGGCAGGATGCCCGCGACCAAGTCCGTTGGCATGCGGCGCCCACATTGAACTGGACTCATGACCTGGCAGATCGAAAACTTCCTCGACGTTCGAGATAACAAACTTCACATCGACGGCGTCGACGCTACCGTGCTTGCGCGTGAACACGGCTCGCCTCTTTTCGTCTACAGCGAATCGCGAATTCGTCACAACATAGAACGTCTTCGAAAAAGTGCCGAGGTCATCGATTGCCCTCTGAAGATCTGCTACGCCGCGAAGGCGATGTCCACTCTCGGAATTCTGCGGGCGGTAAAAGATTCGGGCATCGACATCGAAGTGAATTCCGGCGGCGAACTTTGGAAGGCGCTAAAGGTCGGGTTCAGGGGCGAGCAGATCATCTTCAACGGGACGAGCAAGGAAGTCTGGGAGATCGAGAATGCGATCGACGCGGAGATCTATGCGATCCAGGTCGACTCGCTCTACGAGCTTTCCCTGATCGAAGAGACGGCACGGCGCCTGAGCAAACGAGCGAACGTAAGTTTACGTCTAGTCCCGGAGATCCAAACCGGAACGCACTCGGGTTTGCAGACGGCGCTGCTGACTTCGAAGTTCGGGATGATGCCCGACGAAGCCTTCGAGGCATTTAGAAAATACAAAGATTCGCCAAATATAGACCTTCGGGGAATTCATCTCCACATCGGTTCCCAAAACCCGGAGCCACATGCTTACGCCGACGCCTTCCAGATGTTGTTCGAGACGCTGTCTCGCATCCACAAAGAAACCGGTATAAAGCTCGGCCACATAAATCTTGGCGGCGGCTTCCCCGTGAATTATCTTCGTGATCGTTCGCAGTCGGATGAGTTCCCTCACGAACAGCGTGAGATGTTCGGCGCAGAATTTGAACCCGCGGAAGCGGTGCGTGAGGCATGGGGTCTTGTCAAAAAGATCGCCGTTGATTCGGACGAAGCAAATCTTCTCGACGGCCTGGCCCTTCTCCTCGAGCCCGGCCGAAGCATCATCGCCGATGCGGGAATTTGTCTGACGACGGTTCGAAATCACAAACAAAGGCCCGTCAGCCCCGGCGAGATCGCAAATCGAAAATCGCAAATCGAAAATGATTCCTGGCTTCTCACCGACGCCGGATTCAACATCCTGCTCTCGATGGAAACTTATAAGTGGTACTACCACCTCATCTCCGCAACCCGGGCAGACTCGGAGCACGATACGGCGTACAAAATCGCCGGTCCGCTCTGCGATGGCGGCGATGTTTATTTCGATATCGAAGGCCACGGACGACTACCTGATCATCGCTTGCTGCCGGACAACTTGCAGCCCGGAGAAGTTCTCGCCCTCCTCAACTGCGGCGCATATTCACTTGCACAGGCGTCACAATACAACGGGCGGTTTCTGCCTCCGGTGGCGTTGATAAAAATTGATGGATCGGTGCAGTTGATAAGAAGGCGGGAGACATTTGAGGATCTGATTGCGAGTGATGTTTAAGTCGAAAAGAGCGAGGGCAAGCCGCCCTTGCACAGTGTTGTCAAAGCCCGGCCCGGCCCACAAGCGTTTGCATGACGGGACGGTAAGATTCATCCGGAACAAATTCCGTGTCGCCGATGATCTGTGCAAGCGCGGCGACCGACACTGCCTGCGAGCTGCTGTCGCGAATCTGCGCGATGGTATCCAGGCTGTCGCGAAAGGCGGCGGCGGCGCGGGACGTTTCGCCGAGCGCGATCAAGCGTCTGCCGATCTCGTTATACCCTGAGGCGCGGAAAGTCAGTTGCGGCACGCCATCGGTGAGGGCGGCAGCCTCGTTCAGCAATTCGATTGCCTGGTCGCGTTCTTCGTTTCTAAGCTTCGCGTCGCTCATCCCGATCAAAGCAAAAACCCGATCCCCGTCGCCGGTGATCGCGCGAAACGCATGCCGAGCCTGCTCGTCCTCTTTGCGAATCGTGAGTATCGAAGCGATCTGCGAAAGCGCCGAAACCCTTTCGCCTTCCTCCTTTATATTTTCCGCGATCTCGATCGCCCGTTCTCCTTTTTCAAACCCCGCAAACTGCGCCGCGATCTGGGTGAACAGGCGAAAACGATTTTTGCTGTCTCGAGTTTCGCGCTCGTGCTGAGATTCGAGGATCGCCAGCGCTTCTTCGAGCGCTTCGATCGCCTCGTCGCGTTCATCTTTTCGCCAAAACTCGCGCGAGTAGCCGAGCAGAGCAGAAGCCATCTGCGTTTTGTCCGCCACCAGATCGAGCGTACGATCCGCAAGCTCGACACTTCCCGCCTGAAGAAAACCCTGTGCGGCGAGCGATAAAAAAGAATCGCGATGCATCCCGTCGATCGCCTCGGCCGTGGACTTCGCGCTGTCGAACGCGGCGACGGCCTTGTCGTTCCGGCCGGCCTCGATAAATGCGCTTCCGATATCGCAGTAGGCGCGTGCTTTTTCTTCTGCTTGCTCAATATCCTGCGCCTTGCCCAGCGACGCATCCAGATACGCGACCGCCCTTTCGGCTTCGCCCCGATGAAGACTCTCCGCCGCCATTTCGTGATACGCCGCTACCGCGAGGCCCGGAAAACCGATCTCCCCGACGGTTTCGTTCGCGGCCGAGTCGAGGCCCTTCGCGGCCTGCCCGGCGGCGACGCCTAAGAGAACACTGTCCGGATGTTCCATCGTTTTGGAAATCTCGCGAGCGGCGTCGAAGTCACCCCTGGACGCCTGCTGAAGCGCGACCCGTTCAAGCGCCTGACCGCGGAGCCCGGGGTCCTCGACCGCATCCGCAAGCTGCATCGCGTATTCGTTGTCGGACATCTCCGCGCATTTTTCGGCGACGAGTATCAGTAGCCGGTCGCGCGTAAACGGATCATCGACCGTATTCGAAAGTTCGGCGGCGAGATCTACATTTTCCTT